>NZ_CP037953.1:3657126-3961887 GCF_009756665.1 Permianibacter aggregans
CGGGAATTCTGAGACAGGTGCTGCATGGCTGTCGTCAGCTCGTGTCGTGAGATGTTGGGTTAAGTCCCGCAACGAGCGCAACCCTTGTCCTTAGTTGCCAACACGTAATGGTGGGAACTCTAAGGAGACTGCCGGTGACAAACCGGAGGAAGGTGGGGATGACGTCAAGTCATCATGGCCCTTACGAGTAGGGCTACACACGTGCTACAATGGTCGGTACAAACGGTTGCGATATCGCGAGATGGAGCCAATCCGAAAAAGCCGATCGTAGTCCGGATCGGAGTCTGCAACTCGACTCCGTGAAGTCGGAATCGCTAGTAATCGCAGATCAGCATTGCTGCGGTGAATACGTTCCCGGGCCTTGTACACACCGCCCGTCACACCATGGAAGTTTACTGCACCAGAAGCCGGTAGCTTAACCGCAAGGGGAGCGCCGTCCACGGTGTGGTCGATGACTGGGGTGAAGTCGTAACAAGGTAGCCGTTGGGGAACCAGCGGCTGGATCACCTCCTTAAAACCTGTCGCTAAATCTTAGCGTTAAGTGCTCACACAGATTACTTCGTCCGGCAAGACTGACAACACGGGTCTGTAGCTCAGCTGGTTAGAGCGCACCCCTGATAAGGGTGAGGTCGGTAGTTCAAGTCTACTCAGACCCACCAAATTAGGTGAGCGTTGTACAAAAGGGGCTATAGCTCAGTTGGTAGAGCACCTGCTTTGCAAGCAGGGGGTCATCGGTTCGAATCCGATTAGCTCCACCATCAAGCGCAAGTTACTAGTCAGTCAAAGTCGAATGTCAGTGCCGAGTCTTTTTGCTCGAAAGAGAAAAGAAGATTGGGCACTGACGTTTGCGGTCGCAAAATGCTCCTGCATTAGCGACACTCCTACATCCATGTAGGTCGTCGGTATCGTTCTTTAACAATTTGGATGACAAGATTGAAAGCGCGAGTGTGCAGCTGAGAAGTTGTGCGCTCTGAATGGGCGGGTGAGACCGCGCATTCGATAGGTAATACCATGTCAGCAATAAGTAAGGTATTCGCTTTGATTTGAGACCCTTTGGGGTTATATGGTCAAGTGAATAAGTGCATATGGTGGATGCCTTGGCGATCAGAGGCGATGAAGGACGTAGTAACCTGCGAAAAGCCTGGGGGAGTCGGTAAACAGACGTTATATCCCAGGATGTCCGAATGGGGAAACCCGGCCGTTTAGACGGTCATCGTACAGTGAATACATAGCTGTACGAGGCGAACGTGGCGAAGTGAAACATCTCAGTAGCCATAGGAACAGAAATCAACCGAGATTCTCCTAGTAGCGGCGAGCGAACGGGGACCAGCCAACAGTCTTTAGCATTTTATATAGCGGAACTCTCTGGAAAGTGAGGCCATAGTGGGTGATAGCCCCGTACGCGAAATATAGAGTGTGGAACTAAGTCTGTAACAAGTAGGGCGGGGCACGAGAAACCCTGTCTGAACATGGGGGGACCATCCTCCAAGGCTAAATACTCCTGATCGACCGATAGTGAACCAGTACCGTGAGGGAAAGGCGAAAAGAACCCCTGTTAGGGGAGTGAAATAGAACCTGAAACCGTATGCATACAAGCAGTGGGAGCCCGCAAGGGTGACTGCGTACCTTTTGTATAATGGGTCAGCGAGTTACGGTCTGTTGCGAGCTTAACCGAATAGGGGAGGCGTAGCGAAAGCGAGTCTGAATAGGGCGATTAGTAGCAGGCTGTAGACCCGAAACCACGTGATCTAGTCATGGCCAGGATGAAGCGAAGGTAACACTTCGTGGAGGTCCGAACCCACGCCCGTTGAAAAGGTCGGGGATGAGCTGTGACTAGGGGTGAAAGGCTAATCAAACGTGGTGATAGCTGGTTCTCCTCGAAAGCTATTTAGGTAGTGCCTCATGTATTGCTCCCGGGGGTAGAGCACTGTTTCGGCTAGGGGGTCATCCCGACCTACCAACCCGATGCAAACTCCGAATACCGGGAAGTATGAGCATGGGAGACACACGGCGGGTGCTAACGTCCGTCGTGAAGAGGGAGACAACCCAGACCGCCAGCTAAGGTCCCCAAATTATCACTAAGTGGGAAACGATGTGGGAAGGCTAAAACAGCCAGGATGTTGGCTTAGAAGCAGCCATCATTTAAAGAAAGCGTAATAGCTCACTGGTCGAGTCGGCCTGCGCGGAAGATGTAACGGGGCTAAGTGATATACCGAAGCTGCGGATGCCGCAAGGTGCATGGTAGAGGAGCGTCGTGTACGCCTGTGAAGGTGAATCGTAAGGTTTGCTGGAGGTATCACGAGTGCGAATGCTGACATGAGTAACGATAATGGGGGTGAAAAACCCCCACGCCGAAAGACCAAGGGTTCCAGTTCGACGTTAATCGGAGCTGGGTAAGTCGACCCCTAAGGCGAGGCTGAAAAGCGTAGTCGATGGGAAACAGGTTAATATTCCTGTACTTGGTGTTGCTGCGATGGAGAGACGGAGAAGGCTATAGCATCCGGAGAACGGTAGTTCCGGTTTAAGGTCGTAGGCAGTTCCCTTAGGCAAATCCGGGGGAACAATGCTGAGAGCTGATGACGAGCGTCCACGGACGTGAAGTGCTAGATGCCCTGCTTCCAGGAAAATCTTCTAAGCTTCAGGCAACACGAAATCGTACCCGAAACCGACACAGGTGGTCAGGTTGAGTATACCAAGGCGCTTGAGAGAACTCGGGTGAAGGAACTAGGCAAATTGGCACCGTAACTTCGGGAGAAGGTGCGCCGGCCCGTGTGTAAGCCCTTGCGGCTGAAGCATGAGCTGGTCTCAGTAAATAGGCTGCTGCAACTGTTTATCAAAAACACAGCACTCTGCAAACACGAAAGTGGACGTATAGGGTGTGACGCCTGCCCGGTGCCGGAAGGTTAATTGATGGGGTTAGCGCAAGCGAAGCTCTTGATCGAAGCCCCGGTAAACGGCGGCCGTAACTATAACGGTCCTAAGGTAGCGAAATTCCTTGTCGGGTAAGTTCCGACCTGCACGAATGGCGTAATGATGGCGGCACTGTCTCCACCCGAGACTCAGTGAAATTGAAATCGCTGTGAAGATGCAGTGTACCCGCGGAAAGACGGAAAGACCCCGTGAACCTTTACTGTAGCTTCACATTGGACTTAGAACCTGCTTGTGTAGGATAGCTGGGAGACTTTGAAGCCGAGACGCCAGTTTCGGTGGAGTCAACCTTGAAATACCAGCCTGGTATGTTTTGAGTTCTAACCTAGGCCCATGATCTGGGTCGGGGACAATGTGTGGTGGGCAGTTTGACTGGGGCGGTCTCCTCCTAAAGCGTAACGGAGGAGCACGATGGTGCGCTAACGACGGTCGGAAATCGTCGGGATTGTGTATAGGCAAAAGCGCGCTTGACTGCGAGACGTACATGTCGAGCAGGGTCGAAAGACGGTCTAAGTGATCCGGTGGTTCTGTATGGAAGGGCCATCGCTCAACGGATAAAAGGTACTCCGGGGATAACAGGCTGATACCGCCCAAGAGTTCATATCGACGGCGGTGTTTGGCACCTCGATGTCGGCTCATCACATCCTGGGGCTGTAGCCGGTCCCAAGGGTATGGCTGTTCGCCATTTAAAGTGGTACGCGAGCTGGGTTCAGAACGTCGTGAGACAGTTCGGTCCCTATCTTCCGTGGGCGTTTGAGAATTGAGGGAAGCTGCTCCTAGTACGAGAGGACCGGAGTGGACACACCTCTGGTGTTCCGATTGTCACGCCAGTGGCATTGTCGGGTAGCTATGTGTGGACGGGATAACCGCTGAAAGCATCTAAGCGGGAAGCCTCTCCCAAGATTAGTTCTCACTGGGGATTCAATCCCCCTGAAGGGTCGTCGCAGACTACGACGTTGATAGGTCAGGTGTGTAAGCGTAGTGATACGTTGAGCTAACTGATACTAATTGCCCGTGAGGCTTGACCATATAACGCCCAAAGCGTTTCGCTGATGTGGTTCCAGACCACAACAGCACTTCCTCCATCCATGGAGGTCGTACGGTGAATGCCTTAGTTGAGATGGTATTACTGAAAAAGCTTTACAATCTTGTTATCCGAATTGGCTGTTTGGCTTCGCTTGAAGCAAAGCCCAACGGGACAGCGAAACAGTTTGCTTGGCGACGATAGCGAACGGGAACCACCCGATCCCATTCCGAACTCGGAAGTGAAAACGTTCAGCGCCGATGATAGTGTGGATTGCCCATGCGAAAGTAGGACATTGCCAAGCTCTTAAAACCCAAAAAGCCCAGCTCATCAGCTGGGCTTTTTGCTTTGCGGGCAATTTGTCGTCATGGCGCCTCAAAAGTGGAACTGTGGTTAGCTCTTCAATAAAGAAATCCCGGTACGAAGGTGCCGGGATTTTTGTCTGTGGTGTTTCTTTTTCGAGCTCTTTGAACGATATATTCGCAACGGATGCTGCGAGTGA
The DNA here is from genome assembly GCF_009756665.1 of Permianibacter aggregans. Lineage (GTDB taxonomy): Bacteria > Pseudomonadota > Gammaproteobacteria > Enterobacterales > Permianibacteraceae > Permianibacter > Permianibacter aggregans. The sequence continues at coordinate 3,661,581 of NZ_CP037953.1, forward strand.
ATTGTATTGCTCGCGATAACGCTAATGTAAAAACTGGCCCTGAAGGAAAGCGGCTAGCCGCTTTAATGACAAGATCCGCGACAATGCCAAACAATGCTTTTCTCCAAAGCAAATGCACGAATCCTGCTGCTCCAACGTTTTCCGCGATTCGAGTGAGATCCAATTTGGATCAATCCCAAACAGATCAAAGCATCATTAAATAGTTTTCTTGATCTAAATAAAAAGCGTTATCATTAAGCATCAATCTTAGCCAGATACCGCTCACTGTGCAGACACTCAATCAATTGAAGCAGGGGATGCGCGCCAATGTCCTGAGCATTCGCGCCAATACCAGTTTTGGCGTCAATGATGACCTCGTTACTCAACGGCTGATGGAGCTCGGTTTCGTGCCGGGAGCGACATTGCAGGTTCTTGGTTTTGGCTTTCTTGGCCGCGACCCGATGGCGGTGAAGCTCGGCAACACCAAATTCGCGCTGCGTCAGCAGGAGGCAAGCAAGATCGAAGTGGCGCTGGTATGAGTGCAGAGCAGGCGATGCAGGTTGCGCTGATCGGCAACCCGAATTGTGGCAAAACCGCACTATTTAATTTGTTGACCGGCGCTCGCGCCAAAGTGGCCAACTTTCCCGGTGTGACGGTCGAACGTAAACACGGCTTGATGCGGGAAGGGGAAGGGCGAATTGAAATTGTCGATTTGCCCGGCACCTATAGTCTGCGGCCATCAAGCCTGGACGAGCGGGTAGCGGTCGAAGCCATTTCCGGAAGTATTCCGGGTCTGCGTGCGCCGGACATGTTGGTTGCCGTTATCGATGCGGCAAATTTGTCGCTTGGACTGCGTCTGGTTGTCGAGTTGAAGTCGATGAACTTGCCAATGGTCGTCGCAATGAATCAATCGGACGTTGCCCGCGCTCGTGGCATAAAAATCGATATTGAACAGTTATCCACGATGCTTGGTGTGCCGGTGATCGCAACGGTCGCGGTGACCAGTCACGGCGCGGATGAATTGATTGCACATTTAAAAAAGCAGGTGGCATGCTCTGTCGCGAGACCACAACACCCGGCTCTTGCCAGTGTCGAGTCCGTGCACCAGCAAGTTGAAACCATCATCAATAAAGCGGTGATCGACCCGGGCACCATTCCGGTTTGGCAAGATCGATTTGATCGCTGGGTCATGCATCCGGTGCTTGGCTCCATCTTGTTGCTGTTGCTGCTCTTTTTCATGTTCCAGGCGGTGTTTGCCTGGGCTGAGCCGTTGATGGATTTGATCGAAGGCTCTGTGCTCGCAATCGGCTCTTGGCTGGCTTCCGTGATGCCGGATGGTTTGCTGAAAAGTCTGCTGGTCGATGGCGTGATTGCCGGTGTCGGTTCTGTCGTGGTGTTTCTGCCACAAATTCTTATTCTGTTTTTGTTTATCTTGATGCTCGAAGATTCGGGTTACCTGCCACGTGCGGCGTTTTTGCTCGATAGAACCATGCGTTTGTTTGGTTTGTCTGGTCGCGCATTTATTCCGTTGCTATCAAGCTTTGCCTGCGCCATTCCCGGCATCATGGCAACGCGAACCATTCAAGATCCCAAAGAAAGGTTGATCACCATTATGGTGGCGCCGTTGATGACCTGTTCAGCGCGCTTACCGGTTTACGCGTTGATTATCGCGGCGTTTGTGCCAGAGCAAACGGTTGCAGGATTGTTCAACTTGCAAGGCATCACGTTGTTTGTGTTGTATCTTGCCGGCATCGTCAGTAGCGCCATTGTTGCCTATTTCATGCAGAAGCATGGCGCAGAAACGATGACGTATCCGCTGATGCTGGAGTTACCCAGTTATCGCATCCCGGTTTGGCGAAATATTGTTTACGGCTTGTATGACCGCGCGCGAATTTTCTTGCGTCGGGTCGGCGGCATTATTCTGGCGTTGATGGTTGTGATTTGGTTTTTATCTTCTTTTCCTGCCGCGCCCGAAAATGCTGTGCATCCAGATATCTATTACAGCTACGCGGGACAAATTGGTCGTGCGCTTGAGTGGGTTTTCGCGCCAATCGGTTTTGGCTGGCAGATTTGCATTGCGCTGATTCCGGGTATGGCAGCGCGTGAAGTGGCCGTCGGTGCGTTGGGTACGGTTTACGCGCTTTCCGGTGAAGAAGAGCAAGTGGCGGAAATGCTGGTATCGACCATTGGCATGCAGTGGTCGCTGGCTACCGCGTTTGCGTTTCTGGCTTGGTATGTCTACGCGCCGCAATGCTTGTCGACGCTGGCGGTAGTTCGTCGCGAAACCAACTCCTGGAAGCAAGTGACGATCATGGCGGTTTATCTTTTTGCGCTGGCCTACTTGGCGGCGTTCGCCACTTACCGTTTGGCCCTATGGCTGGGGTGATGTGATGACCGCGATAGTGGAAGCCATTTTGCTTTTGCTCGCTGCTGCTTGGGCTGTTTGGCGGGTATCGCGTCAATGGCTGCCGGGTCTACGGCCGGGTCAATCGCATGGCAAAACCAGCGCCTGCGCTCATTGCTCGGCCGCTAGCGGTTGCAGCATCACGGAGCCCGAAGCAGGCTGTACGACCACAGCAGCAACCCTTGACCGACGCATTCCCGTGCGTCAACTCTAAATCCCCTCTTTAATTACCCTCAAGCTCCCACGATTGGCGACCGATACCCTTAGCGGGTCAGGCCGCCAATGCTTTGGTCGTTGATCGCCATCAAGCTCGCCAACTCTGGGCTCGCTGGCAATTTGTACGTTCACGTCTACACTTGGACATAACCAAGAATTGCCTCAGCGCATTGCCGAATAAGGCAACTGGAGGATGCACCCAACATGCAGTGGTTGAACGCCCTACCGATTCGCGGGAAGGTGCTGCTGATCCCGATTGCGGGAGCACTGGCCTTTACCCTTTACTTGATTTTCTCGTATTGGACCGCCAGCAATAACGCCCATGCGCTGGAGCGTGTGAGGGACGTTCGTTTTCCCTCTTTGCAATTGGCGGAGAAAAATCTGGTCGATCTAAAACGCTATCGCGACGGATTACAGCAAGCGGTATTGGCTGGTGAGAAAGACCAGCTCGACGCAGTAAAACAGCAGGGCGACGAGTTGGTTGAAGAAGTGATTCGACTGAGCAGTTTCGATAAAGAGTCCACGCGCGAAGTGGATCAAATCGCCGATACGGTTGCCGAATACGTTTCCACCGCATTTAATTTTTCTTCGCAAATGGTGGCGGGCACGGCTGACTTTTCCAATATGGAGGCCGATATCAACAGGATGAACGAGCAGTTCAATGATGCAGAAAAAGCATTGAGTGATTTTCGTGACTCGCAACTGAACCACTTCAAGAGCGGAATCAATGATGCCAATGCCGCCGCAGAGCGTGCTGTGCTCATTGGTGTGTTGGTCGGTGTTGCAACGGTTGTTCTGATGTTTGCCATTGCGTTGGCGATGGCGAGTCTAATGCGCCGTAATCTCGAACATGTGATTACCTCATTGAAGGATATCGCCAAGGGCGAAGGGGATTTACGTAGACGCATACCGAAAGAAAGTCAGGATGAAATCGGCGAGCTCGTAGACTGGTTCAACACCTTCATCGAAAAGCTGCAGCATATTATCGGTGATGTGGTGGCAACCGCTTTGCCGTTGGCAGAGCTGGCTCAGAAACTCAGTCGTGTCACCACGGAGACCAAAGCGCAGGTTGAAGAGCAGCAACATGGCGCCGTTGCCGTGCAGACCGCCGTTAACGAAATGAATAATAGCGTCGAGTCGGTTGCGCACAGCGCGGCAGAGGCGGCAACGTCCGCACAAGAAGCTGACGAACAAGCGAAGGCAGGTTCTAAGATCGTTCGTGAAACCGTTAGTCAAATTGAAAATCTGGCCGTTGATGTCCGTCAAGCTGCAGAAGTTATTCGCCAGTTGGATGCTGACAGCGCCTCAGTCGGCATGGTGTTGGATGTAATCAAAGGTATTGCCGAGCAAACCAACTTATTGGCCTTGAATGCGGCGATCGAGGCGGCGCGGGCCGGTGAGCAAGGTCGCGGCTTTGCCGTTGTAGCCGATGAGGTGCGCACCTTGGCCTCGCGCACGCAGCAATCGACGGCTGAAATTCAAAGCATGATTGAGCGCCTGCAGAGCGCTGCTCGCAGCGCCGTTGATGTCATGAGCAAAGGCACGCGCCAAGCAGAAATTAGCGTCAACAATTCTGCTTCGGCCGGTAAGAGTTTGGAATCAATTACCGAAACCGTCACCAATATCTCGCAGATGAACATGCGCATCGCCAGTGCTACCGAGCAGCAACAGCGAGTAGCCAGAACGATCGTTAACAGCGTCACTGCGATCAATGAACATTCACAAAAAACAAGTGCGAGTGCAGGAAGAATGACCGAAGTATCCAATGAGCTCGCCGGTCTGGCGTCGAAACTTGAGGCTGTCGCACGCCAATTCAGTATTTAATGGAAACATCCACAGGAACGTGTTCACCATGAGGAGCATCCCGTAATGAACAACAAACGCAAATGGGCATTTGCCGCTGTTGCCAGCTGTGTGATGACAGCGGTTCACGCCGATGTCAGCTTTTCCGGCTTTCTGTCTGTAGGCGGCGGTATCGCCGATGAGGAAATCTTTCCGGTAACTGGCGGTGACGCCTATTCCTACGCCGGCTATAACTCGGAAGATTTCACGTTTGACAGCGACACGCTGTTTGGATTGCAGGTTTCTTCGGAAATTTCCGAGAAGCTGCGTGTCACCGGCCAATTTGTTGCTCGTGGCACGGAAGATTATTCAGTCTCGGCTGAGTGGGCTTATATCAGTTACGAGGTTAATGATCAGTTCACCTGGCGCATGGGGCGCTTCCGCACGCCACTTTATTTGTATTCTGACTATGTTGATGTCGGTTATGCCTATAGCTGGATCAGAACGCCACGTGCCGTGTACTACTTGCCGTTCAATAATGTGCAAGGTGCTGACTTTATCTGGCGCTTCCAACTGGGTAGTTGGGATGGTTCGGTTCAGGGCTATTACGGCGCGTTAACGGACAGCTTTTTCAATACCGATTTCCAGGCCACTTTGTCTACAGAGTTGCGAAATCAGATGGGCGTAGCGTTTAGCGTTGGCAACGATTGGCTGACGTTGCGCGCGGCTTATCACCAGGCCGATTTGGCGCTTACCGGATATGAAACTCCTCAGTTGCAAGGGTTGATTGCAACGCTCAATGGTTTGGGGTTCTCCGACAACGCCAATCGCTTGATCACCGACGATAGTGGAAACTTCTTGGCGTTCGGCTACACGATTGATACGGGTATGTTTGTTTCGTCCGGTGAAGTGATCGAGTTTGAAGTTGAGGATTCGCCGTTTTCACTTGATAAGCGCGCATACGTGATGGCGGGCTTGCGGTTTGGCGATGTGCTAGTGCACATCACTCATGCAAAAACCGAGGACGAAGCAGCGGATTTGTCGAGCGGAATACCCAACGCCGGGCCCTTGGCTGCGATAGTATCCGCGCTAAATGGTATTGCCGCTGGTTCGGTTGCAGAAGTGGAAACCAATAGTATCGGGCTCCGTTGGGACTTCACTCCTGGCTCCGCGTTCAAACTGCAATATGACATGACCGAAGACACCAGTCCCGGCAATCTGGCTGACTTTGGGCAATCCGATGTCGAGCTGAATGTCGTTTCGTTTGCCATCCAAACGGTATTTTAAGAGGAGATGCCACGATGCGTAATGCCATGAAAGCACTGATCGCGGCCGCTGCTCTGGGAGTTTGCAGTGTCAGTTTTGCTGAAGTAGCGGTGATTGTTCACCCTTCTGCCGGGTTTGATTCTCTGAGCGAGGACGATGTCGCCCGCTTGTTCCTGGGCAAGGCAAAATCTTTCCCGAATGGCAACCAAGCCGTTCCGGTCAATCAAGATGAAGGTTCACCGGTTCGGGAGAAGTTTAACGAAGGCGTGACGAAGAAAAATGCCAGCCAGTATAAGGCCTACTGGTCGCAATTGGTGTTCACGGGTAAAGGTACTCCACCAAAAGATGTTGGTGGCAATGCCGAAGTGAAAGCACTGATAGCCGCCAATCCGAACATGATTGGCTATATTGACAGTAGTGCCGTTGATGGTTCGGTCAAGGTTGTGTACAAACTGCCATGAGATTGTTGCTTTAAAAATGGGAGCTTCGGCTCCCGTTTTTTATGCGCTGCGTATGCGCAACCAAGCAGCAATGCTGTAGCGCGCTTTCAGTGCTGGTAGCACTTCGTGTGGAATGGCTTCGCTCAGAAACACCAGCAAAGTGCCGCCGTGTGGAACGATATCGGTCATCACTTCCTGGCCGTTGTACAAACGAATCGCGCCGCCATCTTCGGCTTGCCAATCGGGATTCAGATAACAGACAACGGTAATGCGGCGCGCGTTGTTGCCGCGAAAGCTGTCAAAGTGGCGGCGATAAAATCCTCCTGCTGGAAAGCAGGCGAAGTGTGCTTCCTGTTCGACCAATCCTAGAAAAAATTGCTCATTCAGGGTTTGTCGCAAGCGATCAAGGCCAGCCATGAACTGCTGTTGCAGCGGCGAATTTTCATCGAACCAGGCGGTCAAATCACTACGGGTATGGGGCTGAACCTGACGGCCGGTACCGCGACCAATCGCCGCGGGTTGCATCAGGCCGTTTTCGTGTAAATGCGCCGCCTGTTGCCGCAGCTGCATGACGTCTTCAGCCGACAGTGCATCGGTTAGGGCGTACCAGTCTTTTTCCGCGAGGGCGGAGGCGATTTCCTGACACTGTTGCAGTGACAACATGGGGCTAACGTGAGCTACGTAAGGGTCGCGCATTCTAGTGGAGTCGTGGCTCGCAAATGAAGGGAATTTTACTGGCCCGATTGGGTTTGGCTTTCGTATAGCGGTAAGATAACGGCATTGATCTGAACGCCTCCGGTTCCTATATCGGAGAAAGGTAACGAACGGGAGAAGGCCGCTCATGAGCGAAGCGCAAAAGCTGATTATTTTCGATACGACGTTGCGGGATGGTGAACAAAGCCCCGGCGCGTCGATGGACAGGGACGAAAAGGTCGCGATTGCCCGAATGCTCGAGCGGATGAGAGTTGATGTCATCGAGGCCGGCTTTGCCATTGCCAGTCCGGGCGATTTCGAGTCGGTGCAAGCTGTCGCTACCGCGGTCAAGGATTCCACCGTCTGCTCACTGTCGCGGGCGCTCGACAAAGACATCGAGCGCGCCGCTGAAGCGTTGAAGCCAGCCGCACGCGGTCGCATTCACACTTTTATCGCGACTTCGCCGATTCACATGAAATTCAAGCTGCAGATGGAGCCGGACAAGGTTATCGAACAGGCCGTGCGCGCGGTGAAAAAAGCCCGCAGTCTGATCGACGATGTCGAATTCTCTTGCGAGGACGCTGGCCGCTCCGAGCTGGATTTCCTGTGCCGGATTATCGAGCAGGTGATCGATGCCGGTGCCCGCACGATCAATATTCCGGATACCGTCGGTTATGCAATGCCGCGTCAATACGGCGAAACCATTCGCCAGTTGATCGAACGCATTCCGAACAGCGATAAAGCCATTTTCTCGGTGCATTGCCACAACGATTTGGGTCTGGCGGTCGCCAACTCGTTGGACGCGGTCATGGCTGGCGCACGCCAGGTCGAGTGCACGATCAACGGTCTGGGTGAGCGAGCCGGTAATGCCAGCCTTGAAGAAATTGTCATGGCTGTGCGTACCCGCAAGGACTTTTTCCCGGTTTACACCGATATTGACACGACCCATATCGTGCCGACCTCGAAACTGGTTTCCCGCGTCACCGGCTTTCCGGTGCAGCCGAACAAGGCCATCGTTGGCAATAATGCCTTTGCGCACGAGTCCGGCATTCACCAGGACGGCATGCTGAAAAACCGCGAAACTTACGAAATCATGCGCGCTGAAGATGTGGGTTGGTCAACCAATCGGATGGTGCTCGGCAAGCATTCCGGCCGTAACGCGTTCAAGAGCCATTTGGCCGAACTCGGCGTGTTGTTTGCCAGTGAGGCCGAGTTGAATGCCGCGTTTGCTCGCTTCAAGGAGTTGGCGGACAAGAAGCACGATATTTTTGATGACGACTTGCTGGCCATCGCCAAGGATTCGCAGCAACTGCATGTTGCCGAATCGGTAAAACTGGTCAGTTTGAACGTTCATTCGGAAACCGGTGAGCAGCCGACGGCGAAAATCGTGCTGAATATCAATGGCGAGGAGAAACGTGCTGAAAGCCAGGGCAATGGCCCGGTCGATGCCGCCTTCCGTGCGATCAACGCCTTGATTCAGGAAGCGCCGACGGTCAGTGTTCAGGAATACACCGTCAACGCTGTCACCCAAGGGATGGACTCGCAGGTCGAGGTCAATGTCCGGGTCGAGCATGACAACCATATCGTCACCGGCCATGGCGCCGATCTCGATATTCTGGTTGCCTCGGCCAAGGCCTACCTGCACGCGCTGAACACGCTGAGTACGGTCGAATCACGTCTGCATCCGCACGTTCATTGAGTATGGATGTTCTGCAACGGTTAGGCATTCCGCGCTGGCAGCTACGTCAGCCGCAGGGAATGGCGGCCTCGGATTTTCCAGCACAGGAACCTGAGCTGACACCATCGGTGCCGGCTCAGAGCCTGCTCGCCGAGTCCGAACCCGTGCAACGCCCTCCAGTTGCTTCGGCAGTAACTCCGGTAGCGGCGCCAAAGCTGCCAGTTTCAACGTCCCGTATGCAATTGCGCGGACGAGTATTGAATGCCGGCGCCGATGCCCGTTGCTGGGTAGTGGCCTGTGCTGAACACAACGCCCAGGACCGGCTGCTGGATATCCATCAGGAAAGTGGTCGCTTGCTGGCCGCCATGCTGAAAACCCTGCCGTTCTCTAGTTCACTGGCGATGATCGGTGTCGAGCGCAGCGAACCGCTGGCGGAATTGCCGGTGCTGTTGCTACTCGGCGACCACAGCGCCAAAACCGTGCTCGGTCCAGATGTGCCAGCGCCGTACCGTGGTCGCGTGCATCTGCTTGGCGGCATGCAGGTGGTCTGCACCTACCACCCGGCCGAGCTGCGCCAGAACCCAACGCTGAAGCCGTTAGCCTGGCAGGACTTGCAACTACTGGCCGGCCTTGTCGCTACGCATTGATGAAATCTCTAGGACGTGACCTCTGGCTACGGCCAATGAGTTCGGCCGACTTGGATGCCGTGCTCGCCATCGAATTTCGGGCCTACTCGGTACCCTGGTCACGCAATAATCTTGCGGAATCTTTGGCTTACGGCCATCACTGTGTTTGCCTGATGCAGGAGCAGCGGCTGATTGGCTACTACATCAGCCAAACCATCGTCGATGAGGCGCATCTTCTGAATATCTGCATCGATCCGGACCTGCAACGCCGCGGTCTCGGTGAGTTGCTGCTGCAAGAATGGATGCTGGCTGCGAGAGAAGAGGGCGCAAGCCGGGCCTTGCTTGAGGTGCGGGTGTCGAATCCGGCGGCGCAGGCGCTGTACCAGAAGCTCGGTTTTCAGCTGCTCTCAAGGCGTAAAGGCTACTATAGAACCCTTACAGGCAAGGAAGACGGTCTGGTCATGGCCAGGACAATTTAGCGCCGCCGGCGGGTCAGGCTCGGGTATAATTCCCGCCCTTTTCTGTTCCAGTTCATACGATTCATGCAGTCTGAAGTTGCCCGCCGTCGCACGTTTGCGATCATTTCCCACCCGGACGCCGGTAAAACCACGATGACCGAGAAGCTGCTGCTGCACGGCGGAGCGATTCAGGTCGCCGGCGCCGTCAAAAGCCGTCGCAGCGCCCGGGCCGTGACCTCGGACTGGATGGAGCTGGAACGCCAGCGGGGTATCTCGGTAACGACTTCCGTGATGCAGTTTCCTTACAAGGATTGCATCATCAACCTGCTCGATACCCCAGGCCACGAAGACTTCTCGGAAGACACCTACCGGACGCTGACGGCCGTTGATTCGGCGCTGATGGTCATCGACGGCTCGAAAGGCGTTGAAGATCGCACCATCAAGCTGATGGAAGTTTGCCGTCTGCGTGACACGCCAATTCTGACGTTCATCAACAAGATGGACCGCGATATCCGCGATCCGATCGAAGTGCTAGACGAAATCGAACGCATTCTGAACATCCAATGTGCGCCGATCACCTGGCCGATTGGCATGGGCAAATTTTTTAAAGGCGTTTATCACCTGCACCGTGACGAGGTGTACCTGTACCAAACCGGTATGGGCCACACGATTCAGGAGCGCCGGTTGATCAAAGGCCTGAACAATCCGGAGCTGGACGCCACGATTGGTTCACTGGCAGACGATTTCCGCGCCGAGTTGGAACTGGTGCAGGGCGCCAGCCACGAGTTCGACCGACAAGCTTTTCTCGACGGCAAACAAACGCCGGTATTTTTCGGTACGGCTCTCGGTAACTTTGGCGTTTCCGAATTGCTGGATGGTTTGACGGAATGGGCTCCCGCGCCGATTCATCGTCAGGCAGTCGAGCGAGATGTTGATGCCTCGGAAGAAAAATTCACCGCGTTCGTATTCAAGATTCAAGCGAACATGGATCCGGCGCACCGTGACCGCATAGCTTTTGCCCGAATCTGCTCCGGCGTCTACAACCAGGGCATGAAAGCATTCCACGTACGCATGGGCCGCGATGTTAATTTGGGCAATGCGTTAACATTTATGGCGCGCGATCGCGAGCATGTTGAAGAAGCCTATGCCGGCGACATCATCGGTCTACACAACCATGGCACCATTCAAATCGGCGATACGTTTACGCTCGGCGAGAAGCTGAAATTCACCGGTATTCCGCATTTCGCGCCGGAACTGTTCCGTCGTGTGCGCTTGAAAGATCCGCTGAAAAGCAAGCAATTGCAGAAAGGCCTGATTCAATTGTCAGAAGAGGGCGCTACGCAAGTTTTCCGGCCATTGAACAGCAACGATCTGATCCTCGGTGCCGTCGGTGTGCTGCAGTTCGATGTTGTCATGCACCGCCTGAAAGCCGAATACAACGTTGATTGCGGTTACGAGCCCATCGCCATCGCCACCGCCCGTTGGGTGCGTTGCGATAACGATAAAAAATTCGAGGAATTCAAAGATCGTTGCCACGACAACCTGGCGCTTGATGGGGCCGATAACCTGACTTACCTGGCACCAACGCAAGTCAATCTGCGCCTGACCCAGGAGCGCTATCCGGATGTGGTGTTTATGGAAACCCGCGAACACTCGTAATTCGCTTTCAATCCAGTCCAACGCGTCGTGCGCAAGCCGGCGCGTTTTTTATTGCCAATAATTCGACTACTGGCGTTCAACTTGCGGGAGGATGAACGCAATGCTTTAATCAAACGCAATAGTGTTGATTGGCACATTCATGGAACTGTTCGATAGTCATATTCATTTCGATTATTCACCGTTGGCCGAGCATGCTGGCGAGCTGATCCATGAATGCAAAAAACAGCATATCCAACATTGGTTGGTGCCCGGTACGACCTTTGAGCGTTTTCCTACGATTACCGCGTTTGTTCGTCAGCATCCGGAAATGTATTTGGCTTTGGGATTGCATCCGTATTACCTGAAAGAACACCAGCCTTCACATCTGGCGGCATTGCCGGCATGGGTAGAACGGGAAAAGCCGATTGCTATCGGCGAAATTGGTCTCGATTATTATCTTGAGGATTTGGATAGAGACGAACAGCAGCGTTTGTTCGAAGCGCAACTGAATATCGCCACTGAATTCCAATTGCCGGCCGTTGTACATGTGCGTCGCGCCCATGATCCGGTCATACAAACCCTGCGCAAATTGAAATTTAAGCAGGGCGGAATTGTTCATGCCTATGCCGGTAGCCTGGAGCAGGCTCGACAGCTGATCGATTTGGGCTTTTGTCTCGGCTTTGGCGGCGCGATGACTTACGACGGTTCACGCCGGATTCGTCAGGCGGCGGCCGAGTTGCCACTGGAAACGATTGTGCTGGAAACCGACGCGCCGGATATGAAACCTGCTGACTGGCCCGGTGAGCACAATTTGCCGACCAGTCTCGCCAAAGGTTTCGCTACCCTCTGTGAATTGCGCAAGGAAACGCCCGAGCAAATTGCCGCGCAAACGACCGCCAATGCCAAACGGGTATTTCGGCTCGAATCTTGCCAATAATGCGCAACTGATGGCAGCGAAATCGCGGGGCTGGGTATACAATCGTTCAGCATTGAGTTTTGCCAATGCACCATTGGGTGCATAACACGGAGCAACTATGGCGGTAGTGACCGGACAATCGATCAGCACCAGACCCATGATGGCCATTGAGCTGCTGGAGATGCTGCATCGCAAGGGCATGATCAACGAGCAGCAGGTGCAAACCGCCAAGCTGCGCATTCGCTCAGGTAGCGCCGAGCCGGCGATTGCCCAGGTCGCGAAGCTGAACCTGAAATCCCTGCCACCGCCGCATCATGTGCTGTCGCCGGAGTACCTGACTGAATGGGTCGCCGGTGAATTCAACGTAACCTATTTCCGACTCGACCCGCTGAAAATCAATGTCGATGCCGTTACCGCGGTGATGTCACTGGCATTTGCCCAGCGCCACAAAATTCTCTGCGTCGAAGTCGGCGCCAATCATGTCGTGGTTGCCACCGCCGAACCGCATTTCGCCGACTGGATTCCGACGCTGCAACACACGATACGCAAAGAAATCCGTTTGGTGCTGGCCAATCCGCTGGCGATACATCGTTATCAAACCGAGTTCTATCATTTGTCGCGCTCGGTCAAAGGCGCGTCGGTTGAAGGCTCTGATTCGAAAGTCGGCAACTTCGAGCAATTGGTCGATTTGTCGCGTGCTGGTGAAGTCGATGCCAACGATCAGCATATCGTGCGCATCGTTGATTGGTTGCTGCAGTTTGCGTTCGATCAACGTGCATCCGATATCCATATGGAACCTCGCCGCGAAAAGGCGATTGTTCGTTTCCGTATCGATGGTGTACTGCAGAAAGTTTATGAGATGCCGTCGGCCATTGGTCAGGCCGTGCTCGCCCGTTTCAAAATTCTCGGCCGTATGGACGTCGCGGAAAAACGTAAACCGCAGGATGGCCGCATCAAATCCCGTACGCCCGATGGTTTGGAAGTGGAGCTGCGTTTATCAGCGCTGCCGACCGCGTTCGGTGAAAAGCTGGTCGCCCGTATTTTCGACCCGAATGTGCTGGTGAAAAAATTCGCTGACTTAGGCTTGGAGCGGCAAACCGAGAAAAAATGGCTGCAGTTGATCAGCAACTCGACCGGTATTGTGCTGGTCACCGGCCCGACCGGTTCCGGTAAAACCACCACGCTGTACACCTCGCTAAAACATCTGGCGACGCCAGAAGTCAACGTTTGCTCGGTTGAAGACCCGATCGAAATGGTCGAGCCGGCATTCAACCAAATGCAGGTTAACCACGATATTGATGTGACGTTCGCCACCGGCGTGCGCGCTTTGTTGCGTCAAGACCCGGACATCATCATGATTGGTGAGATCCGCGATCTGGAAACGGCGGAAATGGCCATTCAGGCATCACTGACCGGTCACTTGGTGCTATCGACCTTGCACACCAACGACGCCGCTTCTGCCGTAACCCGTTTGATTGATATTGGCGTGCCGCCGTACATGATCAATGCCACGGTGTTAGGTGTCATGGCTCAGCGGCTTGTGCGTATTCTGTGCCCGCATTGCAAGGTCGAGGCGAAACCGGACAGCAAGAAATGGAAGGAGCTGGTGCATCCTTTTGATCTGCCGATCCCAGACGTTATCTATGTACCGAAAGGCTGTCATGAATGCCGCGACACTGGCTATCTCGGACGGCAGGGCATTTATGAAATGCTGATGATGACACCTTCGATTCAAAAACTGGTTCATCCCAATTGCGATGTCGCTCCGATTCGTAACCAAGCCCTCAAAGAAGGTATGCATTTATTGCGCATCAGTGGTGCCTATAAAGTGGCTGGGGGCGCAACGACGATAGAGGAAGTGTTGAGGGTGGCACCGCCGCTGGAGCAATTGGGTTGATCAGGGATTGTTCGTTGTTGTGCTGAACGCGCGAGCTTTGAGCGGATTTCGATTTTTACGAATGCCGGTTCTCGGACCGGCGACCGAAGTGCTTTCTCTTGTTCGCGCAAGAGAAAGTACTCAAAGAGAAGCGCGCCCCGACAGCGCCAGAATGGTTTTGCTGCTTCGACAAGGTAGTTCCGTCAACAAGCATTCTCCGGCTCGGGCCGCACTGACGCGGCATCCATGCCTTATCAGTGCTATGCCAGCACCCCGGGGCTTCGCAGAGCTCAGCCCGTTCGCGCGGCGCGAAGTACATTGGTACTTCACTATTTACCCGCGCGAACCCCAGCTGGCGTACCCGGCCTACGAACGCTTGTTGCCGGCTGGCGCTAACGGGGGCCCCGCTTTTTCTTTTCGATACCGTCAGCTCCGATAAAAACAAGATAGCTCGAAGAAATGTCTCTTCGGTAAAATAAACCAGCACTCATAAGAATGAACCAGGTATGTCTGAATCGCTGAATAACATTTACTACCGCGCTACCGCTGGCGAGTTCTCTGCATCTGCACTCGACAACTCAATCGATGTGGATGTCTGCATTATTGGCGGCGGGTTCGCCGGTCTTGCGACGGCATTAGGTCTCGCGGAACGCGGCCAAACCAATGTTGCTTTACTCGAAGCCGAGCAGATTGGTTTTGGCGCCTCAGGGCGCAATGGCGGATTTGTATTTGGTGGTTTCAGTCTCGGCGGGGCGGAGCTAATCAAATCGGTTGGCTTGCAACATGCACGCGAGTTGTATTGCGGTACGCTGGAAGCGGTAGAAACGATACGCCAGCGCGCCAAGCGCTACCAGATTGATTGCGATATCAATGATTCCGGTGTGCTGCTGGCCAACTGGTTCGATGATGACAAGCTGTTGCGCGAGATTCAGTCGTTCATGGCGGATTCGTTCGAGGTGGATTGGCAGTGGGTTGAGCGTGACAAACTGCGTGAGCAACTGAAAACCGAGCGCTATTTCGGTGCGCTTTGGGAAAAAAATGCTTTTCATTTTCATCCGCTGAAATATGCCCAGGGCTGCGCCAGGGCCTTGCAGCAAATGGGCGTGCAGGTTTACGAAAATTCGCGCGTTACCCGCATCGAACAAACCAACGGTCGCTATCAAATTCATACAGCCAGCGGCACGGTCAACGCGAAAACACTGGTGGTCAGTTGCGGCGGCTACCTGAATAATCTGGTGCCGAAATTTGCCCGCTCGGTGATGCCCATTGCTACCTACGTGATGGTTACTGAACCACTTGGTGAGCGCCTGCAGGAGTTCGTCAATACTGGTTGTGCCATTTACGACACGCGTTTTGCGTTTGATTACTATCGTCCACTGCCGGATACCCGTCTGCTTTGGGGCGGTCGGATTTCGATTCAGGATCGTGCGCCGGAGCAAGTTTCGCATTTGCTGCGCAAAGATATCGCCAAGGTCTATCCGCAGTTAGCCAATGTGCGTATCGATTATGCCTGGAGCGGCATGATGAGCTATGCCCGCCACCAGATGCCACAAATCGGTCAGGCAAAAGATGGTGTGTGGTACGCAATGGGCTTTGGCGGTCATGGTGTGGGCCCAACAACGATGGCCGGTGAAGTCATCGCCAAAGCATTAACGGGTGAAGCGAAAGTGCCTTGGGGATTCAGTCGATTTGGATTGCAATCGACGTATGGATACGCCGGGCGTTTGGCGGCGCAGGCGACGTACTGGTGGTTGCAGGCGAAGGATTGGTGGAAGCAGTGAATATACGCAAACCTTATTCGTGTCTTTTGCTGTCGTTTCTTCTCGTGAGTGGCTCATCAGTCGTGTACGCGAAATGTGACACGTTAGCGTATGAATTCTTTGGCACCGTAACGTCAGAATTTGGCGACGCGCTAACGGGAGTTCCGGTTGCCATTCGTTATGTCGATTGGCGAAAGGAAAGTGTCTTGGTTTCAACAATGACTGATTCTACCGGTCAGTTTGAGTTTGCAGTGCCGTTTTACACGTATTCCGGCAGAGCCTTTTGGGGCACAAACTATTCATGTGATCTTCGTTTGACTGCAATAACGATTGAGACGAGTTTGCAGGGGTATAAAAATTATCAAGAGTCGATATCAATAAGCTCAACGCACACTCGCCATGACATTTCGCTTTTGGTGCAGAGATAGACCGCGCAGAGGAACTAATGTTTACGTGGTAAATATCCGGCATGAGCATCCTGGTGAAAACGTGAATCAAGTGAAACGGGTAGTATCCTGGATACCCGCCTTCGCGGGTATGACGCAAAAAAAGTATTATTCAACTCGTCCACTGAATAATTTCTACTGCATCTCCGTCGCATCCATTCCCGACAACCGCTCTTTATACCGTCGCAAGAATTCCGATTTAAACGTAAATGGGTCCGGCACATCGCGCGTTGAATGTACGTACTGACGCAGGACAATGCGGGCAATATCTTTCGCGGCGCTTAAGGAAATGTAATGCGTGGCATTGCATTGCTGGAAAACTTGTTCGATGGAGGCGTCCATTTCCTGCAGGCACTCATCCATTTCCATCGAGAATTGCGAGCGGGCGGAATGGAATTGTTTGATCGATTCGCTTTGTTTTTGTTGATTCGGATGTTCACTGATCAGGCGTATTGCCAGGTAGTCGTAAAACGAAGGCTTCAGGCGCAAGCGCTGAAAGGTTTGCAGCATACTGAGCTGTACGGTGTGACTGCCACCGGTGAACGACAGATGATAGGCGGTATCGGCCAGCAGTTTCTGGCTTTGGTAGGCTTCGGGTTCGTCTTTGATTCCGGGGCTACGATCGACCTGGATCAGTAGCTCATTTGGTGGCATGCGCTGAAACAGTTCGGCGCAGATTTTTGCGGCCTCGGGGATCAGGTGCAGAGCCATTTCTTCGGCACGGTGCTTCAGCCACAAGCGACTGATGCGGTTGATGGATGCCGAGTGGGAATAATCGGTGAGAGTGGCCAAGATCATGTCCTTTGGGCAGACAGCTACGACAGGCACAGGCCTATTATTAGCGTTGCTGTGGATCTTCCAATGTGAACCATTCGACAAAATCTCCGCAAAATCGGAATTTTGACACGCCGAGCTTTTGACGGTTTCTCGATATAGCCAAACGACGTAAAAATAACCGTTTGATTATTAAAAGGAATATCTTTTGGCCGTCAAAAAGGCTGTCTTCCGAGAGCTGAGCGTAGCTGGAATTCTTTTCTCGTCAAACGGTGGGGAGGGGCACAGAGCGGAATGTGATATCGACGCAACGGTCATAGCACCAAATGGCGCGCCCACTTCCGTGTGGGCGGTGATGATGGCGACGTGGTCGTCACCAACCAGAGAAGGCTGAGAGGGGATTAGTTGTAAGGATTACGGGCCTGGTCTTCCCAGTAGTCCGATTCGGCATCGTCCAGGGATTCTTCCCAGCCAGCGCGAGAACGCTCATCTTCGTCCTCGTCTTCATCCTCATCTTCGTCGTCTTCGTACTCCTCGTCATCCTCGTCGTAGTCGTACTCGTCGTCCTCATCCTCGTCTTCGTCGTCTTCATCCTCGCCGTCGTAGTCGTCTTCGTCCTCGTCATCATCTTCGTACTCGTCGTCTTCGTCGTCGTACTCATCGTCGTCGTAGTCGTCGAATTCGTCTTCTTCGAGGTCCTCGTCGTACTCGTCGTCTTCAAGGTCTTCGTCGTCTTCGAAGTCGGCCAGATCTTCCAAGTCTTCGAATTCATCGTCTTCGTCATGGCGAGGCGGCATGGCAAGTCTCCTGTTGAGTCGTTGTTCAGCCGGTTTTCGGCCGGCTGTGTTGAATTGGGGGTGGGTCAACCGACCTTAACGTTTGTCTAGCTTAGCAAAAGAATCTTTCAAGCCAATAGTCCGGTTGAAAACCAGTTTTTCGCCGCTGTGTTCAAAGCGGTCGGCAACAAAATAGCCTTCACGTTCGAACTGGAAACGGTCTTCCGGTTTGGCTTCGGCCAGCGATGGCTCGACTCTTGCGTGTTCGATGACCACCAGCGAATCGGGGTTCAGCGCCGATTTGTAGTCGTCGAGTTCCCAGGGCCGGCTTTCGGTAAACAGGCTGTCATACAAGCGCACGGTGGCTGGCTTGCTGTGGCTGGCGCTGACCCAGTGCACGACGCCTTTGACCTTGCGGCCTTCCGGGTTTTTACCAAGCGTGTCCATATCGACCGAGCCGCGCAGCTCAACGATGTCACCGGCTTCGTTTTTGATCACTTCATCGCAGCGGATGACGTAGCTGTTGCGCAGGCGCACTTCGCCACCAGTGACCAAGCGTTTGAAGTCTTTGTCGCCGACTTCGCGGAAATCGTTCTGGTCGATGTAAATCTCGCGGGTCATGAACAGTTTACGGTTGCCAAGCTCCGGCTTTTGCGGATGCGCCGGAGCCGACAGCTCATCGATGCGCTCGGCTGGCCAATTGTTCAGCACGATTTTCAGCGGATTGAGTACGGCCATCGCACGGGCAGCGTTCTGGTCCAGATCTTCGCGTACGCAGGTTTCCAGTTGCTGCAATTCCAGCACCGAATCCTGTTTGGTGACGCCAACCCGTTCGCAGAATACGCGCAGTGAGTTCGGTGTTACGCCGCGACGGCGCAGGCCCATCAGCGTTGGCATGCGCGGATCATCCCAGCCGGACACAACACCGGACTGCACCAGATCATTCAGCTTGCGTTTCGAGGTCAGCATGCCTTCCAACTGCAGTCGGGCGAATTCGATTTGCTGCGGATGGCAGGGCACCGAAATATTGTCGAGCACCCAGTCGTACAGCGGCCGGTGATCTTCGAATTCCAGCGTGCAGATGGAGTGGGTGATGCCTTCCAGCGCATCGGAAATGCAGTGGGTGTAGTCGTACATCGGGTAGATGCACCAGGCATCGCCAGTGCGCCAGTGATGAGCGCGACGAATCCGGTAAATCACCGGGTCGCGCAGATTGATGTTCGGCGAGGCCATGTCGATTTTGGCGCGCAGCACGCGGCTGCCGTCCGGAAATTCGCCAGCGCGCATGCGACGGAACAGGTCAAGGTTTTCCTCAACGCCGCGGTCGCGGAAAGGGCTGTGTTGCCCCGGCTCGGTCAGGTTGCCGCGCATCGCCCGCATTTGTTCCGGTGTGCTGTCATCGACATAAGCGAGGCCTTTCTGAATCAGCTCTTCGGCGTACAGATAAAGCTGCTCGAAATAATCGGAGGCGTAGCGCTTTTCACCATGCCAATGAAAACCGAGCCATTCGATGGCTTCGGCAATTGAGTTGGCGTACTCAATACTTTCTTTTTCCGGGTTGGTGTCGTCGTAACGCAGGTTGCAGAAACCCTGGTAATCCTTGGCGATCCCGAAGTTCAGGCAAATGCTTTTGGCATGGCCGACATGCAGAAACCCATTCGGCTCCGGCGGAAAACGGGTGACCACCTGCTGGTGTTTGCCGCTGGCCAGATCGTTATCGATGATTTGCCGAATGAAATTGCTGGGTTTGACCTCGGATTCGCTCATGACCGTCCATCATTGGAAAAAAACGGCGGACATTGTAGCTGACTGGCGAAGGGGACTCAAAACTGGCGGAGCCGAGAAAACGGCGAAGATTCATCAACAAAAGCATGACGCCGGGCAGCGGACTGCACCAGCGTCATGGCTCGGGAAAGAACGGGTTTAGTTTTTGTACTTGTGCTCGATGTTGCCGACTTTCGCCGCCGGGTCGAGCTGCAAATCGACCTCACGCTCCAGCACGATGCCGCCGATGATTTCGACATTGGCGCCGATGATCACGGTCGGCTTTCTGTCGTCGCAATCGAAGAAACACCAGCCGCCTGGCTTCTTGATCGTCAGCTTGCCGTTGACCTTGGTGGCACCGGTCAGCTCAACCGGACCGTTGACGGTTTCGATATTGCCTCCCACCTGGACGCCGTTCAGATAAATCTTGCCGTTGACGTTGTCGATATTCTCGCCAATGGTCGAGCCGTTGTTGAGGCTGATGCCGCCATTGACCGAGTCGATGCTGCGCTCAATCTTCACGTTCTCGCCGCCTTTGAAGCCGCCGTTGACGGTATCGACATTGATGGCCGAGGAACCATCACCAAGGCTGATGCCGCCGTTAACGGCGTCGATCTTGCCGACCCGGCTGTTCTTGCCGACCCGGATGCCGCCGTTGACGGTATCGACATTGCCGACTTCCGCGTTATCGCCAATGGTGAAACCACCGTTGACCGAATCCATATCACCCATCCGTCCGCCATCCGGAACGTTGGTGCCGGCGATGGCGGCAGTGCTCAGCAGCGATGAAAAGGCGATGACCAGCGGGAGTGCTTTCATTGTCTGTATCTCCAAAAGTGGGGTTTCTTCGTCTGTGGTGTAGGCCACTGTAGACATCAGACGCATGTCATCCCGTTTGGGTTTGAAACAGCATATTTCTGTCACTTGACAAGATGATATCAAAATAATATCAATATGCAGACAGTCCCAAGGAGAGCACGTCCATGACCAAAGAAATCACCCGTCAATACCCATCCGGCTACGCGATGCTCGGTATTTTGCTTGTTCTGCAAATCGTTTCGATTGCCGCGGTCGTGTTGATGCCGCCGGTGATCAAGGTGGTCGCGGCGCTGGTCGCGATTGTCGTGTTTATCTGCTGGTTCGGGTTTTTCCTGATCAACCCGAATGAAGGCAAGGTGCTGCAGTTGTTCGGCGATTATGTCGGAACCTGCCGCGACCCTGGCCTGCGTTGGGCCAATCCGTTCTACAGCAAACACACGGTCAGCTTGCGGGTGCGCAACTTTGAAAGCTCGAAGCTGAAGGTCAACGATTCGCACGGTAACCCGATTGAAATTGCTGCGGTCGTGGTCTGGCGTGTCGTCGACACCGCTGAGGCGATGTTCCAGGTCGATGATTACGAGAATTTCGTCAGCATTCAAAGTGAAGCGGCCGTGCGTAACCTGGCGACCACCTATCCTTACGACCAGCACGAAGACGGCGAAACTGCGTTGCGTAGTCACGCCGTGCAAATCGCTGATGAGATGCGCAAAGAGATTCAGGATCGCCTGGAAACCGCCGGTGTTGAAGTGATTGAAGCGCGTATTTCGCACCTGGCTTACGCACCGGAAATTGCCAGTGCAATGTTGCGCCGTCAGCAGGCTACCGCCGTTATCGCCGCGCGTACCAAAGTCGTCGAAGGCGCGGTGACGATGGTGCAAATGGCGCTGGAGCAATTACGCAAACAAGGCGTGGTGGATTTGGATGAGGAGCGCCGGGCCGCGATGGTCAGCAACTTGCTGGTCGTGCTCTGCTCCGAACATAACACCCAGCCGGTGGTCAATACCGGTACCTTGTATAGCTAAACATTCGGAAAGGCGAAGGAAGGAATCATGACGCACAAGTTTGCCATGCGACGTTCAGTGCTGGTGCAGGTGTTAATCATTGTGCCGATGGTGTTGATCATTCTGGCACTGGCATTGACCGGCCATTTTTCCGGCGGCATCGAAGGCCAGTCTGACAATGAACTGACCAGTACGCTGATTGCCGTGCTGATTTTGGTTGCCGCCAGCCTGCTCAGTCTGTTCATGCTCAATCATGTGCGTTATGAAGTCAGCGGTCAGGGTGTGGCGATATTTGTCGGGCCGTTCCGTCTCGGTATTCACTGGAAAGCGGTTCGTGATATCCGGCTCTATCGATTGCCGATGGCTAAGCAGCCATACGGCGTTGCCGTGCATTTCAGGCAGCATGGGCTGACCCGCCGAAAAATCCTGATGCCGGAAAATGTGCAAGCGCTGCACGACGTGCTGCAACAACAATGGCAGCACTATCAGCAGGAGCAAACGCGATGAGAACATTCGTTTTAACCATGGTTGCTCTGCTGGCAATTATCCCGTCTGCGCAAGCAGAAATGTTCCGTTCGCAGCCGATGCAGCTTAGTCGCAATGATGTCACGTTGCACGGCACGTTCGAGCAACCGTTGACGACCAAGCCGACGCCGGTGGTGTTGATCATCGCTGGTTCCGGCCCGACCGACCGCAACGGCAATAATCCGCTGATTCCCGGCAGCAACGATAGCCTGAAGCAATTGGCGCAAAGTCTCGCCAGCCAAGGTATTGCAACGCTGCGTTACGACAAGCGTGGCATAGGTGAAAGCAAACAGGAAAACCTGCAGGAAGCGAACCTACGCTTTGAAACCTATGTCAATGATGCCGCCGCCTGGCTCGCTGAGCTGGAGCGTCGTGGTTACAAGCAGCGCTACGTTATCGGTCATTCTGAAGGTGGCTTGATTGCGACGTTGGCGGCGCGTTTGCAAAAAGTGGATGCGGTCATTCTGTTGTGTGCGGCCGGTCGCCCAGCCGATCAAATTATTCGCGAACAATTGACCAGCAATGCCCCGCATCTGGTCGACGACGCCACTCGTATCATGAATGTGTTAAAGCAAGGTCAGCTGGTTGCGAAAGTGCCGACCGAACTTGCCTCATTGTTTCGCCCCAGTGTGCAGCCCTATTTACAGAGCTGGTTTCGCTATGACCCGGCTCGCGAAGCCGACCAATTGGGCACTACCGTTTTCAGCCTTTCCGGCGCAACCGATATTCAGGTCGGTGCTGAAGATGCAACGCGTTTGGCTGAGCAAAACAACATCCGTCATCGCGAAATTCCCGAAATGAATCATGTGCTGAAGCATGTCGCTTCGAAAGACACCGCTGCTCAGCAAAATGCCTACACCAATCCTGTCGTGCCGCTAGCGCCGGAGCTGGTGCCGACCCTTGCCCAATTTATTTTGGGAGGCAAAGCGCGTGAGTAAAAAGGCGTTCGCCTTGCGCGTGGATGGACAGGTGCTCGAAGCGATGCAGCGCTGGGCCGATGACGATTTGCGTAGCCTGAATGCGCAAATCGAATTCGTGCTGCGCGAAGCCCTGCGCAAGAATGGACGCATGAAAAAACCAAACGTGGATGTACTGATAGAGAAGGGGAGTGGTGATGAATAAGTGGATGACAACGATCTGCAGCATGATGTGCTTTCTGCTGGCTGGAATCAGCAATGCCGAAATGACCGTGCAAGCGAACGATGAGGCGGTTGCGGCCGCTACCCAATGGCTGCAGAAAGTTGACGCGAAACAGTTGAAGCAGGCTTACGACAGCAGTGGCAAGCTGATGCGTGAGGCGGTGGATGTTGAAAAGTGGTCAGCCGCGGTCGAGGGTGTTCGGCAACAGGCAGGTGAAATGCAATCCAGAGCATTGAACTCGGTGACTGCACATGAATCCTTTCCGGGTTTGTCAAATGGCGATTACATGGTCGTTGTATTCAACACCAAATTTGCCCATAAACCCGCAGCAATAGAGACCTTAAGTTTTCAGCGCGAAGACGATGGCCAGTATCGGGTAATCGGCTATTTCGTTCAGTAAGGGAGAGCAACGTGGCTGCACAGAAGTGGGAATACAAAACCTTGGAAATTGGCGAGGTGTCGTTCTGGTCCGGAAAGCTGAAGACCGAGGAGTTGACCAAGCAGCTGAACAACCTCGGGCAGATCGGTTGGGAGCTGGTCAGCATCACACCAACAGGATACGCCAAGGTCGGTGCAAGTCTGGTCGCGGTGCTGAAACGCCCGGCCTGAGTGCTTATGAACTTTTTGCTGCGACTGAAATTCTGGCTTGACACTGACCAGTCGAGCCGATAACTTCGCCAACCATGAACGCGAAAAACCTTTCTGCACATAAAGCCTGGCGCTGGTGGTGGCTACCATCCGCGGGCCTGTCCATGTGTGGAAATCGGTGTGCAGCTTAAGTTTAATCGCGCAACCAGACTCCCAAAAGGCCCGCTCAAAGCGGGCTTTTTTGTGACCAAAATTTGGATGAAAGATAAATGAATTCAATCACTTACCCAACTATCACGAACCAATGCTGGCATTGGTGGTGGCAGGTCTGCGGACGCGGGCAGGGGACGTGTTGGCCGGAATAAACCGGCTGGAACACCGGAACCAGACAAGGCCCGCACTGTGCGGGCCTTTTTGTTTATTCGTTTTTGATTTGTTGATTAAACCCTTGTTAGGAGAACCAAAATGATTGTTGTACTGAAGCCTGAAGCAACCGAAAACGACGCGATGCGTCTGATGCAGCGGATTGAGGAGCGTGGCTTGAAGCCCTTGTACCTGCCTGGTGTCGAGCGGGTGGTGTTGGGGGCGCTTGGCGATGAGCGGGTGCTGGCCGAGTTGAACCTGGAAAGCGAGCCGTTGGTTGAGTCAGTCAAACCGATTCTGACCCCGTACAAGCTGGTCAGCCGCGATATGCGCGGTCATGACACCGAAGTGAAGATCGGCAAGGTAAGCGTTGGCGGTGAGCGGGTTGTGGTCATTGGCGGGCCGTGTGCGGTTGAAAGTGAAGATCAGCTGCGGGAAACCGCGTTCGCGGTCAGAGAGTCCGGCGGTGTCGCTTTACGTGGCGGTGCCTACAAGCCGCGCAGTTCGCCTTATAGCTTTCAGGGGCACGGCGAAGAGGGGCTGAAGCTGCTGAAGCAAATTTCCGGCGAAACCGGCCTACCAACCGTCAGTGAAGTGATGGACACCGCCGATTTGCCGTTGTTCGTTGATCATGTCGATTGCCTGCAAATCGGCGCCCGTAACATGCAGAACTTCCGTTTACTCAGCGCCGTTGGCGATACCGGTATGCCGGTCGTGTTGAAGCGCGGGCTTTCCGCGACCATCGAAGAACTGATGTTGGCCGCCGAATACATTCTGGCCCGTGGCAACAACAACGTCATTCTTTGTGAACGCGGCATCCGTACCTTTGAAACGGCAACACGCAATACCCTTGATTTGAATGCTGTCGTTTACCTGAAACAGAAAACGCACTTGCCGGTTGTGGTTGACCCTTCACACGGTACCGGCATTCGCGAGCTGGTGACACCGATGGCGCGTGCAGCGATTGCCTGTGGCGCTGATGGCGTGCTGGTCGAAACCCACCGCAATCCGGCGCAGGCGCTGTCCGATGGCAAGCAATCACTGACGCCGCCGCAGTTCCTGCAAATGGTGCGCGAGCTGCGCACAATTGCCGAAGCCGTCGGGCGGACGCTGTGATGAGCGATTATCGTTTCATCAAACGGCAGATGCCGCCGATTGAGCGTGCCGTCGACGTGTTTGCGGCACTGACCGATAGCGGCCGTACGCCAGGTTCGGTGCTGCTGGAAACCGCCGATGGTTTGACGCCGGAGGCCGGCAAAAGTCTGTTGCTGTTGTCGCCGTGTTTGCGCATCGATGGTTTCCTGAACGAAATCCGGGTGCGGGCTCTGACCAGCAATGGCCGTCAGTTGCTGCAGCGATTGAGCACGTTGAGCGAAACAGCGATCAGCGGTAGCGGCGATGAATTGTCACTGCCACTTTCGGTAGCGAACTCAGCAGAAAACGAGCAGCAACGTTTGTTGCAGGAGCCAACACTGAATCTGTTGCGCAGCTTGTTGAGCCAGCTTCACGCTTCACACGCTGACGAAGCAAAACTGTTCATGCTGAGCGGCATTTTCAGTTTTGAAACGATTCGTTTGTTCGAGCAACTGCCGGCGCTGCCTGGTGAACAGGATAAGCCATTGTTCACCTTGTTCCTGCCGGAGTTGGTGTTGCAACTGCCGCGAGCGGGTCAGTCGGTCAGTGCTTATGCGCTGGTTACCGAAGGCGAGCAGAGCGCGCGCATCGAAAATGACATGAGCCGGCAATTGGTGGCGTTATCGGAAACGCTGCGCCACGTCAGCAAGCAGGAAACACCAGCAGGCGCAGCGGCCGTCAATGTCGAAATCGATATCGCGGACGAAGCATTCGAGCGACAAGTACAAAAGGCACAATCGCATTTGCAGGCAGGCGATGCGTTTCAGATTGTCATTTCCCGCCGTTTCTCATTGCCGTGTGCCGATGCCCTGCAAAGCTATCGCGTGCTAAGGCAGGAAAATCCCAGTCCCTATCTTTTTTACGTCAACACCGGCGACTACACACTGTTCGGTGCGTCTCCGGAGTCGGCGGTAAAAGTCGATGGCGTAAGCCGCGAAATCGAAGTTTGCCCGATAGCCGGCACCCGCGCCCGCGGCCGTAATGTCAGTGGCGAAATTGATGCCGATTACGATGCCCGTATTGAGGCAGATTTACGCGCCGATGAAAAAGAAATTGCCGAGCACATGATGCTCGTCGATTTGGCTCGCAACGATGTCGCACGTATCGCGGCGCCTGGTACCCGCCGGGTCAAACAATTACTGACCGTTGAGCGCTATTCGCGGGTGATGCACCTGGTGTCACGCGTCGCCGGCACGCTGAAGCCCGGACTTGATGCATTGCATGCCTATGCCGCTTCGATGCCTATGGGCACGCTTTCAGGTGCGCCGAAATTGCGTGCGATTGAAATCATTCGTCAACTGGAAGGCAAACCGCGTGGTGCTTACGGTGGTGCAGTCGGTTATCTGAATGGCCAAGGCGATATGGATACCGCCATCATCATCCGTGCGGCAGTCGTGCGTGACGGCAAGGCGACGGTGCAGGCTGGCGCAGGCGTTGTGTTGGCTAGCGATCCCGCCGCAGAAGCGGATGAAACCCGGCGCAAAGCCGAAAGTGTGTTGCGTGCCATTTATGGCGCCAGTCTTGCTGCTAATGGCAGGAGCGGAAATCATGCGTGATATCTTGCTGATCGATAATTTCGATTCGTTTACCTACAACCTCGTCGAAGATTTGAGCTGCCTGGGCGCCAAGGTTGAAGTGCAGCGCAATGATCGGCCTCTCGAATTCTTGTTGCAGCGTTTGCAGCAGATGCATGATCCGTTGATTGTGTTGTCGCCAGGACCAGGCACACCGGAAAACGCCGGTGTCTGCATCGAGTTGATTCATGCGGTAAAGGGGCGTTATCCACTGCTCGGTATCTGTTTAGGGCATCAAGCACTGACGGTCGCGTTTGGCGGCGTTGTTGATCGCGCACCGAAGCCACTACATGGCGAACGCTCGCTCGTGCAGTTAAAGCCGGATGCCTTGTTTGAAGGTTTGCCATCGCAGGTGCGGGTTGGCCGTTATCACTCGTTGTTGGCGACCAAGTTACCGAATGAGTTGAACACCATCGCCGATGTCGATGAGCTGGTTATGGCGATCCGTCATCAGCAACACGCGCTGGTCGGTTTACAGTTTCATCCGGAATCCATCTTGAGCACGCATGGCCGGGTCATGCTGGGTAATGCGTTGCAAACGCTGAAGGAGAAAGCCGCATGAACGCTGCACTGGATCAGCTCTGTCGCGGCGAATCGCTGAGCGGGCAACAGACCCAGGAATTCTTCGCCAACGTGGTTAGCGGCGATTGCGAGCCATTGGAGTTGGCCGCGATGCTGGTTGCCCTGCGCTGCAAAGGCGAAACAGCCGAAGAAGTGTATGGCGCAGCCCGTGCCTTGTTGGCCGCCGCTGAACCGTTTGCCACGCCGGATTACGACTTTATCGATTGCTGTGGCACCGGCGGTGATGGCTTGGCAACGCTGAATGTTTCTACCGCAACGGCATTTGTTTTGGCGGCGCTGGGTGTGCCGGTGGCCAAGCATGGCAATCGCGCGGTCAGTTCAAAAAGCGGTTCCACTGATGTGCTGAAAATTCTCGGCATTCCGTTTGATGCTCGGCCTGCGCGTTCGCGGCAATTGCTCGATAATTTGCAACTGGCATTTTTGCATGCACCGCAGTATCACGCTGGCGTCAAGCATGCGATGCCGGTGCGTCAAACATTGAAAGTTCGTACGCTGTTCAATCTGCTTGGCCCGATCATCAATCCAGCGCGGCCGAATTTGCGTTTGATTGGTTTGTATGATGCGCGTTACCTGAAACTGGTTGCCGAAACCCTGCAAAAGTTGGGCGTTGGTCGTGCGCTGGTGGTCAATGGCGAAGTCGATGAAATCGCTGTGCATGGCGAAACGCAAGTTGTCGAATTGCGTGACGGAGAATTGAAGTCCTGTACGATTACCCCTGAGCAGCTTGGTTTACCGCGCTACCCGGTTTCCGCGATTGCCGGCGGTGAGCCGGAATACAATGCTGAAGCCTTGCTGCAGGCTTTGGCCGGCAAAGGATCGGAAGCCTATCGTGCCGCGATAGCTGCCAACGCCGGCGCTGGTTTGTATTTGGCTGGCAAAGCAGACAGCTTGAAGCGTGGTGCCGAGTTTGCCATGGCTGCGTTGCAGGACGGTGTTGCCGAAACCTATCTGCAACGTTATTTGAATGAGGTGCGCGATGCCGCTTGAGCTGCAAGGCGTGCTGGCCGATATTTGCGCCAACAAGGCTGCGGAAGTGGACGTCCTGCTCGCGAGTAATATCGACTTCAAACGAGCAAGCGAATTTGGGCCAGTGCGCGATTTTTATGCGGCACTGTCTGCGCCTGGCAAACGCTTCATCATGGAGTGCAAGCGGGTGTCACCGTCACAAGGTACGTTGCGTGCCAGTTTTTCCTTGACTGAAATCGCCGCCGCTTATGATGGCATTGCTGATGTCGTCTCGGTGCTGACCGATGAGAAATATTTCGGCGGCCACTTGTCGCATTTACGCGAAGTGCGTCAGCGCGTATCGGCGCCGGTATTGCGCAAGGATTTTGTGTTGAATCCAATCCAGGTACGCGAAGCCTGGGCTCATGGTGCGGATGCCGTGTTACTGATGTTGTCGGTACTTACCGACGCGGAGTACCGCCAATGTGCTGCCGAAGCGGATGCGCTCGGTTTGGGCATTCTGACCGAGGTGCATACCGAAGCTGAGTTGCAACGAGCGTTGACGTTGAACGCCCGAGTCATCGGTATCAATAATCGCGACTTGCGCAGCCTGCAAATCGATTTGGCGACTACCGAAAAATTGGCGCGGCTGATTCCGGCTGACCGGATTGTCGTCAGCGAATCCGGTATTCGCGATCACGATGATGTAAAGCGATTGGCGCCCCATGCGAAAGCGTTTTTGGTCGGTAGCTCGTTGATGAGCAGCGACTCCGTGGCGTTGGCGGCGCGCGAATTGGTGTTCGGCAAGGTGAAAATCTGCGGCTTGACCCGGCCACAGGATGCCGAAACAGCTTTCAAGGCGGGCGCCGTTTATGGCGGTTTGATTTTCGCCGAAGGCTCGAAGCGAAAAATCGAACCGGCGCAAGCAGCAAACATCATGCATGCGGCGCCGCTGCGTTATGTGGGTGTGTTTGCCGGCCAAACGATTGACGAAATTTCCTCGCTGCAAACCCAGCTGGGATTGCATGCCATTCAATTACATGGCGATTATTCGCTGGCGCAGGTGCAGGCCGTTAAGCAGCGCTGCCCTCAGGCAGAAGTCTGGCAGGTGCAGCGCATTACCGAGCAAGACCGGGTCGAAACGATCATCGCTGATCGCTTGTTGCTCGATAGCGGTCATGGCGGTCAACTTGGAGGTAATGGCACCCGCTTCGATTGGCGTTTATTGCAGCATGCACCAGACGCAAAACGGTTGGTACTCGCCGGTGGTTTGGCGCCAGAAAATATCAGTGAGGCAGCTGCTACCGGTGTTGGCATACTCGATGTCAATTCCGGTGTCGAGCGCGCGCCCGGTATCAAGGATTCCCAGAAACTGACGCAGCTTTTTCAAGGCTTGCGTACTAATCAAGAGAGTGTGTGATGAACCCACAAGCAACCCGATTCGGAGAATTTGGCGGTCAGTATGTGCCGGAGTTGTTGATGCCGGCACTGGATCAATTGGCCGAGGCATTTCACGCGGCGCAAAATGATCAAGCATTTCTCACTGAGTTGAATGCGCTGCTGGCGGATTTCGCCGGCAGGCCAACACCGCTGTACAAATGTCGACGATTTCTCGTTGACTCACCCATCAGTGTGTATTTGAAACGCGAAGATCTGCTGCATGGTGGCGCTCATAAAACCAACCAGGTGTTGGCGCAGGCGCTGCTGACCAAGCGCATGGGCAAGCAGCGTGTTATCGCAGAGACCGGTGCCGGCCAGCATGGTGTCGCAACGGCGCTCGCTTGTGCTTTGCTCGGTCTGGAATGTGTCATTTACATGGGCGCCAAAGACGTGCAGCGCCAGCAAATGAATGTGTTCCGCATGGAGCTGTTCGGCGCCAAGGTGATTCCGGTGACTGCCGGTTCCGGCACCCTGAAAGATGCCGTCAATGAAGCTCTGCGCGATTGGGCCGCAAGTTTTCAAACCACGCACTATCTGCTCGGTACGGCGGCAGGTCCGTATCCATTCCCGCTGATGGTGCGCGAGTTTCAGCGCGTTATCGGTCGCGAAGCGCGCGAGCAGATTCTAAAGCAGCTAGGCCACTTGCCCGATGCCGTTGTCGCCTGTGTCGGCGGCGGTAGTAACGCCATCGGAATTTTTTCCGATTTTGTCGACGACAAAGGCGTCAAACTGATTGGCGTAGAGCCGGGTGGTGAAGGCATCGCCAGCGGCAAACACGGCGCAACGCTGTGCGCCGGTACGCCGGGTATTTTGCATGGCGCGTTTACCTACGTGATGCAAAACAACGATGGCCAAATTGAAGAATCGCACTCGGTATCCGCTGGTCTCGACTATCCGGCGGTCGGTCCTGAACACGCTTACTTGAAATCCATTGGTCGCGCCGAGTATGTCGCGATTGATGATGAGCCGGCGCTGCAGGCGTTCAAGCGTTTATCGAAAGAAGAGGGCATCATTCCGGCGCTGGAGTCTTCCCATGCGCTGGCGCATGTCATTCGGATGGCGGAAACGGCAAACAAGCCGCTCAATGTCATCGTCAATCTGTCCGGACGCGGCGATAAGGACTTGAATCATGTGCGCGCCATTTTGGCTGAGCGGGGAGAGCTTTGATCATGAATCGTTACCAGCATATGTTTGCCCGTTTGCGCGACGAGAAAAAAGGCGCGTTGATTCCATTTCTGATGCTAGGCGATCCGGATCCGGAAACCTCATTCAAGACCATTTGTGCCGTGATCGATGCCGGCGCAGATGGACTGGAACTTGGCATTCCCTACAGCGACCCGGTCGCAGACGGCCCGACGATTGTGCAGGCCGCCAACCGTGCGCTGACAGCCGGCGTGACGCCGGCAAGCGCGCTGCAAATCGTTGCCAAGGTGCGCGCGAAATATGCCGAGCTACCGATCGGCCTACTGGTTTATGCCAATCTTGTTTACGCCAGCGGTGTTGCCGAGTTTTATCGGCAGGCGAAAGTGGCTGGCGTCGACTCGATATTGGTTCCCGACGTGCCACTGCGCGAAGCCGATTTATTGCAAGATGCCGGCAAACAGCATGACATCGATACCGTGTTTATTCTGCCCCCGAACGCGTCGGAAACGACCGCTCGTGAGGTCGCCGCGCGCTCGCAGGGATACGTTTACTTGCTGTCTCGTGCCGGGGTGACTGGTTCGGAAACCCAGGCCGGCATGCCGCTGTCGCATCTGCTGCGGCGTTTGCAGGAACAACAGTCGGCACCACCAATCCTCGGCTTTGGTATCTCAACGCCGGAACAGGTGACGCAGGCGATCAGCGAGGGCGCGGCCGGTGTCATTGTCGGTTCGGCGCTGGTTGCCAGAACGACGCAATGCAGCACCGAGCAATTGGCCGATTACATCCGTTCCTTGAAGGCAGCGACCTGAGCCTGGTCATCTCGCCGTCACTGGCAGTGAGCCTCGCAATCGACTATTGTGCCGTTTAGCCAGAGCGCCTGCGCTCGGCAGAAAAACGCAGAACAAAGGAGATGGGGATGGCTCACCAGTGGCGGTTTTTTCGGTCTGGCGGTTTTGATCAGGTTCGGCTCGATTCTATTGATGATTGGCAACAACTCGGTTCGCTGGATAAAAAGCTGTGGGCAGCACTGAGCTGTCCGGTCAAAGGCCTGGAATTCGACCAACGCACGCTCGAGTATCTCGACAGTGACAACGACGGTCGGGTGCGGGTGGAGGAAGTGCAGGCGGCGGTTGCCTGGTGCCTGTCGGTACTGAAACAACCGGATGTGTTGTTGAAGGGCAATGAATTGCCGCTGGCCGCCATCGACGCGATGAGTGAAGAAGGCGCCCGCCTGCAAGCTTCGGCGCAACAGATTCTGCAAAACCTCAAGAAGCCGGAAGCGAAAGCGCTGTCGGTCGATGACACCAAAGACCTGAGTAAAATTTTTCCGGCCGATCAGTTCAATGGCGACGGTGTCGTGCCGGAAGCGCTGGCCCACGATGGCGAACAGCGGCAACTGGTGCGCGACATATTGGTCAGCGGCTTCACCAGCACCGATCGCAGTGGTGAGCCCGGTATCACCGCCGATCAAATAGACGGTTTTCTGGGTGAAGCGAAAACCTGGTTGCAATGGCGCGAGCAGGGCAAGCAAGTCGAGTTGCCGTTCGCCGACAAAACGGCCGATGTTCATGCCTTGGTGCAAACGCTTAAAGCCAAAGTCGATGATTTCTTTGTTCGTTGCCAACTGGCCGCTTATGACCCGCAAGCGACAACGGCACTAAATGCCTCCAGCGATGATTTTGCCAACTTGTCGCGTAAGTTGCTCAGCACCAGCGAAGTCAATATTGATCATCTGCCGATTGCTCATGTCAACGCCGAGGGCCGTTTACCATTGCGGGGTGGTGTGCATCCGCATTGGCGCGAAGCCTTGCATAAATTGGCCGAATACCTGAATGAAAAAAACGGACAGGAAGAACTGAGTCTTGAACAATGGCAGGCATTGAATGCGCTGCTACAGCCCTACGATCAGTGGCTGAACGACAAACCGAAAACCGCGGTTTCGGCACTGGGCGATGAACGCCTGCAACAGATTCTGCAAGGCGCCACCATTGAAGTGCTGCGCGATTTGAGCATCAAGGATGCGGCAAAAAAATCCGAGGCGGAAAGTGTGCTCGATGTCGACAAGCTGATTCGTTATCAGGCGAACTTGCGCGATTTGCTGCGCAATTTTGTCAATCTGGAGCAGTTCTATCACCCAAAAAAAACGGCCGTGTTCCAGAATGGTCGTTTGTATATCGATTCGCGCAGTTGTGATTTGTGCGTCGAAGTGCTGGACGCTGGCAAACACGCGAAAATGGCCAACCACAGTGGCACCTATTTGTTATATCTCGATTGCCACCGCCCTGGCAGCAAGGAAAATCGAACCATCGTCGCTGCCGTTACCGCTGGTGATTCCGGCAACCTGATGATCGGCCGCAACGGTATTTTTTATGATCAGCAGGGTCGTGACTGGGACGCCACCGTGACGAAAATCGTCGAGCACCCGATCAGTGTACGCGAGGCGTTTTTCATGCCCTACCGACGGATATCACGAATGATTTCCGAACAAGTGCAGAAATTTGCCGCCGCCAAAGACAAGGAAATTGAAACCAAGTCAGCCGCTGGCGTTGGTGATGCGGCGAAAACCGCCGAGGCGGGCAGCAAAGCGCCTTCCACGTTTGATGTCGCCAAATTCGCTGGTATTTTCGCCGCGATCGGTTTGGCCATTGGCGCCATCGGTACAGCGCTGGCGGCGGTAATCACCGGCTTTCTCGGCCTGCTCTGGTGGCAAATGCCATTGGCCATTCTTGGCATCATCCTGCTGATTTCCGGGCCCTCAATGTTGCTCGCCTGGTTCAAGCTGCGTCGACGAAATCTGGCGCCGCTGCTCGACGCCAACGGCTGGGCGGTCAATGCCGACGCCAAAATCAGTATTGCTTTCGGTCGTGAATTGACGGCGCTGGCGGAGCTGCCGGAAGGTTCGCGTCGCTCGCTGAAAGACCCGTATGAACCGAAAAGCGTGATGCCCGGTATTGTCTTGCTCGCGGTGCTGATCATCGCCGTCTGGTGGTTGTGGCGTGAAGGATTGCTGAGCCAGTGGTTCGGTTGAGATGAGTGAGCAAAGCGGCTGGCATTTGCGCGCGATGTTGGCCAGTGATGCTGACTCCGTGCTGCGCATTTTCGCCGAAGGCATTGCCACCGGCATTGCCACGTTTGAAACGACATGTCCGGATTGGCAGGGATTTGATCAGCGTTTCCTGTCATCACCGCGTTTGGTAGCCGAGGATCATCGTGGTGTCATTGGCTGGGCCGTATTATCGCCGTTTTCCAGCCGGGCTTGTTACCAGGGCGTTGCCGAAATCAGTGTCTATGTCGCTCAGGCTCACGCCGGTAAAGGCATTGGCAAAGCCCTGCTGCAGCGACTGGTGGAATTGGCTGAGCAACAGGGTTTCTGGACCTTGCAGGCAACGATATTGCGCATCAATGACGCCAGCATTCGCCTGCACGAGCAATGTGGATTCCGCAGGGTGGGTTTCAGGGAACGTATCGCCGAGCGCAATGGCCAGTGGCTGGATACGGTTTTACTGGAGCGGCGGCGTCCGGATTGAGCCAGGTCAATTTCCTGACTCGGTATAGCACTCATTGTATCCAGATAAAGCAACTATGCTTAAAAGATAGAATCAGCAAACGGAGGTGAACATGTTCAAGCAAATACTGGTACCGGTAGACGGTTCCGAGTTGTCGATTGCGGCCGTCAAGCGCGCCGTGAAGTTTGCCAAGGAAGCGAAAGCGCAAATCACCTTTTATCACGCTCAGCCGGCGTTTGTGCCGCCATTGCTCGCTGGCGAAGGCGTCATCATGGATGCCGGCGCCCAGCAGATGTTTGCTGAGTCACGGGAAAAAGAAGCCAAGCACTTGCTGAAAACCGCCACTGATCATGCC
This sequence comes from Permianibacter aggregans, assembly GCF_009756665.1. GTDB lineage: Bacteria > Pseudomonadota > Gammaproteobacteria > Enterobacterales > Permianibacteraceae > Permianibacter > Permianibacter aggregans. The sequence goes on from NZ_CP037953.1 coordinate 3,696,188, forward strand.
GATGCCGAAGGCGTCAAGCATAACGATGTCACGGATATTCACGATGCTCCCTGGCAGGGCATTATTGAAGCCGCGAAGAAAAATAGCTGCGATTTGATTTTCATGTCATCGCATGGCCGTCGCGGTGTCGCTTCACTGCTGCTCGGTAGTGAGACACAGAAAGTGCTGACCCACTGCAAAATACCTGTGCTGGTTTTTCGCGAGTCTTAACGGTCACGCACTCTTTGTGTTACGGCATACGCAGGCGCAAACTTCTGGCATGGTGTTGTAGTCCTTCCGCCTCAGCGATTTCGGCAGCAGCTTGATATAACACGCTGCCGTTACGAATCGTCTGCACTGTCTGCACGCGCAGAAAATCCAATACTGAAAGTCCCGATGAACGGCGTGCGCTGGCGACCGTCGGCAAAGTATGATTCGGGCCCGATAGATAGTCGCCAAGCGCCACCGGACTGCGGGCGCCGATAAACACGGCGCCGGCGTGGCGAATAGTTTCTACACCGATTCCTTCATGGCAAAGCATCAAATGTTCGGCGCCGAAGCGATTGGCAAATTCGATCAGATCAGCTTTTGTTTCGGCGAAAACCAGTTGGATTTGCTGACGCTCTGCGAGCGCACGAGCGGATTCATTTTTTTGCAGTGATTGCTCGAACATCTGCAGCCATTGTCTGCCATTCGAGGCAACAACGGCCAGCGCATCCGGGCCATGTTCGGCCTGGGCAATGGCATCTTCCAGTAGCCATGCTACGTTCTGCTTGCCATCAGCAAGGATCAGCACTTCGCTTGGACCGGCGACGGTGTCGATACGTACCCGGCTTTGCAGCTGCGCTTTCGCTTCGGCGACATAGGCATTGCCGGGGCCAACAATCATGTCGACGCGCGAGAGCCACTCGCAACCATAAGCTGCCGCCGCAATCGCTTGTGCGCCGCCAATACGAACGAATTTCGTGGCGCCAGCAAGACTGGCTGCTGCCAAAAGAGCAGGGTGATCGCTGGGCGAAAGTGCGACACGGGAAACGCAGCCGGCTATGCGGGCTGGAATCAAGGTCATTAAAGCCGTCGAAATCAACGGGAATCGACCGCCGGGGATATAGGCCGCCATGTTTTCAATCGGTAGCAGACGCTGGCCGTATTCGCCGAATTCATCGCTGAACTGCATTTCGGTCAGTGAGTCGCGTTGTTTCTTCGCGAAGCGTTCAATGCGGGTCGCGGCCAGCTTAATCGCTTCGGCTAAAGCTGGTGCCAGTTGGTAGTCAACGAATGGCTTTAGCTCGATGATTTCCGGTGCGAAGCGATCGAAGCGCTCTGAGTATTCGGTAATGGCGATGTCGCCGCGTTCGCGGATGTCGTTAAGCATCGCGCCGACGCGGGTTTGGATTTCGTGTTCATCGGCCAGGGTGGGGCGTTGCCAAGTACTAGTGTTGAGGATCATTTGGGCTTTCACTTTGTGGCATACAGACTCTGTTAATCTCGACTTCGAATGTATTCCTCACGGGATCAGTCGAGTTTGATTCCAACCTTTGCCGGTTCCCGGACCGGCGACCGGGTTACTTTCTCTTGTTCGCGCAAGAGAAAGTAACCAAAGACAAATTCGCCGGAGCGAATTTGGACGGCGGAGCCGCCCGTAGGGCGAATGCCACGGATGGCATTCGTCAAAGCGCGCCCCGAAGCGCCAGGTGAGAGCTGTTGCTTCGACTTGGCCGTTCCGGCAACGAGTCATCTCCGGCTCGGGCCGCATTGACGCGGCATCCATGCCTTATCAGTGCTACGCCAGCTATCCCTGCTGGCGTACCCGGCCTACGATGACTCGTTGCCGGCTGGCGCATACGGGGGCCCCGTTTTTTCTTTTCGATGCTGGTGACTTCGAAAGAAAAAGCAATTACTGGTTTTAAATCCTGATACATATTCTGTCACTCCCGCGAAGGCGGGAGTCCAGTAAATTTTGTTCAAAGCGCTAGCGCAACTATTTCTGCCTTGCCCTAAGTTCATTCTCAATCTCCGCCAGCGACACACCTTTCGCTCTGGCGTTGACCAAGGCAAAGTAAAGCAAATCGGCCGCTTCCCAGCGCACATGTTCTGGCTCTGTCGCTTCGATCAGCTCTTCGGTTTCCTCCCGCAGTTTGGCGACGCGCAGGGCTTCGACATCAAACAGGGTTTTGGTATACGAACCAGCCGGAGCATGGGTTTGGCGTTGCTCAAGCACTTTATCGAGACTGCTCAGTGTGAAGCGCTGGCGCTGGCTTGGAAAGCAGGACCAGCGGTTCAGGTGGCAGGCGACGTCGCTTTGCTCGACCCTGAAAATCAGCGTGTCGCCATCGCAATCGACATCGACTTTCTGCAGGCGCTGAACGTGGCCGCTGGTTTCGCCTTTGCGCCAGAGTTGATTGCGCGAGCGGGAGAAATAAATGCCGGCACGTTCGCTGAGTGCTGCTCGTAAACTTTCTTCGTTTGAATACGCCAGCATTAGCACTTCATTGCTCAGCGCGTCCTGAACGATGGTCGGTATCAGGCCATCCTGTTTGGCGAAATCAATGCCGGCAATCAGTGCGTCTTCAAGCGTAAAGCGACCGGTGTAAATCGCCATACCGATCTGACCGTTGGCGCCAAGCGAACGAAGCAAGCGAATGTCATCGAGCGTCGTGATGCCGCCGGCGATGGTGATCGGTATCGGCGAGGCTTCGACGACGGCGCGTACGCGTGGCTCATCGAGGCCTTGCAACATGCCTTCTTTTTGCACTTGGGTATAGAGAAATTCCGAACAGCGTTTGGCCATTTCCGGAATCAAATCCAGCACCTGTTCGCCACTGCCGGCGGTCCAGCCGCGAGTGACGAGTTCATCGCCCTTGGCGTCAATGGCGAAGATCAATGCGTCTTTCGGCAGTTTGCTGACCCAGTCTTCTCGCGCGGCAGTGCCGAGAATGATTTTGCTGGCGCCACTTTTCAGGTATTCGATCGCGGTTTCCAGATTGCGAATGCCGCCGCCAACCCGGCAGGGGCGGCGCTTCAGCAGTGACTTGATCAGGGCTCTGTTGTCACCTTCACCGAGCGCCGCGTTCAGGTCGATCAACGCGACTTCACCGTACAGCGAGAATTGTTCAAGCAGTTGCTCGACATCATCGCGTGCCAGCACTTTTTCTTTGCCTTGACGCCATTGCACGGCCTGGCCGTTATATAAATCAATACTTGGTATTAACATGTTGTTATCTCGAATCAGATTTCAGTGCGCACAGCGATACCGCTGTTGCGTAATTCGGCTTTCAGTTCCCGGATATCGAGTTCACCGCGATGAAAGATGCCGGCCGCGAGTGCCGCATCGACACCTTGCTGAAACGCTTCAACAAAATGCGCCGAAGTTTTTGCGCCACCGGAAGCAATGACTGGAATACGCATCGTGCGCGCCAGCTCGGCGGTCAACGCCAACTCGAAGCCTTCGCCGGTGCCATCCCGATCAATGCAAGTCAGCAGCAATTCTCCAGCGCCGCGTTCAGCCACTTCATGTCCCCACTGCGCAGCATTCTTACCAGTTGGTGTGCGGCCGCCGTGGCTCAACACTTCAAAATGGCTTTGCTCGGGCAAACGGAAGTCGATGGCGACAACGATGCATTGACTACCGAATTGTTTTGCCGATTGATCAATCAGCTCCGGTTGTTTCAGCGCTGCCGAATTGATCGACACCTTGTCGGCGCCGGCATCCAGCAACGCATAGATATCGTCGAGTTCGCGAATGCCGCCGCCAACCGTGAACGGAATCGATAGCGTGCGCGCCACTTGCCGGACAATATCAAGCTGGGTGCGTTTGCCTTCCGGGCTGGCGCTGATATCGAGCAGCACGATTTCATCGGCGCCTTGTTGTTGATAGCGGTAGGCGAGTGCTACCGGATCGCCCAAATCCTGCAAATCAACAAACTTGACGCCTTTGACGACGCGTCCGTCTTTCATGTCGAGGCAGGGTATGATGCGTTTCAGCAAACCGTTCATGCGACCGTCTCCGACCTGAGCCACTGACGCAACAGGCGTTCGCCATAAGCGCCGGATTTTTCCGGATGAAACTGGCAGGCGGTCCAGGAGCCGACACGCAGCGCTGCTACAAAACGCTGCCCGTAATCGGTGTAAGCAATGGCATTGTCTGATTCGGTGACGACAAAACTGTTGACGAAATAGGCATCACCATTCAGTGTTTGCAATGCCTTGTTGAAACGCACCGGCGCCCAACCCATCATCGGTTGCTTCGGGCTTTGCAGGCGGCGAACGACACCGGGCAGTATCGAAAGACCGGCGATGTTGCTGTCTTCCTCGCTCGCTTCAAACAATACTTGCAGACCGACGCAGATACCGAGCAGGGGCTTCTCGCGAATAAACCAGCCTTTCAACACGTCCAGCCAGCCAGCGTTACTCAGCGTTTTCATCACCGGGCCAAAACGCCCCTGACCGGGAATGATCAATTGATCGATGCCATCCAGCGTCGGTTGTTTTAACCGCCGTGGTGTTAACCCAATGCGGGCAACAGCCGCCTCAAGGCTGGTCAGGTTGCCGGCACCGGTTTCGATAATGCCAATGTTCTGCACGTTCAGAGCACTCCCTTGGTGCTGGTGACTTCACTGGTTTGTACACTCAACGCTTCGCGCAGCGCACGCGCCAGCGCTTTGAAAGCGGCTTCAATCAGGTGGTGGTGATTCTCGAAATATTCGGTCTTGATATGCAGCGCAAACTGACCACGTATTGCCAGAGTTTTGAAAAAATGCGGCCACATTTCGGTGGCGATATTGGCAATGGCGTCGCGCTTGAACGGCAGATCAATGACCGCTGCTGGCCGGCCCGATAAATCGACTGCACAGAGCACCAGCGTTTCATCCATCGGTAACAGGCGCTGACCATAACGTGCCAGTCCAGGACGAGCTTGCCGCACCTGATTCAGTGCATCGCCAATGACAATCGCGACATCTTCAATCATGTGGTGATCATCGACATCGATATCGCCTGTGGCATCGATAGTCAAGTTCCAGCCAGCGTGAAAGGCCAGTTGTTCGAGCATGTGATCAAAAAAGGCGAGACCGGTGCGCACGCTGACTTGCCGGTTGCCATCGACATCCAGTTGCAAGCGGATATCGGTTTCTTTGGTTTTACGGTTCAGTTGAATGCTCACAGCAATTCTCCCAAGGCATTGATGTCAGCCAGCACGGTATCGGCACCAGCAGCGAGCAGGGCTTCGATGTTGTCGATACCAATGCCGATGGCAACGGCATTGACGGCGCGCGCTGCACGCATGTCATCGACACTGTCGCCGACCATCCACAGCGCGTTCACTTGTTGCTTGCTACGCAATTGCAGCAGGCCTTCTGGATCGGGTTTGCCGTTTTGCACATCATCGCGGCTGACGATTTGCACCGGGCTCAATCGGCAGAGTTCGGTGCCGGCTTCGGCTTCGATGCGTGGCCTGCCGGTGAAGATGGCGTAGCGGGTGGCGGCCAGTCGTTGCCGCGTTGTTTCGGTCGGCACAGCTTTTTCCTTAAGTCGCAAACCCGGCGATTGCGCGCTGCCCAGATAGAACGTTTGGAACAGATTTTTGACTTGCTCATAATCCACCTGCTTTCCCTGTCGTTGCAGCAAGGCTTGCGTCAGTGTCCAGTCATCGTTGTAACCGCCGCTGTTACGCGTTTCGCGCAAGGCTTCATCACTGGGCTCTTTACCGCCGAGCGCGATGATCGTCGCTTTGACACAGGCATCGTAACTTTCGCGGGTGTCGACCAGAACACCATCCATATCCAGACATAAAAGCTCCGGTGAAAGCGCCGTCAGCAAGGCATCTGATAGCAACTGAGTGTCACTCGGAATCGTGATGCGCAAACAACCCTGCAATTCGTTTTCGGTAAAGGCGCGAACTTTGATGCCAAAGCGTTGCAGATAACGGCTGACCAGCTCGGCGCGTGCGGGTGACAGCGGCAACAACAGAAAATTGCCTTGACTCGGTAATACTTCGAAACCGCGTTGCAGCAGTTTTTCGCGCAGTTCATCACGGGCGCTAGCAATCGTCCGGCAATAGTTCTCCATTTCGCTCAAGGCTTGTGGCTGGCAGGCCGCGCTCGCCATCAGAATCGATGGTGTCGACAGATTGAATGGCGGTGCCATGTTGCGCAGATCGTTCAGCCACTTTTCCTGGCCGAGCAGGCAACCGACGCGCAGACCAGCCAGACCAAAAGCTTTCGAAAAGCTGCGCAGGATGATCAGGTTGTCGAACTGCTCCAGCAAATCCAGCGCGCTTTCACCGGCGAATTCGGCGTAGGCTTCATCGAGCAATACCGGGTTGCCGAAAGCACGCGCTTGCGTGATCAGATAAATCAATTGTTCACGCGTGATCGTTTCACCGGTGGGATTGTTCGGCGAAGTCAGTGCCAACAAGCGACCAGTGGCCTGAATCGGTTCAACAACGGCATCGAGATCGAGTGCGCGATTGGCTTTGCCATCGATGCTGATCACCGAAAGTTCGTTGCGGGCGGCAGTGATCTTGTACATCGAAAACGCCGGCAACGGCAGCACCAGTTGCCGGCGCTGGCGCTTGGCCAGGCGCAGCAATAGATCGATGCCTTCATCGCCGCCATTGGTGGCCAGCACTTGCGCTTCACGCAAGCCGAAGCGCTTGGCGATGGCTAGTTCCAGCGGTTGCCGGTCCGGGTAACGCCACAAACTGCTCATATCGAGCGCCTGCATGGTTTGCGCCGCCCAGAACGGCGTGCCTTCGCAGCGTTCGTTGAAATCGAGTTTCAGCATCAGACCACCTTCCGGATTGGCGTTTCGAGAATATCGGAAGCCCCGGCGCTGATAAGACGTGGTACCAGCATCGCGACATCCTTGGTTGGAATCGCCGCCTTCACGGCAAATCCGCTTTCGTTATAGAGACGGGAAACGGTCGGTGAGCGCATTGCCGGCAGCAAATTGACAATCGCTTCCAGCCGATCTTCCGGACAGTTCATTTCCAGCAGCACCCGGCTGCGACCATTGATGACGCCTTTCATCAGCAGCAGCAGGTTTTCGATCACCTGACGTTTTTGCGGATTGTCGAGCGCGCGTGGGTTGGCGATAAAGCGCGTGCTGCTTTCCAGTACGGTGCCAATGATCTTCAGGCGATTGGCCAGCAGCGTCGCACCGGTGGCAGTGTTGTCGACAATCAGATCGGCATCTTCCGGTGGGAACACTTCAGTGGCGCCGTATGAGCGGACAAAGGTGAAATTGAAGCCTTCACGCTGCAGAAATTGCCGGGTCAGTTGCTCGTACTCGGAGACAGCAATGATGCGGCGCGATTTCAATTCATCGATGTCGCTGGTTTCCGGCACGGCGGCGACGATACGCACCGGATCGAAACCCAAATCCAATAGCTCGGTGACCTCGGCATTTTGCTCCAGCACCCAGTCGTAACCGGCAAAGCCGATATCGTGCTGGTTCAGCGCCAGCAGCGGCGGGATGTTCTGGCTTTTCAGCAGTTTCACTTCGATGCCCGGCATCGACGAGGCCGGGCGATAACTGCGCTCGGCACCGGCCAACCTGACGCCACACTCGCCCAGCAGTTCGCTGACTTTGTCGTAGATGCGGCCTTTGGGAATCACCAGTCGCAATGTCATGTTTGTCTCCAAAAATAAAAAGCCAGAAAAAGAAAAACCCCGTTGGGAGCGCCAACGGGGTTTCGGGAATGCTGTTATTCGTGCAAACGCCTACCGCCGCTGTCGCCTGACAGAGGTGTGATGATGGTGGTGATGGCGTTTGAAAACGTTCACGAATGAAGCCCGACTGAAGAAGATGGCGGCATTACAGCCGATGCAGGTGAGGCTTGTCAATAAAAAATATACAAGGCAAATTAAGTAAATGAAAAATAAATAAAAATAACATGTATATACAGGTGGCGCCGAGGATATGCTCTCCACTCATGACAGCCGCGCTGGAATGACGTTAACATGCCGGTACCGAGTTCAAGTGTTTGATTTTCCTATCATGTCAGCGATCAAGCTGGTACCAAACGGGCCATTCAAAGCCCATATCCGTGTGCCGGGCTCCAAATACCAAGCCAACCGGGCACTGATCATCGCGGCGCTGGCCCAGGGCCAGAGTCGTGTCGGTCCGGTTCCCGACAACGACGATATCGGCCGGGTGCTGCAGGGCATTACCGCGCTCGGCGCCGAAGTATTCAAAGAAGATGATGAGGTGCGGGTCAGTGGTGTCGAGCGGGGCGCCAAGCTGCAGGGCACCGAGATCAACGTCAATGCCAGCGGCACCTTTGCCCGCTTTGTTTCCGCGGTGGCTGCGCTCGGCAGCAAGCCGATCATCATTGATGGTTCGGCACGGATGCGGCAGCGGCCGATGGCCGATTTATGCGCGGCGCTGCGCGCGCTGGGTGCCAGGGTCGAAGGCCAGAACGATGCATTGCCACTGACCATTACCGGTCCATTGCGCGGTGGTGAATGCGCACTGCCGGGTCATGTCAGCAGTCAGTTTCTGTCAGCGTTGTTATTGGCGAGCCCGTATGCGCAACAGGACACGACGATACGGCTTTCTTCTGAATTGGTGTCGCGTCCATTTGTCGACATGACCATCACGTTGATGGCCAAAGCCGGTGTTCAGGTCGATGAATACGACAACGCCTTTTTTATCAGCGCCGGTCAGCGCTATCAGGCGCAAACCTTCGAGCTGGAAGCCGACCCGTGTTCGGCTTCGTATTTTCTTGCGGCGGCAGCGGTCACTGCAGGTGATGTCACCATTGAAGGTTACAACCTGGAATCGGTGCAGGGGGAAGCGCAGTTTCCGATGCTGCTCGATCAAATGGGCTGTCTGGTCAAACGCCTGCCGAATGGTTTGCGTGTTATGAGCACCGGCAAATTGCGTGCGGTGGAAATGGATATGGGCAACATGCCGGATGTCGTGCAAACGGCTGCGATTTTGGCGGCGTTTGCCGAAGGCACTTCGCGCTTCACCAATATCGCCCATTTGATTCACAAGGAATCCAACCGCCTGCATGACACGGCGACTGAGTTACGCAAAATGGGTATCGATGCACAGGCAACCGACGACGCGTTGATCGTTACCGGTGGTCAACCGAAAGGCGCCCGTATTGCCACCCACGATGATCATCGCCAGGCGATGAGTTTTGCCGTGGCCGGTTTGCAGATTCCTGATGTCGTCATTGAAGATGCGGAAGTGGTCGGTAAATCTTTCCCGCAATTCTGGCAAGTGCTGCGTCATGCCGGCGCGGTTTGGCAGGAGGTATAAGCGATGGCTGGCGATAGTTTTGGCACGCTGTTTCGCATCAGTACCTTTGGCGAGTCGCATGGTCCCGGCGTCGGTTGCATTGTGGAAGGTTGCCCTCCGGGATTGAAACTGTGCATTGACGATATTCAACAGGAGTTGGACAGACGCAGGCCCGGACAAAGCAAAATCTCGACCCAGCGCAAAGAGCCGGATAGCGTCGAAGTCTTGTCAGGTTTGTTAAATGGCGTAACCACCGGTACGCCGATTGCGTTGCTGATCCGCAATACTGATCAACGCTCGCATGATTACGATGAAATGTCGGCGCTGTATCGCCCCGGTCATGCCGATTACACCTACCAGCAAAAATACGGTTTACGCGATGTCGCTGGTGGTGGTCGCAGTTCGGCGCGCACGACAGCGGCCTCAGTTGCTGCCGGTGCCATTGCCAAGAAACTGCTGAAAGAACGATTCGGTGTCGCGATTCATGCCTGGGTCAAATCCGTTGGCGCCTTGCAGATGACGACTCCGGCCGAGCAAGTCGATATTTCGATGATCGAAAGCAATCCGGTGCGCTGCCCTGATGCCCAATTAGCTGAGCAAATGCAGTCGCTGATTGAGCAGACGCGCAAGGATGGCGATTCACTCGGTGGTGTGGTCGAGTGTATTGCCAACGGTGTGCCAGTGGGTTGGGGCGAGCCGATTTTTGATCGGCTGGAAGCGGACTTGGCAAAAGCGATGCTGGCGATCAATGCCAGCAAAGGTTTTGAAATTGGTTCCGGTTTTGCCGGCACGGAGAAACGCGGATCTGAACACAACGATCCGTTCTTGATCAAAGACGGAAAGGTGCAGACCGAAGGCAACGATCACGGTGGTGTGCTCGGCGGCATTTCATCGGGTATGCCGGTGGTGTTCCGGGTCGCGTTCAAACCAACTGCGACGATTGCCAAGTTGCAACGTACGATTGATGTCGATGGCAACGCCATTGAGTTTCGCGGTCGCGGTCGACACGATCCTTGCGTGCTGCCCCGTGCGGTGCCGATTGTTGAGGCCATGGCTGCGCTGGTATTGGCTGATCATGCATTGCGCGCAGCAGCGTTGTTACGCGATTAAAAATTATTCGGCAGGCGGCGGCATTGTACTAGCTGCCTGTTCGAACTGTCGGTAAATCGCTTTGTACGTGCCATCTTCGCGCATCGTTGCCAGCGTGGCGCTGATCGCTGGCAACGTGTCGAGATACGTCGAGTGACGACCCAGCATCAGGTAGTAAGGGGTTTTGTCGAGTACGTTATCAAGCTTGATCAGTTTGTCACCGAGATCCAGCAAGTGAATCTGTTTCAGCGTATCAATATCACTTTGAATGACCACATCGACACGCTGTGCCGCCAGCATGCGCAGCACTGACTGCATATCACTGCTCCATTCGATATCAATGCCAAGCGGCACCAAACGTGAGGTGGTCCAGCCATCACCGAGATAAGTGGCGACAGTTAATCCTTTTAACTCCGGCAGTGAGGTGATTTTTTGCAGGAACGGCAGTTTGGGATGTTGTCGATACGTGAAGATCGAATTGTTCAACTCCATGACCGGCACACTAGTCGACGCCGTGTATTCGTTGCGTTCCAATGTTCGTATGGTAATAAAGCCATCGCGCTCGCCCAGTCGAACCAAGCGTTGCGCTCGGGCCCATGGCATGGCTTCACATTGATAGGGAAGATTCAGGCGTTTTAGCGCTTGGTGAATCAGTTTGTACTGGAGGCTTTGGCAGCCATCTTCAAATGGACTTTCCAGCGTGACCAACTGCAGTGGTGAAGGTGCTGGCGGCGCTTCGGCGGCAGCGCCAAGTTGCACGGCGAAAAATAGCAGCAGCGACAGCCAGCAAGTTTTTCCAGCATCCGCGATCAATTTCAACACCACCGGACTCCAGGTTCAGCAAGCACATCTTTACGCCTGGCGGTGGTGTTGACGCGGCATGCGCCGATCACTCCGGAGTTTGTCGTTGCACTGCCTGGTTGATGATGCGCGCGGCATAAAGACATGCCACGAAAATCACGATACTGAGCACCAGCTCCATACCGGCCCACAACCACTCGGCGGCACTGGCCGTCAGTGTAACGATGGCGTGGCTGAAGTATAGAAGCATTATCAGCGCCGTATAGACAAACGCGACCCGAAAACCGCGCAACAGCGGCCACAGGATGATCAATAACGGCACGACTGCGATCAGCGTACTGATTAGCGGTGTTGGCGTCGGTACGCGCCAGTTCCAGAACACCAGCAATGCCAGCAAAAACAGCACACTGACTACGGCCAGACGATGCCAGGCAGAAAAACTCATGATGACCTCATTGATGAGATGGTTTTCATTAACTCAACACGTTTATTCCGATGCCAGACGCACCGCGTAAGTTGCCAGCCGTTTGCCCAGTGCCCGACACAGGCGTTTTTCTTCTTCCGTCAATTCTCGATCATTTTTGGCGCCGGCAGTATGGCTGGCTCCATAGGGCGTGCCACCGGATTCGGTGCGCATCAGATCGCTTTCGGTATACGGGATTCCGGTCAGCAACATGCCGTGATGCAACAACGGCAGGCTCATCGATAGCAGTGTCGATTCCTGGCCGCCATGCAAACTACCGGTTGAGGTAAACACGGCGGCAGGTTTGCCAGCCAACGCACCGGAGAGCCAGATGTCGCTGGTGGTTTCCAAAAACGCTTTCAAGGCGGCGCTCATTTGTCCGAAACGGGTAGGGCTGCCGAGCGCAAGGCCACTGCATTGCCGCAATTCTTCTTTGCTGACCAACACGCCGTTTTCCTCGTCGGCATTTCTGCCGAACGGTGGCACCGTGCGCAGCAGGGCTTCAACGCCGTCGACTTCTTCGATACCACGAGCGATATAGCGCGCCATGTCAGCGGTGTGTCCGTGCACCGAGTAATAAAGGACAAGAATGTTCATAACAAGGTCCGAACGTTTTCCGGTGGCCGACCAAAAACGGCGCGCTGGCCATTGCTGACAATCGGGCGTTCCAGCAGTGCTGGATGCTGGTGCAGGGCGGCAAACAATTGATCATCAGTCAGCGTCGGCTTGCGTAAGCCAAGCTCGCTGAACAGCGCTTCTTTTTGCCGGAACATATCACGCACCTCAACGCCGAGTTGTTGACGCAAGGTTTTCAGTGTCGCGATCGATGGCGGGTTTTTTTGATACTCGACAATGTCGGCCTTAATGCCAAGTTGCTCCAGCAATGCCAGGGTTTCTCGCGATTTGCTGCAACGGGAATGATGATAAATGGTCCAGGTCATCTGCTACACTCCGGCTTTGATGAGTTTTATTGTACCGCATGGTGAGCGAAGTGAGTTGGCAGCTGCGACGTGACTGGTTTGTTGGCATGATTCGTTTCGTGTTTCGTCGTTTCGGCCAAGATCGCTGCCAGGCTGTTGCCGCCAATCTGACCATCACCAGTTTGCTGGCCTTGGTGCCGCTATTTACCGTCATTGCGGGCATGTTCAATTTATTGCCAGGTATGCAGAGTGCACAAAAAGCGCTCGGTGATTTTTTGTTCACCCACTTTCTGCCAACGAGCGGCACGACGTTACAAAAGCATCTCGAAGAGTTTGTCGACCGTGCAGGGCAATTGCAATTCGCGGGTTTTGTGTTCCTGTTTGTGACGGCGCTGCTGTTGATGAACACGATCGACAAAGCGTTGAACGAAATTTGGGGTTCTTTGCCGAGCAGGCGCTTGGGTCGTAAATGGCTGGTTTACTGGGCCTTGCTGACAGCGGGCCCAATCCTGATTGGTTCTGGTCTGGCAGTCAGTTCCTATTTGTTTTCCCTGCCGTATTTCAGTGACGCCGCCACATTTGCCGGCGGTGGGCTGTTGCGTCTGGTGCCACCCGCGTTAACGATTGTTGGCTTCTGGTTGCTCTACATGTGGGTGCCGAATCGCAACATTGTTTACTGGCATGCGCTGATTTCGGCGACGGTCGCCGCTTTGTTGTTTGAGCTCAGCAAACGCGCTTTTGGTTACTACATCAGTTCGGTGCCGACCTATGAAGTGATTTTCGGCGCCATGGCGGTTTTGCCGATACTGGTGATTTGGGTGTACCTGAGTTGGGCCATCATTCTATTTGGTGCCGAACTTTGTCATGCGATTGGATCGTTCAAGCTGAGCACCGGTCGCATTACCGATCCGTTTATTGTGGCGGTCAGGTTGATCGGCGATGTGTTGGCGGCTCAATCACGTGGTCGATTGGTCAAGGAAGAGGACTTGCTGAGTCGGGCCGAAAGTGAAAACGCCGAGGTGGTGTTTACGGCATTGGAGGAACGTGGTTGGCTTGGCCGGGTTCGAGAGGAAGAAATCTGTTTTGCTCGTGATCCGGAGCTAGCCAGTCTTTATGACATGCGCGCCGAATTCCCATGGCGGATGCCCAATGCCAAGGATGTCGCCAAAGAACTTGGCATCGAACATCCTATGGCAAAGGAACTGATTGCGCTGGAAAAATCCCTGAAAGAAACAATGAAAGTGCCGGTCAAGGAATTGTTGAAGTTTTAATCGAGTTCGCGCCTGAAAGGGCGCGAATTTTTCTCAATGATCGCCGGGCAGTGGCACGTTATCCAAGGTGATCGGGCCATCATCATCGTCGCTATTGGTCGATGGTGAACGCGCCTCGATGTCGTCGTGGTGGTAAACCTGATAGAAGAAGCGCTCGACCATCGGTGTTGCTTCAACCCGCATTCTGGCGCGAACCGACAATGCTTCCACACCAATGGTCAACACCAATTGCCGGCCGTCCTGATACAGACCGCGTTGAGCGACGACGGTAGGGCTGGCAAGGCCATGCATTTCTTCGCCGGATACCAGCAGTGCCGGTTGGGCGGTGGTTTCGATGCGGTTGCCTTTGCGCGCCCGAATGGTAACGGCCTGAATATCGCCTTTGATGAATTGCATACCGAGTGTCGTGCCTTTGCGCTTGTCGCCACGCAGCCAGCGCACGACACCGAGCACCCAGCGCATCGTCGGTTGGCCATCGACGTATTCGCGCATCGCCGCCAATTGCCCGACCCGCAGATAGTCGACGGCATCATGATGCTGGGTCAGACAAATACCGCCATCGGAGGCGTTGACGGCATCCCAGCGCAGATCTTGTGGATCATCCCGCTCCAGCTTTTTCGCCAGGGTCAGGCGGTTGGCATTGCGGGCGTCCGGGTCGGCATTCGGCGACAGTGGGTCTTGCCAGGTCAATACCTGATGTATTTGTTGTAGACCCCAGATCACGTCGAGCTGGTTGATCACCGGGTAGCGCGGGGCATGCCGCTCGACCCGGAAATCCCAGTGCGAAGACATCCGTTGCAGCAGATTCAGCGCTTCTTGCGGATTCAGACCCGGATAAAAGCCGGGATTCGGCAGCTGATGTTCGCGCTCCAGATCTTCAATTTGCTGGGTCAGCTTCAGTGTCAGATCGTGGGTGATCAGCAAACGAATGCGTGGATCTTCCGGATCTTCGAGCGCGTTGACGCCATAGCGCGGCTTGGCTTCGCCGGACAAATCGACAACAAAGCAGTTGCGCTTGGTGAAATCGTCCGGGTCGGCGCTGATTTTGGCCAGCGGCGTCCAGTGCGCCAGGTATTTGTTCATTTCCCAGTGTTCGCCGCGGTCCATCTGGTAAGGATTGGCCAGCGAAATCAGGCAGGCGCGGACATAGTTGTCCTGAATGGTCGCCATGCAGTGCTTGTAGTGCTCCGGCAGCGCTTCGACCTGCTCCAGCTTTTGTTCACTGGCGTAGGAGAACAGCGCATTCAATTCACGCCAGACATAAATCGGCACAGGAGAATAAGTTTCGTAGTGCTCGAGCAGAATGACGCTCAGGTAATGAATGGCCAGGTTGATGGCTCGGGTCAGCGGCTTTTCCTTGCTCCAGAAACTGCGCTTTTCAATCAGGCCGATGACCAGCATCTTGTGCGCGAACGACATCTCGCGGGTCAGTGTGCTGAGCTCGTCGGTTTCGGCGCGGCCGGCGAATTGCTGACCGCGGGGGCGCAGCACAATTTTCGGCCGGTAATAATCACTGATCAGTTCGTAGGTATGGTCGAACAGCGCGACCAGTTCGGCGCGCTGATTAACTGAGACTTCTGTTCTATTAAGACTGGCGATTGCTTGCGATACTTGCGGAACTGTACGCTTCATGTCGCCGTATGGCAGTCCTTCCAGCCAGCGCTTCAGCGCCTCCGGACGGGTTTCAACCATTAAATGCTGGCCCTGTTGCTGAGCCGGGAAAGTGAGTCGCAAAGCTTCCATGAGGGAAAAGGGGTCTCCAACGTTAGCCATCCATGTCAGGCGCTTGGTTACCGGTGTGCACGGTTGTCAGTTATTTGTTTGCAAGCGCGGCGCTACTTTACGTGCAGTTGAGGGCTTTGACAACGAGGTCCGCACGCCGGTCCCATAAGGCAATAGTAGTTAGCGATGCAACAAATCCCAAGCGTGGCAGGGGCAAAATTGGTGAATTTCTTTGTTCTGTACGTTAGCGCCTTTACCAGTGATCGCGGAAACGCCTAAATTTTTTGGAACAATGTACAAAAAGAGCCAGTAGTGATTGCACCTGAATGGCGCAGTCAACGCCTGATATCGGCAGGTAAGTTGTTCAATGCCTGAGCAGCAAGACAAATTGGTTTACAAATCAGTGATTTGGGGTTTGACACTCGGGCAGATTCATACCATGTTAGCAGCCTGTCCAAAATCGCAGTATTCACTGAAATGTCACCGAGAATTTGTGCACCAATTCCGGCGACCGGCGAGAAGGAGGCGGCATAATGGCAGCGGTTCAAGCCACGCCCGGTGGTGGGAGATTTCGCGTGTTGAAAAAGTTTGGTCTGGCCCTTTGCCTGTTGTTGGCTCTGCCTTTGGCTGCCCAGGATGCCAATGTAACGGCGACCGATGATCTGGAAGCGCTGAAAAAAGAAGTCCTGGAATTGAACCGGGATTTATTCATTCTCGAGGAAGATTTGTTGTTCCCGGCCTCAACCCAAGTGGCCGTTTTTGTCTCGGTCGATACCGGCAAGTTTTTCCGCCCGGATGCCGTCAAGCTGTCCATCGATGGCAAAGAGCTGACCCACTATTTATATACCGAGCGTGATGTCGATGCGCTGCGTCGCGGTGGCGTACAGCGTCTGCATGTCGGCAACATTACCGCGGGTGAACATGAAATGGTCGTGATGTTCACCGGCTACGGTCCGGAAAATCGCGAGTTCACCCGCGCCACCAGTCTGCAATTCGTCAAGGAAACCGGCGCCAAGTTTCTCGAAATCCGGGTCGTTGACGATGCCTCCAAGCAGCAAGCGAGGTTTGAAGTCCGTCAATGGTAAGCCGCGCCAGAACGTTCCCGCTGGCGATACTCTTTACCGGTTTGGTCGCCAGCGCGCAGGCCGCTGATGAAACGCCATCAGCGGAAGAGTTTGCCTGGAAGAAAACCATTACCGTGCAAACGCTGCCGTATGGCAACGCCTTGTTTGAATATTACCGGGGTGAGCCCTTTGCGGCGATGACGGCGATTTTGGTCGCCCAGGATCGCGGCCAGCTGGGCCCGCACGAAACCGGTGCGATGGCGCTGCTTGGCAGCCTGCAACTTGAATACGGCATGCTCAGCGAATCGGAAAAATTGCTGACCGGCATGCTGGCCGGACAATTGCCGGCCGATGTGCGCGAACGGGTGTTGGTCGAATTGGCGCGCGTGCGTTTTCGCGGCGGCGATCTGGACGGCAGTTTGCAGCGCTTGCAACAACTGCCGACCTTATCAACACCGGCACTGAACGATGAAATTGCGCTGATGCGCGCCAACATCGCCCTGAAGCGCAACAACGGCGCCGAAGCGCAACAGGCTCTGCTCGGCGTCAATCCAGAAAGCACACAATTCCATTACGCGTTGTTCAATTTGGGCGTCGCCCAGCTGCAACAAGGGCAGTCGGAAGCGGCCCAGGATACCTTCAATCAATTGTTGACGCTGCGTGCCGAAAACGACGAACAAAAGAACCTTCGTGATCGCACGCATCTGGCGCTTGGCTATGAAATGATCCGGCAAAAACGGCCGGAACTGGCGCGCAACCAGTTGTTGAACGTGCGCTTGAACAGCAGTTACGTCAACACCGCGATGCTCGGCCTTGGTTGGGCGTATTCGCAAACCGGTTTGCACGAAAAAGCCTTGACGCCATGGCTGAATCTGCGTGAGCGGCAGCCGGCCGATTTGCCGGTACTGGAAGCGCAGCTGGCGGTACCGTTCGCGTATCAATCGCTGGAAGCGTACCCGGATGCGATCAACGCTTATCGCAACGCGATGCAGCGCTACGAATTTGAATTGCAGCAACTGGATGAAGCCGAGCGGGCAATTGAGCAGGGCGAATTGTTGCTGCTGCTGCCATCGCTGGAAGAGCAAGAGATCCCGGATGTGCTGCAGCAGCATGCCCGCGCCAATGCGGCGTTGCTGAAACGGGTACTGGCGCAGCATGTGTTCAACGAATCCTTGAAACGCTATCGCGATTTGCTCGAGTTGCGCGAAATCCTTGCCGGTTGGCAATTCCAACTGCCGATTTATCAGGACATGCTGGCCAATCATCGTGCTCGCTATGCCGAGCGCGAACCGCAAGTGGAAACGAAGCTGAGCACCGTCGATATGACCGCCTATCAGCAGCGCCTGCAGCGGGCCCGCGAAACCTTTGAACAATCGCAACAACCGGAAAACTGGTTGTTGCTGGCCAACGACAAAGAGCGTCGCTTGGCCCAGCGCATTGAGCGCGCCAAGGCGCGTATCGACCGCATCGAAAAAGCCCGCGGCCCGATGCCACGCGAAATGGACAAGCTGCGCTTGATGCAAGGCGTATTGCAGTTCGATGTCTGGCATGACAGTGCCGGCCGTCAGTGGCGTCAGGAAGTGTTGATGACTCAGGCCGAGCAGCATGTGCGTGAACTCGATACTCAGCGCGCGAAACTGATTGTCGCCAAAGATGTCGCCGGCTCCCGTTTCGCCAATTTCGATCAGCGCATCGAGCGGCAACTGAATGGCGCCCAGAATTTGATTGTGCGCGCCGACCGTTTGCTGGATGAAGAAGGCCAGCGTCTGAATCAAATTGCCCTTGATGAAGTGCGCCGTTGGCGTGCTCAGCTCAGTGACTACCGGCAGCAAGCAGAGTTGGCTCTTGCCCGTCTGCAGGATCGCGCCAGTATTGGAGCACAGCCATGAAGCGCGTACTTGTGCATCCTGTTCTGCGCGTCAGTGTGCTGTCGCTGGTACTTTCTGGTTGCATCACGATGTCCGATGAAGGCGATCGTGAGCCGACCTTGGCCAACATGGCCGACCGCACCGATATTCCGCCGAAAGCACCGTTGCCAGAAGTAACGGTAGAGCAGGCGATGGAAGGCTACCAGCGCGTACTGCAACGAAACGCCACGGGTAAAACCCGCGCCGAAGCCATGCGCCGTATGGCCGATTTGATGATGCGTCTGGCCGAAACCAAGATGCTCGCTGAAGCCGATGGCGACTTGAGCAAGTTGACGCCGGTTCAGGCCAATGCCAGCTATCAGCAAGCGATTGATTTATACAAACAACTGCTGCAGGAATTTCCGGATTACGGCGACAAAGCCGGTGTGTTTTATCAGTTGGCGAAAGCTTACGATTTGACCGCCGAACGCGATGCCTCATTGCAGGCATTGGCATCGTTGGCGCTGGAATATCCAGCTGATTTGCATTCAGCTGAAGCGCAATTCCGTCGTGGTGAAGCGGCATTCGTGGCCCGTCAGTGGCAGGAAGCCGAAAATGCCTATACGGCCGTGTTGCAAGCCGGCGAATCAGCATTCAACGATCAGGCCCGTTACAAGCGCGGCTGGGCTCGTTACAAGCGCGGCGATTACGAATATGCCTTGGATGATTTCCAGCCTTTGCTGGAGCGTTTGCGTCGTCGTGACGAACGCGATATTCAGGTGCGTGATTTACGCGACGATACGCTGCGTGTCATGGCCTTGTCGTTTGCCAATCTCGAAGGCGCGGTATCGATTCGCGCGTTTTTCGCCAGCAAAGGCGAGCGGCCGTATGAAGCCGATGTCTATCGGGCATTGGCGAATTTGTATCTCGACCAGGAACGTTTTGCCGACGCCGCCGACACCTACAACACCTTCATCACCGTGCACCCGCTCGACAGCGAAGCGCCGTCGTTCTCCACGGCGATTATCGAAACCTATCAACGCGGCGGTTTCCCGACCAAAGTGTTGCCGGCGAAAGAAGATTTTGCCGAGCGTTATGGTCGTCGCAGCGAGTTCTGGGCACGCGCTCGCGGCAATACCCGTGAGCAATTATTGCCGCAGTTGAAAGGCCATATTCGCGACGTCGCCACGCACTACCACGCCAAGGCGCAGAAATCGAAAGTGCCGGAAGAATATCGGGTGGCGGCGAAATGGTATCGCGAATACCTCGATACCTTCCCGAGCGAACCGGAAGCGCCAGAGCTGCATTATCTGCTGGCCGACACCTTGCTTGATGCCAAGGCGATTGATGAAGCAGCCATCGAATACGAGAAAGTGGCTTACGACTATCCGCCGCACGCCAAATCGGAACAAGCCGGTTACGCGGCGCTTGGCAGCTATGGCCGTTTGATGAATCTGGCTTCCGGTAAAGACGAAGCCGGCAAAGCCGTCAAAGGCGGCGAAACCAACGCCGAAGCCTTGAACCGTTGGCAGCGCGAAAGTATTCGTGCCGGTGTCCGTTATGTCGATGCGTTCACCGCCGATCCGAAAGCCGCGAACGTGTTGCAACAAGTGCAGCAATGGCAGCTCGCGCAGCAGGATATCGCCGGCGCGGTTGCTACCTCACGCCGTTTGGTGCAAATGCCACAAGCGACCAACGCGCAGCAACGCGAGGCGAAAGTGGTCATCGCCAACGGCGAATTCGATTTGCAAAACTGGCAAGCCGCCGAAACCGCTTACGGTGAGTTGCTGGCGCTAACCGGTTGGGACAACAAAACCGAGCAGCAATATCACGAGCGTCGCGCTTCATCGATTTACAAGCAAGCGGAAATGGCGGTTGTTGCCGGTGACAAGCAAGGCGCGATTGACCAATTCTTGCGCTTAGGTCAGGTCGAGCCGAATGCCTCGGTGCGCGCCAACGCCGAATACGATGCCGGTGCGCTGTTGCTGGAAGTGGCCGATTTTCCCGCGGCGATCACGGTGTTCGAACGCTTCCGCCAGATGTATCCAAAGCATGAGCTGGTCAAAGGCATCAGCGAGAAGCTGGCGTTCGCCTACGAGCAGTCACAGCAGTGGGGCCAGGCCGCGCAGGAATATGCAGCCATTTCCCAAACCAGCACCGATCCGGAGTTTGCCCGCGCCACGTTGCAGCGTGCTGCTGAGTATCAGGAAAAGAGTGGCCAGAAAGCCGTCGCGATCAATACCTGGAAAGATTACGTCAAGCGCTTCCCGCAGCCGTTCGAAGAGGCTCAGGAAGTGCGCGCCAAAATTGCCCGGTACTACGCCGATCAAAAAGATACGCGTGAGCTCAGCGACTGGCGCAAAGCGATTCTTGATAGCTACAACAAGCAAGGTGGTGACAAGTCGCCGCGGATGAAATACCTGGCTGCGCAGTCCGAGTTTTTCTTCAGCGAGCCGTTGATGGATAACTTCCGTCAGGTGCAACTGAAACTGCCGTTGAACAAAACCTTGAAAACCAAACGCGCCGCGATGCAGAAAGCCTTGGATGCTTACGAGAAAATCAACGGCTATCAGGTGGCGGAATACACCACGGCGGCCACTCATCGCATTGGCGAGATCTATCGCATTCTGGCCAAGGATTTGATGAACTCCGAACGCCCGAAAGGTCTCGATCAGGACGCGCTCGATGAGTACAACGTGCTGCTGGAGGAACAAGCGTTCCCGTTTGAAGACAAGGCGATTGAGTTTTTCTCGGTGAACTTGAGTTATATCCGCGACGGTGTCTACACCGAGTGGATTGAAAAGAGTGTAACCTCGCTGCGTGAACTGCAACCTGCCCGTTACGGCAAGACCGAATATGTTGAAACCGTCTACGAATAAAGCGCTGCTGCTGGCTCTGCTGTTGGCTGGTTGTCAGACCATGCCGACCCCGGAACCCGTTCAGTCCGAGCCGCAAAAGTCGGCGCCTGTGCCAAGCGCTGAAACGCCTGCACCGGATTCGACCGGCGCGGTGACCGGCCCGTCGGCGACACCCGCTGCACCGTTGCCTTATCAAGCCAATGATCCGGCCTTGTCAGTGGAAACCCAGGCCAGTTTTGACGAGGCCGTCGCGGCGATGAAAAAAGGCCAGCACGACACGGCATTGGCCAAATTCGCTGCGGTGCGGGCACAGTCATCTCGCTATCTGCCGGCGTACCTGAACACCGCGTTGATTCTGCGTCAGCAAAACAAACCGAAAGCCGCGCTGGAAATGGTTGAGTCCGGGCTAGCTGTGCGCGCTGGCGATGCCCGTGCGCTGTCACTGAAAGGCTTGCTGCTGCGCGAACAAGGCGAGTTGCAACAGGCAAAAGCCAGCTATCTTTTAGCGATTAGCTCGGCACCGAACTATGCGCCGGCCCATCGCAATCTGTCGGTGCTGGCCGATGTCTATCTTGATGAACCGGCACTGGCACTGCGCCACATGGAGCAGTACGCCCAGCTGACGCCGGAAGACAAGGACGTGGAAAACTGGCTGATTGAATTACGTCGCCGTGTCCAGGCTTCGCAACCGGCGGAGGCAAGTCCATGAAATTTCTGAGCACACTGTTACTGATGGTTTCTGTCGGCGCGTTCGCGGCCGAACCGAAAACCGCTGAAGTGGAAAAAGATATCGCCGATAACGCAGCGAAAGTCGCCTCGGCAAAACGGCCATCGCAAGAGCCGTTGAGCATGAGCGTTACTGGCACCCAGGACGCACCGAACGTGCTGTACATCGTGCCGTGGAAAACCGTTGATGCCGTACCGCAAGAGGCTTATGTCAGTAGTCTGCTCGATGAAGTATTTGCACCGGTCGATCCGGTCGAGTTCGAGCGCAGTATCCGCATCAACGATCAGCTTCAAACCTCACTGCAGAAAACTGACAGTGAAAGTAAAAAATAACCCGTTTCTTTTTTAAGTTGCACGAAGACCTGCAGGAGTAAAACACATGTTCACGACAGCCATTGAGTTCTTCCAGAACGGCGGCTTTTATATGTACCCGATCGCGTTCGTCTTGGCGCTTGGGATTGCCATTGCCATCGAACGCTTCATCGTGCTGACCCGCGAGCGTGTGCGCAACCGCCAGATTTGGCAGGATCTGCAGCCCGCCTTGAACGCCGGTGATTTCCGCAAAGCCCACGAAATTGCCACCCGTTCGCAAGCGGCGCTCGGCCGCATGGTTGCTTACGGCCTGACTCGCGTTGGCGCCGGTCGTCGTGCTGAAGACATCGAGCTGGCGCTGGAAGAAGGCCTGATGGAAATTCTGCCGCGTTTGGAAAAGCGCACCGGCTACCTTGGCATGTTCGCCAACATCGCCACGTTGCTCGGTCTGCTCGGTACCATTATCGGTCTGATCAGCGCGTTCGCCGCCGTCGCCAACGCCAACCCGGCGGAAAAAGCCAACCTGTTGTCGCAGTCCATTGCGGTTGCGATGAACACCACCGCGTTCGGTCTGATTGCCGCGATTCCATTGCTTATTCTGTTCTCGTATCTGCAATCACGCACCACCGAGATCGTCGACAGTCTGGAAATGGCCGCCGTTAAATTCACCAACATGATCCGCAAAGTGCAGATGGAGCGCGAAGTCGCGCAAACGGCTCAGGCCGCCCGTCAACCCGCAGGTACCGCGCCGCGCGCTTAATGGGGTAGCGTCATGTTTCGCAAACGCATACGCCGGAAAGCGGTCAGTGATGGTGAACTGAACATCACCGCCTTCATGAATTTGATGGTGGTGTTGGTACCGTTCCTGCTCATCACAGCCGTTTTCTCGCAAGTGACGATGCTGGAGTTGAATCTGCCGGGTGGTGGTGAATCTCCAGAAGACGTCACGCCGCCGCCAATCGAGCTGGAAGTGACCATTCGCAAAGACCAGCTTGAAGTGGGCGATCGCAATACCGGTTTGTTGACGGTGCTGCCGCAGGTCGACGGCAAACACGATTACGACAAACTGAATGAATACCTGCAGGACGTCAAAGCCAAATTCCCGGAGATTTTGAGCGCGACGATCCTGGCTGAAGAAACCACCGAGTACGACGACATTGTGCAGGCGATGGACGCCGTGCGTCTGGTGGAGCAGAAGCAGGATGATGAGTGGGTGCAGGCGGAATTGTTTCCGCAGGTCAGCCTCGGTAATGCGGTGCCGGATCCGCGCAACGCAGCGGAGGCCACGCCATGAACCAATCTCGTCGTGCTGCCCGCATGGGGCGGCATCACAAGCGCCGTGGCGTCGTTGCGCTGTCGCTGACATCGATGATGGATATCTTCACGATTCTGGTGTTCTTCCTGCTGGTTAACTCCGGCACCGAACAACAGCTGCCATCGAACCAGAGCGTCGAATTGCCGCAATCGCTGGCGCAGCAATTGCCGAAAGACGCGCTGATTGTCATGGTCAGCAAAGATGACATCATCGTGCAGGGGCGTCGCATCATGTCGGCCGATGCAGCAGAAAAGCTCGAGGACGACGTGTTGCCCGCGCTGTTGCAGGAACTGAAGCTGCAATCGAGCAACCGGTTGACGGTCGCCGCCGAGGAACGTAATCCCGCCATTGTCATGGGTGACAAAACGATTCCGTATCGTTTGCTGCGCAAGATTATGTACACCCTGAGCGAAGCGAATTACACCGATATCTCGTTAGCGGTCATGAAGAAGGAAAAGCCAGTCTCATGAACGCCACCTATCGCATCATGCCGCAGCTGCCCTGGGACATTATCCCGGAAGAGGCCAATCGTTTTCGCAATTTGGTTCTCGGTATTCTCGGTCTGTTTTTATTGCTGAGCTTTCTGGTTTCCATTATCGACTTACCTGAGCAGCCGCGTGAACGCCCGGTCGTGCCCGAGCGTTTGGTCAAGTTGGTGATCGAGCAGAAAGAAAAACCGGTGCCACCACCGGTCAAGCAACCAGAACCGGAAAAGCCGAAGGAAGAAGAGAAAAAACCAGAGCCGAAACCGGAAGAGAAAAAGCCGGAAGTCAAAGAGCCGCCAAAAGAAGTCAAGGTAGACAAGAAAGAGAAAGCCAAGGAAGAAGCGCAGAAACACATTGCCGTGTTTGATGCGTTAGCGGATCTGCGTACTGCCGTTGAGCCAGCGGCTAAACCCGGTCAACCGTTGAAGGTCGATGAAAAAGCCGGCGCCGGTCCAAAGCCTTCCGAGCGCGCGCTCATTGCTGACAAAGCGAAGGCGGGCAGCGGCGGTATCGTCACCGCCAAAGCCAGCTCGGCTGGTGGCACCGGTTCAGGCATTTCGGCTCCCACGACGTCAGAAGTCACCTCGGCCATCGGTGGTTTGGATCCAAACCAACTGCGCGCCAGCCGTGACCCGAATGATCCGAATGCCAAAGGCAATGTCGGTCGTCGTCCAGACGAAAATATTCAGCAAGGCTTCGACAATGCCAAAGGTTCCATCTTTGCGTTGTATCACCGGGCACTGCGCAGCAACCCCGGCTTACGCGGCAAAGTGATTTTCCGTTTGGAAATTCAACCAGATGGTAGCGTCACCAAAGCCGAAGTCGTTTCCAGTGAACTGAACGACCCGGATCTGGAGCGCAAACTGCTCGCGAAAGTGCGGCAAATCCAGTTTGGCCAGATGAACGTCAGCACCTGGAACGACAGTTACCGCATGGACTTCTTCCCGTCGTGATCAGTAAAGCAAAAATACACAGCGCCATCCTCGTGATGGCGCTGCTGTTTTCCGAATACGCAAGCGCCGAATGGCAATTGCGCGAATTCAACGTCATGGGTACGCGTGCCCGTGTTGAATTCTGGAGCACCGATAAAGCGCTGTCGGCAACCCTGCATGAGCAAGTCGAAGCCGACATGCGTCGTATTGATGCCTCCATGAGTCCCTACAAACCCGATAGCGAGCTGTCGGCCATCAACCAAAAAGCCGCTGAGCAAGCGGTTGTCGTGTCACGCGAACTGTTTGCGCTGATCAAACGCTCCATCGATTATTCGCAGCTCACCAGCGGCGCCTTTGACATCACGTTCTCCAGCGTCGGCTTTTTCTACGACTACCGCCAACACCAGCGGCCAAGCTCCGAGCAAATCGAAAAACATCTAGCCGGCATCAACTATCGCCATCTGGTGTTGAACGACGAGCAGGGCAGTGTCGCGTTCAAGAGCCAAGGCGTGCGCATTGATTTGGGCGGCATCGCCAAAGGCCACGCTGTGGATCGCGCCATTGATATCCTGAAACGTGGCGGCATCAAACACGCCTACGTCAGCGCCGGTGGCGACAGCTATGCACTAGGCAATCGCGGCGACCGCCCTTGGATGATCGCCATCAAACATCCGCGTGACAAAACCCGCTCGTTGCTGACCATTCCGCTCGAAAACCTCGCCATTTCCACCTCCGGCGATTACGAGCGCTATTTTGATGAAAACGGCGTGCGCTACCACCACATCATCAACCCGAAAACCGGCGACTCGGCCCGCAACAGCCAAAGCGTCACGATACTCGCCGACAACTCCACCGATGCCGATGCGCTATCTACCAGCGTGTTTGTGTTGGGCCCAGAAAAGGGCCTGCAACTCATCGATAAAACCCCCAACGTCTCGGCCGTCATCGTCGACAAAGACGGCAAAGTTCACTACAGCAGCGATTTAGTCAGCATCGATCAATAGCAACAAGATTGCATGCAAAAAGCGTGGATTCAAAAAACGATCTTCCCCCTTCAGAGGGGGGAGGTGGCGCGAAGCGCCGGATGAGGGATGGTTTTACATACCTTCGCTAATCCTGCGTTCCTGAATCAAAACAACGAATACTGCGGCGAACTATTCGGCACCCGAAACAAATCCGTACGCAAATGATTCCCACGCGGCACACGATTCAATCCATTCTTCTGGCAGGCCAAACGAAACCGCTGCGCAATCATCTCCGCGTACTGCCCTTCACCCTTCATCCGCTGCTTAAATTCCGTTTGATTCAACTTACCCCCACGCGACTGACTCACCAGGCTCAGCACATGCGCTTTCTTCTGCGGGTAATGCGCCTCCAGCCAATCACTGAATAGCGCTTTCAATTCCCACGGCAACCGCAAAAACACATAGCCTGCTTGCCGCGCGCCGGCTTCACTTGCCGCCGCTAAAATCGTTTCCATTTCCGCGTCGTTGACAAACGGAATCACCGGCGCAAAGAGCACGCCAGTCGGAATACCTGCCTGGGTCAAACACCTCAAAGTTTCCAAGCGCGCCGCACCGGTCGAAGCACGCGGCTCCAGCTTGGTTTTCAGTTCATTGCTGAGCGTCGTCACGCTAATAATCGCCTCGGCCAAACCTTTCTCAGCCATCGCCGCCAGAATGTCGATATCGCGCTGAATCAAACTGCCTTTGGTGACAATGCCCACCGGCTGATTGAACTCCTTCATCACCTCCAGAATCTGCCGGGTAATGCGCCGCTCCTTTTCCACCGGTTGGTACGGGTCGGTGTTGGCGCCCATGGCAATCCACTGACATTGGTAAGAGGGCTTGCTCAGCTCCTTGCGCAGCAGCTCAGCGGCGTTCTCCTTCACAAAAATCTTGCGCTCAAAATCCAGCCCCGGCGAAAGGTCCAGGTAGGCATGGCTAGGCCGGGCAAAGCAGTAAATGCAGCCATGCTCACAGCCCCGGTAGGGGTTAATGCTCAAGGCAAAAGGGATATCCGGCGATTCATTCCGGGCAATGATGCTACGCGTGGCATCCACGTAGTACTCGGTATCAGCAGGGCGAGCTTCATCAGGTGCCAGCTCGTCATCCAGCTCCCGCACCGCAATGGTCTTGGCAAAACGGCCGGGGGTATTGCTGGTGGCACCGCGGCCTTTGATGGGGGGAGTAGCCATGAGGTGGCCTTGGGAGATGATTGGCGGTTATCAAAAGGTTAACATTTGATGTGGCTTCAAGCAATTGAATGAAGATGTTTGCCGCAATACTCGCAACGCTGCGATGCATCAAAAAAATTTCAAATCCACAAAAAGCAAGAGGCCGCTTGTAGCGGCCTCTTCATCTGGTGCATCTTTCAGCTTGTTAGCGTCAGAGCACAAATCCCGATCTGATATCGGGTCTGATGCTAATCGTCAGGAGGCTAACTCGTCAACCCATTCGAAAAGGAAACCAAATGCTGGATTCGAAAATGCCGTACCGCCTTGCACTGGATTTGGGTAGTAGCTCGTTGGGCTGGGCGTTGATTCGCCTAAACGCGGAAAACAAACCTTCTGCGATTATTAAGGCAGGTGTTCGAATTTTCCCGGACGGTCGGAACCCGAAAGATGGAAGTTCTCTAGCCGTCACGCGCCGCGAAGCGCGCGCTATGAGGCGGCGGCGTGATCGTCTTTTAAAACGCAAAGCTCGTATGATTACTGTGCTTACGGAGCTAGGTTTTTTTCCCTCGGACTCATTAGAACGTAAGGCATTGGAATCACTGAATCCCTACCGCTTGAGAGCAGAAGGGCTGGATAGAGAGCTTCAACCAGATGAATTCGCTCGGGCTCTTTTTCACTTGAACCAACGACGTGGCTTCAAGAGCAACCGGAAAACCGATAAAAAAGACAACGACAGTGGAGCGATGAAGCAGGCGCTGTCGAAGCTCAGACAAAACCTGGACGAGTCCAGTTGCCGCACGGTAGGGGAATGGCTCTTCCAGCGTCAGTGCGCCGGTCAGTCGCTGAGAGCCCGTTATCGAGAAACTCGACAAATTCATGAAGATGGGCGGACGCGAGTCGAAAAATCATACGATCTGTACATCGACCGCACAATGATCGAAGCAGAGTTTGACACGCTCTGGCGTAGCCAAGCTGCCCGAAATCCGAGCCGGTATACCGATGAAGCACGACGGCGACTGAAAGATGTTTTGCTTTTTCAACGGCCGTTGAAACCGGTTCGTCCAGGTCGCTGCACGCTGCTTCCGGATGAAGAGCGGGCGCCATTGGCATTGCCGAGTACACAGCGCGTTCGCATCTATCAAGAGCTGAATAATTTGCGAGTGTTGGGCGATTCACTGCAGGAATATGCGTTGACTCTTCAGCAGCGCGATCAGCTGGCCGCTGCGCTCGATCATCGACCGAAGATGAGCTTCGATCAAATTCGCCGCTTGTTGCGCCTGGATGGCCAGACCAAATTTAATCTGGAAGATATCAAGCGTCAGGAAATTAGAGGTAACGCTACAGCTGCCTTGCTGAGCAAAAGCGATTTTTTTGGAGAGCAGTGGCACAGCTTCAACTCGTCTCTGCAAGACGAGATTGTTCAACATCTGATTGCCGATGAAGAGGAGCAAGCGCTGATTGATTGGTTGATTGCCAATACCGGCATCGATGAGGCGTGCGCGCAGCGTCTTGCCGATGTTTCATTGCCACAAGGTTATGGTTCTCTTGGCCGAACTGCATTGGCGCGAATATTGCCGGCGCTGCGGCAAAGCGTTTTGCCATTCAGTGCTGCCGTTCAAGCAGCAGGGTTTGAACACCACAGCGCGCTTGATCATGTTCAGAAAACGGGTGAAATCCTTTTAGAGCTGCCTTATTACGGTGAATATCTGACACGTCACGTCGGTTTTGGAACAGGCAACCCTGATGATGTACTGGAGAAGCGGTATGGGCGCATCGCCAACCCGACCGTACATATTGGCCTCAATCAGACTCGAGTTGTCGTTAACGCCTTGCTGAAACGTTATGGCCCTCCTCAAGAAATCATCGTCGAAGTGGCTCGCGAGCTTAAGCAAAGTAGAGAAGATCGCCTGGCAGAACAAAAACGACAAGCCGAAAACCAGCGGCGGAATCAGCGACTTCGCGAGGAGGTCGCCGCTATATTGGAGATTGAAGAGCATGCCGTCAAAACGGCCGACATACAAAAGATGATCCTGTGGGAGGAACTGAGTCCGGACCCGGCTGACCGTCGCTGCCCCTATTCAGGCGAACAGATCAGCAAACACAGACTATTGTCAGAGGAAGTTGAAATTGAGCATATCCTGCCATTCTCGGAAACACTGGATGACAGTTTGAACAACAAAACGGTAGCAATGCGAATGGCCAATCGTGTGAAGGGCAATCGCTCGCCGTGGCAGGCGTTTGGTGAACATCCAATCGCAGGATTCGATTATCAGGAGATACTGGCTCGGGCAGAACGCATGCCTAAAGGGAAACGCTACCGATTCGCACCTGATGGCTATCAGCGCTGGTTGAAGGACGATGCGGGCTTTCTTGCTCGTGCCTTGAATGACACCCGTTACTTGAGTCGAATAGCGCGTGAGTACTTGAGGTTGATCTGTCCACAAGGTACACGAGTCATTCCCGGACAAATGACGGCGTTGCTGCGCGCCAAGTTTGGTTTGAACGATGTGCTCGGACTACATGGCGAGAAGAATCGAAACGACCATCGCCATCATGCCGTTGATGCCTGTGTCATTGGCGTCACCGATCAGGGAATGTTAAAGAAATTTTCAGAAGCGGCCCGTTCGGCTCGTGAAAAGCAACTTGATCGATTGGTCGAGCATATGCCGTTGCCATGGCCAACTTATCGCGAGCATGTCAAACGAGCGATAAATGCAATTTGGGTCAGTCACCGGCCAGACCACAATTACCAAGGTCCAATGCACAACGATACCGCTTACGGCTTACTGGGTGATGGACGGGTCGTGCATCACAAATGGCTGGATGGAAAGCGCGAGCGAGTCGAAAAAAGCCTGAAAGTTATCGAGTTCAAAAATCCGGATGTGCGTAATCGTTCAGGCCAGCCTCGTCATGGCGTGACCGAGAACGGCTCTCCTCGACCGTACAAAGGCTACGATGGCAACAGCAATTATTGCATTGAGATTGTTCGAGTGGAGAATGGTCGTTGGCAAGGAGAAGTGATATCTACGTACACTGCCTATCAGACCGTGAAGGCCCAAGGAGAAAAACGCCTTCGCGATCCAAAGTTATCGCTCTCAGGTCAGCCGCTGATCATGCGCTTGATGATTGATGATGCGGTGCGACTGGAGATTGATGATCATATTCGGACGATGCGGGTTGCCAAAATCAGCGCAAACGGTCAGATATTTATGTGCGATTTACACGAAGCCAATGTGGACAAGCGCAATCGCGACAAAAATGAGCTCTTTGCTTACGTTTCAAAAACTGCCGGGTCACTACATGCTGCGCGAGGTCGTAGGGTGACAATCTCGCCGTCCGGTGAGCTGCACGATCCCGGCTTCGCGGACTGAATCCCTTGCCTGGCCGCATTGTAGAAATCGCCGACGATCATCGACACCTGTCGTTGTTGCGAGGCTTTCTGGTGGTTGAATCGACAGGAGCTGATCGGCAGGAAATGGGGCGAGTGCCGCTGGACGATATCGCTGCCGTCATCGCCAATGCTCATGGCCTCAGCTACACCAATAATATTTTGGTTGCCTGTGCTGAGCGGGGTATACCGTTTGTGCTCTGTGCGGCCAACCATAATGCAATCGGTTTGCTATTGACCATTGAAGGGAACAGTTTGCAGGCCGGTCGTATGCAAGCTCAATTGTCCTCGTCAAAGCCATTGCAGAAGCAGCTCTGGGCTTGCTTGGTACGCGCCAAACTTGCTCAACAGGCTTGGGTACTCGCGGAAACAGGCAAGCCTACGGCTCCAGTTACCGCATTAATTTCAAAAGTACGTAGCGGCGATAGCGGCAATATTGAAGCCCAAGGCGCGCAACGTTACTGGCCATTATTGTTCGGTACCAGTTTTCGCCGCGATCGTACAGTTGAAGGCATAAATAGCCTGTTGAATTACGGCTACACCGTACTGCGTGCTGCTATGGCTCGAGCCGTGGTTGCAGCGGGGTTACACCCGACACTTGGTTTGCATCATCACAATGCCGGCAATGCCATGTGTCTTGTAGATGATTTGATGGAGCCTTTTCGCCCCTTGATCGATTATTGTGTATGGAAGTTATGCCAAAAGAGTCAGGAGTTCATTACGCCCGAAACCAAGCAAGAATTGGTTTATGTGCTATACCAAGATGTAGCGAGCCCTCAGGGGCGCACACCATTAATGCACGCAATACAGCAACTCGCCACATCCTTGGCGCAGGTTTATGTGGGAGAGCGTTTCGAGCTGGAACTACCTGAGCCGGGTGTGCTAGACGAGTTGTTAGATGACATAAATTGATGTGAGATATGTTGTCGGGATTTCGCATGACGTGGTTGGTTGTAATGTTTGACTTGCCGGTGCTGACCAAACCGGAGCGCAAAGCCGCAACCCAATTTCGGCTTATGCTGCTGGACTATGGTTTTGAAATGAGTCAGTTCAGCGTATACATGCGTTATTGTTACAGCTCCGCACAGGTCGAGACCCTTTGCAAACGTGTGGAAGAGGCTTTACCTGACGGTGGTCGGGTCAATATCCTTCAGTTCACGGACAAGCAATATGAGCGGATCATTTCCTTCCATGGCGCGGTTCGGCAACCGAAAAACCGCAATCCATCACAGTTCAATCTGTTCTGAATCATGATTTTTCTCTTGAGATTAATGAAAAAGCCCTTGCATAACAATAAGTTAAGCAAGGGGTAGTTTATCAGATCGGGATTTGTACTCTGGCCGGAACGGCAATATTCGACGTGTTGCAGGTGTTCAAAGTTTATCAGATCGGGATTTGTACTCTGGCCGGAACAATGTCGAGGTGGAAGTCAACAGCCGCCGCAGTTTATCAGATCGGGATTTGTACTCTGGCCGGAACAACCGCCAGGTTTTCCCTCGATTTATTGCAAGTTTATCAGATCGGGATTTGTACTCTGGCCGGAACGCCACGTCGCCAGTGCTTTGGGCGTCATGCAGTTTATCAGATCGGGATTTGTACTCTGGCCGGAACACGGCGTAACTGGCGCGCTATCGACAGTTAAGTTTATCAGATCGGGATTTGTACTCTGGCCGGAACAGCGAAGGCTTTACATAGGCGCTTTTTTTAGTTTATCAGATCGGGATTTGTACTCTGGCCGGAACGCATCGATGTTTTCGACGGTGTCATTCAGGAGTTTATCAGATCGGGATTTGTACTCTGGCCGGAACAATTGCGCCGCGTATTTCAGCGCGCCAGTGAGTTTATCAGATCGGGATTTGTACTCTGGCCGGAACGTTCGGCAGCGCGGTATTAATCCTGTCTCGAGTTTATCAGATCGGGATTTGTACTCTGGCCGGAACTCGGGATCACCGAAGAGGAACTGGTTCGGGAGTTTATCAGATCGGGATTTGTACTCTGGCCGGAACTTAGGGAATCTAGTGATTTTTGGCGAATCGAGTTTATCAGATCGGGATTTGTACTCTGGCCGGAACCATGCACTATTGACAACGACGGGCTGACGCAGTTTATCAGATCGGGATTTGTACTCTGGCCGGAACGCTTTTGAAGCGTACAGCCCACAATTAATTAGTTTATCAGATCGGGATTTGTACTCTGGCCGGAACAAGTCGTGCGACGTGCAACCGGTCCTAAAGAGTTTATCAGATCGGGATTTGTACTCTGGCCGGAACACAGGCGGTAACATTTGGTCAAAACTTCGAAGTTTATCAGATCGGGATTTGTACTCTGGCCGGAACAGGTAGCGGTTTGACCGACAGCGACGTTCGAGTTTATCAGATCGGGATTTGTACTCTGGCCGGAACTAACAGCATCGCGCCAGCAACAACGGCGGCAGTTTATCAGATCGGGATTTGTACTCTGGCCGGAACAGTAGCCGGCGCCAAACAGCGCGTACAGTTAGTTTATCAGATCGGGATTTGTACTCTGGCCGGAACACTATCGTTGATGGAATGCCCTCCCCGGCTAGTTTATCAGATCGGGATTTGTACTCTGGCCGGAACTCCAACAGCGGGTTTCTTTTTGTTCGCAGAGTTTATCAGATCGGGATTTGTACTCTGGCCGGAACGACAAGGGGATTGTGATGATAAAGCGACACAGTTTATCAGATCGGGATTTGTACTCTGGCCGGAACTTTGGGCTCTTCAACAAGCGCAATGCTTCGAGTTTATCAGATCAGGATTTGTACTCTGGCCGGAACATCACCAGCGATGAGGCGCTTCGTCGCCAAAGTTTATCAGATCGGGATTTGTACTCTAGCCGGAACTTGAAACGTTGAGGCCAGCCTCGGCCAAAAAGTTTATCAGATCGGGATTTGTACTCTGGCCGGAACTACGTGTCGGTGATACCGGCATCGGTAAATAGTTTATCAGATCGGGATTTGTACTCTGGCCGGAACATTGCAATCGACGTATCACCGCTTGGTGTGAGTTTATCAGATCGGGATTTGTACTCTGGCCGGAACATTTCGGCATCGCGCACAACAAAACGACGCAGTTTATCAGATCGGGATTTGTACTCTGGCCGGAACCGAGGAAAACCGCATGTCTTGATCGGCGTTAGTTTATCAGATCGGGATTTGTACTCTGGCCTGAACATCAAGCACTACACCAATGTTCAGAAAGGAGTTTATCAGATCGGGATTTGTACTCTGGCCGGAACTTCTACCGCGCGCAGGGTTGTGTTCGCGCTAGTTTATCAGATCGGGATTTGTACTCTGGCCGGAACCTTCGCGCTGATGGTGTTGCGCAAATCGTTAGTTTATCAGATCGGGATTTGTACTCTGGCCGGAACTACCTCCGCAAGTTGCCGGAAATCCGCAGAGTTTATCAGATCGGGATTTGTACTCTGGCCGGAACCAAACAATTAACGCGATTAATGTTGCAATAAGTTTATCAGATCGGGATTTGTACTCTGGCCGGAACATTTAACAGATCACCGGTTATACGCTGCCAGTCCATCAGGCTGAGATTGTTGAGCGGTCAGTTGAGTTCCGTCTCAGTAACGGCAACGGCAACTCCCCCTCACACAACAACTGCTCATGAAACCTTTGCAAATCAAAACCAAGCTGTTGGCTGCATTCTCTACGCAAAGCGTGCATCTCCCGCTCCCCAAGCAGGTAGCCCAACGCTTGTCCCGGCCAGGTGATATAGCGGTCTACTTCGGTTTCGCTTTCGTGTTTGGATAATGACGAATGCTGATACAGATATTGCACAGCTTGTTCACGAGTCCAGCCTTTGGCGTGCAGGCCGGTGTCGATGACGAGGCGTGCGGCACGCCATAACCGATAGCTTAGCCAGCCGAGTTTGGCGTGTGGGTCATCGTATAGACCGATTTCATTGCCGAGTGATTCGGCGTATAGCGCCCAACCTTCCTCATAAGCCGTGTTCAATAAGCAGCGACGAAATGCCGGCAGGTTTTCTCGTTCTTGGGTTAGTGCAATTTGCAGGTGGTGGCCGGGCATGGCTTCGTGCAGCGTGAGGGCGGGCAGCACATAGAGCGGGCGCGAATTCAGTTCGTGGGTGTTGACCCAGTATTCGCCGGGTCGTGAACCGTCGGCGGGTGGCTCCAGGTAGAAGCCGCTGGGGTAGGCAGGTGCAAGCTGTGCCGGTGTGGCTTTTACGTGGAAGGGCAGGTGCGGCAAACGAGAGAATAAACGCGGCAAGGCTGCATTGATGGTCTCGCAGAGTTGTGTGGCGTATTGCAGCAACTGCTCGGGTGTTTGCGCGTATTGGCGTGGGTCGTTACGCAGGGCGTCGATGCCTTTATCGAATGGGGTGGGTAAACCCAATTCCTTCAAAATCGCTTCGGCTTTTTCGCGTGTGGCGGCGACTTCTTCGAGGCCTATCTGGTGAATTTCGGCGGCGGTAAGTGACAGCGAGGTATGTTGGCGAATCAGTGCTTGGTACCAGGCTTCGCCATCCGGTATTGCACAGAGGCCGGGTAGGGGCCTGCTGTGTTTCAGGTAAACGGTTTCGATAAATTCCGCGAAGGTTTGCAGTGCGGGTGCGACCAGCATTTGCAGTACGTTTTGCAAGCGTTGTTGAAACGCTGTGTCGTTAACCGCTTGATCGCTTGTTGGCTCAAAGGTTTGTGCCAAGCCTTGCTCCGATGCCATAAAACGAATGGCGATGGGCACGGCGCGTAAGGCTTCGGCGTATGGGTATTGCTGACGTTCCAGGGCTTTGTGCAGGAGTTGTTGTTGCTGCGCCAGCCAAACCGGTAAGCCGCGTAAACGCGAGAGGTAATTTTCTCTTCCTTCGGCGGTGCTCAAGTCCGCTAGATGTAATAGCCGGGTGAGTTGCACGTGGAGGCCATGACTGCTACCGAGCGGGGCGAGGTGATCGGGCGTTTCGGCTAAGCGCAATGTGGTTTGTAGTTGATAAAGCGCGACTTGACGCGAGAGTTCGTCGAGGCCGTTTTCCAGTTTGATCGCGGATTCAATATTTCGCAGGTGTTCACGACGGCTTAAGGTTTGTTTCTTGATGGCTTGTTCGGAGCTGTCGGGGAGTTGGTCGTCGTATTGCCGAACACCGCAGTAGCTGGCATAGAGCGGTGCGAAACGCATTTCGTCTTGCCACCAGTTGTTGATCGCGGCGTCGAGGGTGAGGATGGTGGTTGTTGGTTTTGGTTTTTGTGTTTGCATGGTGTCGGTAAGTCGCAAGTTAAGTTATGTCCGTAACAGTTGTGCGCCTAATCGCTTGATGGTTCTGGATTCCCGCCTTCGCGGGAATGACGGGTTTTTCCTTTGAATCTAGCGTCATTGCGTAATTCTCCCCCTCTCCCCAACCCCTCCCCCGCGAGGGGGGGAGGGGCTAAACCCTCCGCGTCGACGGGTGCTTATTTGTCGCGCAGTATTTCCGGCAATAAATGTGTCGGTGTGTTCTGGAAGCACACCGGACGCAGGAAGCGATCAATCGCCATCGCACCAACTGAAGTAAAGCGTGCATCGCTGGTGGCAGGAGAAGGGCCGCCGTGCACCATCGCGTGGCTGACTTCGACGCCGGTGGGCACGCCGTTGAATACGATGCGGCCGGCATTGTTTTGTATGCGCGGCAACAAGTTTGCCACGGCTTCGGCGTCGTGTTCGGTTTGCCAGACGGTGGCGGTGAGTTGGCCATTCAATACGTTGCTGATGTCGCCGAACTGGGTTTCGTGATCGGCAACAATAACGAGTGCGGCGGGTCCGAACATTTCGGTTTGCAGTTCTGGGCGTTTCATAAAGGCTTGTGCATCGACGGTCAGTAAGAATGGTGATGCGTAGGCCGCTTCGACTTTGCCTTCATGCGTTACGGTGTTCGCGTGCGCTTTCACGGCGGTGATGGCAGTAGCGAAATGTTTGGCTCCTTGTTGTGAAAGCATCGGGGCAGGTTGTTGGGCTGTGAGTAACGCGTTTAATTTTTCCAGGCAGCGGTCCAGTGCGACACCGCGCGGGGCGATAAGCAAACCGGGTTTGGTGCAGAACTGTCCGACGCCGTTGCAAATGGAGGCGGCGAGGGCGCCGGCAATTTCATCGGAGAGTTCGTCGAGTGCATGTGGGAATAAAAACACCGGATTCAAACTGCTCATTTCCGCGAACACCGGGATAGGGTGTTGGCGTTCGCTGGCGTAGCGCTGCAGGGCGCGGCCACCACTTTCAGAACCAGTAAAGCCAACGGCTTTAATGCGCGCATCTTGCACCAGGGCTTTGCCGGTTTCGGTGCCGGCGCCATACAGCATCGAGAATACGCCTTCTGGCCAGCCTTGTTGTTTCAAGGTAGCGCTAATTACGCCAGCGACAATCTCGGCGGTGAATGGATGCAACGAATGTGCTTTGACGATAACGGGGCAACCAGCCGCCAGTGCGGAGGCGGTGTCGCCACCGGCGACCGAAAACGCCAACGGAAAATTGCTGGCGCCGAACACGGTGACGGGACCAACGGCCAGTTTAACGGCGCGCAGTTCTGGCTTGGGTGGTGTGCGAGCGTTATCGGCGGCATCGATGCGCTTATCAAAGCATTTGCCTTCGCGGATCAGCGTGGCGAAATGGCGTAGCTGAAAGCAGGTGCGCGCCAGTTCGTTTTTGATGCGTACGCTTGGTAGCCCTGTTTCTTGCGTGGCGATATCAATGATCAGCGATTCTTGTGCAGCAAGATTGTTAGCGATGGCTTCCAGTAATTCTGCGCGTTGTTCGGGGCGACTGTTTTGGAACGGAATGAACGCCGCGTCGGCGAGTGCCAGAGCTTTTTCCCGCTCGGTGTCGCTGCAATGAAAGTACTGCCAAGGCAGCGCTTGACCAGTAGCCGGGTTGAACGCCTGTTGGCTTTTGCCGTGCTGGGCACCGCGTTGATAGCCGATAAAGGATGTGCCGTGAAAGTTTGTCGCGTTCATTGCGTTCTCCGAAAAAATAGGCGCACGTGCTGTGCGCGAAATGTTGCAAGGGTGAACTAGAAACTATCTAAAAAATACCCGGAGCTTCAGGGGACTTGTTAGATAACTTCTAAAAAACGTCGTAGTTAAGTCGGTTAGAGCGGATTTCTTCCCCCTCTCCCCAACTCCTCCCCCGCGAGGGGGGAGGGGCTAATTTGCCATTGCTTCAGCTAACGGTATTAGAGCAAGTTTCGGGGTTGTGATAAGGCCTTTCCCTAGCAAATTCAGTTTTACTTTGTCATTCCCGCGTAGGCGGGAATCCAGTGGTTATCAACAGTTCTGGATCCCCGCCTACGCGGGGATGACGGGCCGAATTTGTTAATCGCTCGTATTTAAAGTGCAGGCCGATTTGCCATTGCCGTGCGCAAAATATTCAAGCACGACTCACGCTCAGCGCCGGTCAGCTCCAAGCGTGGTGCGCGTACGCGTTCATGACCCATGCCGACTTCTTGCTGCACGAGTTTGATCAGTTGTACGAACTTCACTACGGTGTCGAGACGCAGCAGCGGCAGGAACCAGCGGTAAATGGCAAACGCTTCTTCTTTTTTGCCTTGCATGGCGTAGTTATAGAGCGCGACGGATTCTTTCGGGAAGGCATTGACCAAGCCGGCAATCCAGAATTGTGCGCCGGCGTCGACGCCTTCGACCAAGCAATCGTCAACGCCAACACCGAGCGCTAAACGGTTGCCAATCAGTTCGCGAATACCGGTGACGCGGCGCGCGTCGGTTGAGGATTCTTTCACGGCTTGAATTTGTGGCAGCTCACGCGCGAGCTCGGCGATTTGCGCAGGGCTGAAATCGGTTTTGTAGGCCACCGGGTTGTTGTAGAGCAAGCCGGGCAGGGCGGTGGCTTGCGCGACGCTGACGATATGCTGGCGCATTTCGCGCCAGTCGGAGCTGTAGACATACGGCGGCAGAATCATCAGTGCGTGACAGCCGAGATCTTCCGCTGCTTGTGCAAGATGCACGGCTTCGCGGGTGGAAAGCGCCGCAATACCGGGGATGACCGGGACTTTATCGCCAACGGCATCGACGACGGTTTTCATCACGGCGATTTTTTCTTCGCTGGTTAAGGTGGCGCCTTCGCCGAGGCTACCGCAGGGAACAATGCCGGTGCTGCCGTTTTCAACCAGCCATTGCACATGCTGGCGAATAAAGCCGTGGTCGACTGAATAATCGGCATTGAACGGCGTGGTGATTGCCGGCATGACGCCGGTCCATTTTATGCTCATGGCATAACTCCTTGATGGTCGGATGGTGTGGAACAAGTGGAATCGGAAAGCAGCGCGCGCATCGGCGCAGGGGTGAGCGGCAATTTGGGCGACAAGGTTTGCCAACCAAAGATGGTGGTTGCAGCGACCGTGCAAATCGCGCCCTGGCAACGGCCCATGCCGAGCCGGTGATACAGCTTGGCTTCACGCATGCTGTGGCAGTGACGCACTTCGCCAAACGTCACGCTTTCGCAGCGACACAGCAGCGTGTCGTTATCGGCGAGTTTCAATAGTTCTGCGCGAAGCGGAAAATGCTTTTGCAATAACTTGGCGTAACGTGGCGTTTCATTGGCTGGCGTAGTGTTGTTAAGAAGGTGTTTTGCTAAACGTTCGGCGCTGGCAATCGCTTGATTCACGCCAGCAACTTGGGTGCAATCACCAAGGCTAAAACTCTTGACGTTGACGTTGCGGTTTTGCGCTGCAAACACGCTCGTTAGTGTTTGATTCGGTAGCAGGCCATAGCCGCAGGCGAGCCAGTCACAATCGAAACTGGTTTGCCGTGATTGATTGTTGCTGACCGTACACCGCTTAACTTCGGTTTCTCCACTGGCGTCACTGACCCAGGCGTTTCTCATCAGTGGCACTGTGCGAAGCCGCCAGAGCATGCCTGCGGCTTGCACAAGTAGCCGTGGCCAGCGCCATAGCGAAGCAGCAAAGCGAATCAACTGCCAGCGACTGCGCTGTTCGACAATGGCCTGCACGTTTGCTCCTGCCTGAAGCAAGGTATCGGCAACGGCAAAAAGCAACGGCCCGGTGCCGGCGACGACGACGCTTTTATCGCGCACTTCCAAACCGTCTTTAACCATGACTTGCAGCGCACCAGCACCGGTGACACCCGGTAAAGTCCAACCGGGGAATGGCAGAAAACGTTCGCGGGCACCAGTGGCGAAAATGAGCGTGTTGGCGCGCAGGTGAAGTGCTTCGTCGTTGTCGTGCACGGCATGCAATGCGCCTTGTTGATCGCAAGCGACAATGCGGGTGTTATTCAGAAAGCGAATACGCGGATGCTGGAATCGTTTCAGCCAGCGCAAGGCGATTTTGGGCGCTTGTCGCTGCGCGGCGTTGCGCCAAATTTGGCCGCCGGCAACACTCATTTGCTCAACGACCGCAACGTACTTACCTTGCTCTGCCAGCAAGCTGGCGGCGACGATGCCGGCCGGCCCAGCGCCGACAACAATGACATCGAATGACATGGCCGCGATTACGCGTTCAACCGCAGCGTTCATCAACCGGCCCCTGCATTTCGGTAACGATTTCCATGCCGTCGCGGCAAAAGCTTAAACAAGCTAGGGCTAGCTTGCCGTTGATGCGTACCCGGCATTCCTGGCAAACACCCATGCCGCAACAGGGACCGCGTCGGCCGCGTATGCCGATACGCGTAGCGAATTGCGAGGTTTTGGATAGCGCGTTCAGCACGGTGCAGGTTTCTGTCAGCAACACTTTTTCGTTGTTGACTCGCACGGCGATGGCTGGCGTTGGTTTGCATTCAGACATGAGCCGGCTCCGTCAGGCGATGGCGGGTGGGGTAGAACGGTGTCGGGTCTATAGCCGGTGTTTGCCCGCCAATTTGCGCGGCCAGTAGTGCGGCAGTGGCAAGGCTGGTGGTAATCCCCAAGCCTTCATGACCGGCGGCAACCCAAAGCGAATGTTCGGTTTGACCGATGTACGGCAGATTGTCGGGTGTGCAAGGGCGAAAGCCGGTCCAGGTGCGCAGCACCGGCCATTGTTCTATCGCTGGTATAAAGCGTTTGGCGCGTTGAATCATTTGCGTCAACACCGGTAACTCCACTTCGCTATCGGCGCTATCGAATTGACGTGATGAACCGAGTATCAGTTGTGAAGTCGGGCGCGGTTGCACGTTGAAGGCGACCGAGCTGGATTGATGGCCATGCGCGCTGTGCAAATAACCGAGCTCCACCAACTGATGATGAATCGGCAATGATGACAAATGTGGCGTGATCAGCAAATGGCCTTTGCGCGCTACGAGCTTTAATTCCGGACACCATTGTTTACTGGCAAGGCCGGCGGCGATCACAATGTGTTTGGCGTGCCAGCGATCGCCATCGGCAAACTGAATGCATGGTGCGTCGATTTGGGTGACGGCTTTGTATGGCGCCACCGTTGCACCGAGTTGTGCGGCATTATTGGCCAGCATCAGCGCGGCAGTGGGTGGGTAAAGCACCGCGTCTTCTTGAATGCGCAGCGCGCCAAGCAAATCGCTGGAAAGCAGCGGTTCATGTTGCTGAAGTTGCTGGCGTGACCATACTTCGCAGTGCTCGCCATGCTCGCGCAGCCATGCGGTTTTCTGTTCCAGTGTCGCCCAGTCGCTTTCATTCTCTGCGAGCCATAAGGTGCCGCATGGATGCCAGGCCACTGACGCGGGCAATGCGGCGGCGCGCTGGCGCCACAGTTCGCGTGAGTACTTGCTGAGCTGCCACTGCGCATCGGAGTCATCCATCGCGACGATATGGCCCATGGCGGCCGCTGTAGTGCCCGCACCAATGGCGCCAGCATCGCAGAGCGCGACACGCATGCCGAGTTCGGCGCAGGCCTCGGCGCAGGCGGCGCCAATAATTCCGGCGCCGACAATCGCGACATCAAACGTGGAACTCACGATGATTATCCGCGTTGAAAAGCGTTGCTGATGCCCCAGCAATACGGATCATTCGGATCAAGAATCAAGCTGGCATCGGCAACGATATGTGCTGAGCCACGCACGTAGGGCCGAACCTGATCGGCATCAATTTCATAGCGAGCGTCGAAACAGGAGCCGACGATACTTTGTTGGCGCCAGCGTTGTTGTGGCTGCAGCTTGCCATCGGCTGCCAGGCAAGCAATTTTCGCCGAAGTGCCCGTGCCGCAAGGCGAGCGGTCGTAAGCGAGGCCAGGGCAGAGCACAAAATTGCGGCTGTCGCTGTCATCGTCACCGGCGCCAAATAATTCGATGTGATCGATTTCTTCGTTGTTGGCGCCGGTAATGCCTTCTTGTTGCAAGATTTCGCGAATACTTTCGGCGCAACGCTGCAGCGTGGTGATGTTGTCGTAGTGCACACGCAAACCGTGATCTTCGACCAGGAAGAACCAGTTGCCACCCCAGGCAATATCACCATGCAACAAGCCAAAACCGGGTACATCGACAGCAACGCCTTGGCGATAGCGATAGCTCGGTACGTTGGCAATGGTGACGCTGCCATCGGCGTGGGCTTCGACGGTGATATCGCCGACTGGTGTATCGAATTTATGCGTGCCGGCACTGAGGCGATTCAGCCAACGCAAGGTGGCCACCACGCCAATCGTGCCGTGGCCGCACATGCCGAGATAACCGACATTGTTGAAGAACACGAGTTGGCCAACGACATCGGCGCGAGCAGAAGGGTAGAGATAAGCACCGACGACGATATCGCTGCTGCGAGGCTCGTCGATAATGGCGGTGCGGTAGTGGTCCCAGTGGCGATTCAGCACGTAACGCGCTTCTTTCGCATTCTCGGCAACAACTGGTGGCTGGCCGTCGATGACCAGTCGGGTTGGCTCTCCGCCGGTATGGGAATCGATAACGCGTATGGCTTGTGACATGGTTCCGCTCAAAAGGGCTGCAAAACAAGTAAATCCAGTGTAAATAGGGCGCCCAAATGCTTTCTTGAACAAAACCACTGCCGACGGGCGGCAATGCGACAATTCAAGACGATGGAAAAGCCCTAGAGTGACAATCGGGCCAATCTCAGTGGAGTGCGAGTAATGACCCCGGACGCGATAAAAAACTGGCGTAACCATTTCATGCAGGCGATAGCGGAACCGCTGTACATCGAAGCGATGTTCGACGCGATGCCTGACATCGTGTTTTCGATTAAAGACATGGATGGCCGATACGTGGTGATCAGCGAGGCCTGTGTTGAGCGCTGTGGTTTGAATCACAAGCAACAGGCGATTGGTAAGAATGCCTACGATTTATTCCCGGCCCATATGGCCGACCGCTACAACGAACAAGACCAGCAAGTGTTCAGCAGCGGCCAGGCACTGATCGACAGCCTCGATCTGACGGTGTTTAACAATCGCGAACCGGGTTGGTGTTTGACCACCAAGTACCCGCTGCGTGATCGCGACGGAAAAATGCTCGGGTTGGCTTGTATCTCGAAAGATTTGATTGAACCGAGTAAAGATGGCTTTGTCGACGAAGCGCTGTCAAAGACCGTGGATTACGTGCGTAGCCAGTATTCGGAAACGATTACGCTTGATGAGCTGGCGAGTATTGCCGGCTTGAGCGTGGCGCAGTTGGATCGACGTATCAAACGAATTTTCCAGATTACGACCGGCCAGTTCATAATCAAAACGCGCATCGATGCGGCGGCGAGAATGCTGCGCGATACCGAAAAGACGGTAGCGGACATTGCGATGGAATGCGGCTTTTGCGATCAGAGTGCATTGACCCGACAGTTTCGTCAGGTGACTGGGCTGAGTCCGCGATCTTATCGGGTGATTGTGAAGGGGTTGACGGATTGAGCGCGCCAAATACCTAATCACCAATGCCGTCTGTCATTCCCGCGCAGGCGGGAATCCAGAACTTTTGAAAATCACTGGATACCCGCCTTCGCGGGTATGACATGCTAGAAGCCATCTCAAAAATCCTTAATGTAAAGCCTGTTCCCTTCTAATTTGATTCACCTCATCGCTCATGAACAATGCATTGATGTAAGCGCAGATAATGCGCAAGAAACCCAATCCCCAAGTTGTTTACTTTGGAATAACGCCTGCGAGAGGGCAGTGCGTTATCGCAGCACAACAGGGGAATCAGCAATGCATCACCGAAGTAAAACAACTTCATCGCGATGGAAAAAAGCCTTCGTCGCGGCCGCCGTCAGCAGTTGCTTGTGGAGTCATGTACCGGCTTACGCCAGTGGCTCGCCGACCGGCGAACTGAAAGGAAGTGTCAAATCCATTTCTGGCGAAATACTCGAAAATGCCGTGGTTCGATTGCAGCACCTTGAGCAGGGTTTTACTCGTGAAGTGCAGGCAAACACC
Source organism: Permianibacter aggregans (assembly GCF_009756665.1). Classification (GTDB taxonomy): domain Bacteria; phylum Pseudomonadota; class Gammaproteobacteria; order Enterobacterales; family Permianibacteraceae; genus Permianibacter; species Permianibacter aggregans. The sequence goes on from NZ_CP037953.1 coordinate 3,740,077, forward strand.
ACCGGCGAATACGTGTTCAAAAATCTGCCCGTTGGCCAGTACAGCGTCACGATAAGCAAAAGCGGTTATGACGCGCTTCAGCAGGAAAAGCTGGTGATCAATGTCGGCTCAACGGTAACGCTGGAAGCGACTTTGACGGCCGGCAATGTCGAGCGCATCACCGTCAATGGTGCGCGCTTGGCGCAAATTGACATGACCAGTGCTGCCAGTGGTTTGGTGGTGACATCTGCAGAACTGGAGAAATTGCCGGTCGCCGAAGACATCACTTCAGTGGTGCTGATGGCGCCTGGCAGTTCCGCCGCTGACAGCGACTTTGGCAATATCGCGTCGATCTCTGGTGCCTCAGCTGCTGAGAACGGTTACTACCTGAATGGCCTTGATATCACCGATATGCGCAAAGGCATGGGCTGGACAACATTTCCCTGGGAAGCCGTCAAAGAAACGCAGGTAATCACTGGCGGTGTGTCATCGCAGTTCGGTCGGTTTATCGGTGGCGTCACCAACCTGGTGTCGAAGTCTGGTTCAAACGAGTTTCATGCCAGCGTCAAATTCGATTATCAGCCGCGTTCTTTGGCAGAAACCGCGCCGGACTTGAATTGGTATGACAATCAGGGTCGCTATGATTTGATCATCAACAATCACGAAGACAGCAGTGATTGGCGCGAGCTCAGCATGTCGTTCAGTGGCCCGTTGATTGAAGACCGTTTGTTCTTCTACGTGCTTTATGCGCCGAGTCAGTTCAAGAGCACGTATGCGAATCCTGGCGCATTGCTTGACGATGATGGCGACCCAATCAACACGACCTATTGGTCAAGTGAGCGTGATCGGGATCAGGTGTTTGCCAATATCGATTTCTATTTATTCAGTGATCACTCGATCAACGTCATGTATGCCAATAGCAAAGCCGATCACGCCAACACGCAATACAGCTACAACGTCATCAATGGCCCGTTCAATCCGTCGCGGCCCATCAGTAGCGAGCGCGAGTCATCATTTGCCAGCATCAGCTATCGTGGCAGCTTGACGGATACGCTGAGCTTTTCGACCACGCTCGGCAAAATCAAGGACGAATATTCCGCTGTTGATGGCACATCCAATCTGACACCGATTTATGACAGCCGCACCAGCTCGGCAACGCCGGTGGGCAATTGGATCGGTACTTCCGATGACGTCAACGGTGATGAGCGCGATGTGTTCCGCATTGATTTCGAATGGCAACTGGATGAACACACGCTGCGTTTTGGTTATGACAAAGAACAAATCGATAGCTGGCGTGATTTTCACTATCACGGCCCGACAGCACCGCTGAACGAGATCCTGTATTACTTCACGACCGCGACTGGTTTCAGCGCCAATGGCGACAACGGGGCGTTCTCGGTGCCAGCGGGCGATTACGCTCGTGGCCGCATTTTCACTACGGTCGCCGATATCCGTGGCGAGTCGGAAGCCTGGTATATCGAGGACGTTTGGCAGTTGACCGACACCGTCACGCTGTCGCTCGGTGTGCGTAACGAAATTTTCAGCAATTACACTGGTCAGGGTGAGAAATACGTTGAGATCGATGATCAGTGGGCACCGCGTTTGAGCGCCATCTGGGACGTATTTGGCGATGGCGATCATAAAGCGTTCTTGAATTTTGGCCGCTACTATCAACCAATTGCGCAGAACACCGGCGTGCGGATGACGGCGCAGGAATACAACATCTACACCTACTACCCGATCAATGATTTCAACGCCGATGGCACTGCCAATCTAGGTACGCCGTACGGCCAGATCACGTACGGTGATGGTACCTTGCGTCCGGGTTGGGCCTATGCGTCAACGAACATGGAGCCTATGTACGAGGACGAATGGTCGCTCGGTTACGAGTGGGCGGTTGACCAGGATTGGACGGTCGGTGCGCGCTTGATCTATCGCGATCTGAAGAGCTCGATTGAAGACTCAGCGATCTGGTATGCCGTTGAGGCGTGGTGTGCGGATACCGGACGCGATTGCAGTGGTTACGACACGTCTTCGCTGGTTTGGAATGGCGGCATGGCGCGTGTGTTCAATCCCGGCCAAGATCTGCGCATGCTTGAAGATCTGAATGGTGACGGCACACCGGAAGAAGTGACGATTCCTGCTGAGTATCTCGGCTACCCGGTCATGGAGCGCACGTATAAAGCGCTGGAGTTGACCTGGAAAGGCAAAGTCGGTGAAAGCTTTCGTTTGCAAGGTTCGTATACCTACAGTAAGAGCGAAGGCAATACCGAGGGCTTGCTGCGCTCCGATAATGACCAAAGCGATCCAGGCTGGACTCGTTCCTATGACTCGCCGGAGTTAACCGATCACGCTTACGGCTACTTGCCGAACGATCACCGCCACAAGTTCAAACTCTGGGGTACTTATCAACTGACCGAAGACACCGCGCTTGGCATGTTCTACTCGGCGCAATCGGGCCGACCGATGAATGCGTTCGGTTATCACCCATTGGATGAGGGCGCTTGCGTCAACGTGCATACCGACCCGAACAATTGCTGGGATGCCTGGGGTGCGGAAAACTTTTATGCCGGTTTCGAGCCATCACCACGCGGTAGCCGTGGCCGTACGCCATGGGTGCAGAGCTTTGATGTCAGTCTGCAGCATGTGCTCAGCATCGGTATCGCCGATCTGACGTTGAAACTCGATGTGATCAACGTGTTCAACTGGCAGCATGCAACGCAGTTGAATGAGTATCACGATGTCGATGGTGACCCGGAAGCGGAAACCTACAGTGTCAATTCCACCTACGGCAAACCGACCGCATGGCAAACACCGCGTTACGTCAATCTGTCGGCGACGGTGGATTTTTGATGAGTTTCAACACTCTTGATTGGACATTGTCATACCCGCGAAGGCGGGTATCCAGAGCTACGTATGGAAACTGGATTCCCGTCTTCGCGGGAATGACACACCCAACTAATTTGTGTGGTCTGGGTTCAGTTTGATGTGCTTCGTGTCATTCTCTCCGTAGCGTACACGTCCCTGTACGCGTTTTTCGCCGCGCTTTCAAGCGCGGCTTTTTTATTTCGTGAAAACGATCAAGTTATAACTTTGTCGTTGCAACTGGAGCAAAAATGGCAAGACTGAATCGCCAAAAATGTTTTGCTTTTTCCACGTTTTCATTAGCTGTTCACAAAAGCGTAAAATAGCAACAAAAACCGCATTCAGACGAAGAAATCCTTCAATTCAATCATGAGTTACTGGTCGCACACTGACGATGTCGATACCGCCGTTCACAGAATAATGATGCCGTCGGTACAAAGGGAGATTGCGGGTATCGCGTCAAGGAGCATTCGCCAGATGAGTGGCAGTGCGTAAAGAGGCCGTCACGGAAACAACCTTGCTGCTCATCGGGGAGAGGGATGTTGAGTTGGCTTCGACAAATTAAGCAAAAATCGATGGAGGGGTTATGAACCACTTTCGTATGGCGCTGTTTGCGTCATTGACGATGGCGGTGATCGGCCAGGCTTATGCTGGGCCGGATCATGAGCATTCAACGGTAGTAGACCAGCAGACCGAAGCGCCTATCAAGGGAGCTCCCAAGCCACATTTTCGTACGCAACGCGCTGTCGATGCCGATCGCAAGCAGTTTGATCTGCCTAGCCGCGAAGAGCAGCAACTGGTGGCGAAAAAACTGCAAAAGTCTTTTGTCACCAAGTCGGCCCTGAATTTGAATGCCGCAGAAGATTGCAATGCCATTGAGGGCTTTCGCAGTCGTAGTGGCGCAACCTTGGCAAACTATATTGCTGGCCTGCCGGATGTTCAGTGCACTTACGGTTTGTTCAGCATCAACAGCAGCGATGGCAACATCATTTACAGCGCCGGCAATATGCGTGCGGTAACCGATTTGCTCAATCAACTGTCACCGAGCTATCAAGCCAACAGCCGCAATGTCGCGAACCTGGTGCTTTATCTTCGTGCTGGTTATTACCTGGCCTATGGTGAGGTGATCCCGGAGCCGGCGAACGACGTCACGGCCAGCTCAGTCAGCGCAGTGGAAAAGCTGATCGATAATCCGGCGCTTTTCAACGAAAACGCCTACGCGAGCAGCACCGCCAACGAGACGATGACGCTGATCACCAATCTGCACAAGGAAATGCACTTCATTCCAAGAATGAAGACATTGGTGCAGCGTTTCACCAATACCAACTCGCAACCGAACGCTGCAGACAAGCTGAAGCAATATACCGCTTCGTCCGGTTTTACCGGTGTGCTGACGGTGTTTTATCGTGCGCACTTCAAGTACGGCGAGAATGCTTCGCTACAAACCGATATCAGCCTGCCTACGGCGTTATCGAATTTTGTGACCAACAATCGTACGGCATTGGAAGGAACATCATTTGCGTATCAATTGACCGATGCCGCCAACGAAGCCTATCGCTTCTTGCAGTATGCAGGTCAGAAGCCGACGGTAAAGCCGCTGGTGAAATCGATGCTGAACCAGACCAGCTTGAACGGTCCTGGCGCAGATCTCTGGTTGGCAGCGGCCTCGGCAGTCAAGTATTACGACAACGAAAACTGTGCGGAATACGGTGTTTGTAATCTGGAGGAAACCGTTGCCAATGCGGTACTGACCATTACCCATACTTGCAGCGATACCATCCGTTTGCGCGTGCAGCAGATGTCAGCCAGTGAGTTGCAGGAAACCTGCGGAAAAATGCAGACGCAGGAAAGCTACTTTCATCAGATGTTCCCGAACAATCAACAATCGGTTGCTGATGATTACAACAGCCAGCTGGAAGTGGTCGTGTTCGATGACTACACCAATTACGATCGCTTTGCCGGCATCATCTATGGCATCGGTACTGATAATGGTGGCATGTACCTGGAAGGTGACCCGTCACAGCAAGGCAATCAGGCGCGCTTTATCGCCCACGAAGCATCGTGGTTGCGTCCGGATTTCGTGATTTGGAATCTGGAACACGAATACGTGCATTATCTTGATGGTCGCTTCAATCTTTATGGCGATTTCTCGGAGTCTGTCTCCAAGCCAACCGTGTGGTGGATAGAAGGTGCCGCCGAGTATCTGGCCAAGAAGAATGATTATCAAGATGCGATTGATGAAGCGAAAACCGTGCGCTACAGCCTGTCGGAAATTTTCGCCAATACCTACAGCATGAGCGACTATGTGGCCCGCGCGTATCGCTGGGGTTATATGGCTGTGCGCTTCATGAACGAGAAACATCGCGGTGATATCGATGCAATGTTGCAGCTCTGGCGTCAGGGTGATTACGACGGTTATCAGAACTACATCAACAACATCGGCACGCAGTACAACAGCGAATTCGCTGCCTGGGTGCAAACCGCTACGACCGGTGGCACACCACCATTGCCGGGTGGCGATGCCGCATTGGTCTCTGGCCAGGCCGTTACGGTCTCCGCGGCGAAAGGTGAATGGAAGCATTTCTATATCGATGTGCCGCGCAATACTTCACGCCTGGATCTCGTCAGCAGCGGCGGCAGCGGTGACGCCGATTTGTATGTCAAATACGGCAGCAAACCGACCTTGACCAGCTACGACAAGCGCCCATACCTCAGTGGTAATAATGAGAGTGCGTTCTACACCAATCCACCGGCCGGTCGTTACTACGTTTCGTTGCATGCTTACGCGGCTTTCCAAAACGCCTCGTTGAAAGCGACGGTAACAACCGGTGGTGGCAGTGGCGCCTGCGAACGTAACGATCGCTTGGAAAACGGTTGTACGATCAGCGGTCTATCCAGCAGCAGCAATGCGTATATCGCCATGTGGGTGCCACGCGGTGCACGTAACCTGACGATACGCACCAGCGGCGGTACCGGCATAGCCGACTTGTATGTCAAAGCCGGCGACTGGCCAGGCCCGGGCAACTATCACTGGGCGGCTACTGGTTCCGGTAACAATAAATCGGTATCGGTCGCGACACCGCCCGGCGGTCAGTGGTTCTATATCACCTTGAACGCCGTGCAACCGTTCTCGGGATTATCGATTACCGCGAGGTTTGATCCGTAAGTCGATTATGTAAGATTAAAGAAAAGGCCCGTACGGGCCTTTTCTTTTGCAAATTTAAAAGTAGGTGCGATTAGCGTAGCGTAATCGCACGCATGGGTTGGTAGGAGGGCGGCCTGGTATCAGAGGTTGCCTGAGTTGCTGCTAATCAGTAGCTCGACCAACAATTGGCTTGCTGCAACATGAAGACATTCGTACGATTACGCGACCTGCATTAAATCAATGAGCAGCCATAAGGATATTCTATGCGTGAGCTTCAGGAGTTTCTTCTGCAAGATACGACGGTTCTTAGTTCTGCGCTGATCGCTGCCATTGTGGCAGGGTTGGTGAATTATCTTTTTAGTAGCAAAAAGAAACCCACGTGCTGTGCACGTGGTCATCGCCTAACCGGCTACGCCTGTTAGAGCGCCTGCCCATGCAAGTACCTTCCGGGTGTTGTCCCCACAACACATCAGAAGGAAACAAGCATGAGCAGGTTTATAAGAGCGTCGCATGTCATATGGCATTGTCAATACCATATTGTCTGGACGCCGAAGTATCGGTTTCGGATATTGAAAGGGCCGATAGCAAAAGAGATTCATCAATGTGTGATGCTCTTTTGTTTGAGGCTAGGCTGTCAGGTAGTTGAATTAAATGTGCAGGTCGATCATGTGCACTTACTGGTGAAGATTCCGCCAAAGACATCGGTATCAGAGCTGATGGGAGTCCTGAAAGGCCGCACTGCGATACGGATATTCAGTGAATTTCCGTACTTAAGGAAGAAGCCGTATTGGGGCAATCATTTCTGGGCGAAAGGATATTGCGCCGATACGGTCGGCCTGAACGCAGAGATGATTCAGAAGTACGTGAAATATCAGGAAAAGCAGGAACAACATCAGCAGCAGTTGGAGTTTGCACGGAACAGCGAGCCTTCTCAGAAGGGTCGCTAGGTGTGCCCCCTTATAGGGGGCAGAAGGCAAGACCACGTTCTATGAGCGTGGTCGTTTACGCTGTCGGAAACTAGGTTCCGTCTAGAGGCGGAGTATCGTTATGAACAGAGAAAAAAGCTACGTGATGTCATTGCGAGATTTCACGGTCGGTTCTTGATTTACGCGAATAGCCTAAGTCAGAGATTCTGGAATTTGTACGAAAACCATCACAACCAATGGCTTCATGTAAGCGGAGGCTGGAAAAGGGGAAACTACTATTTTATGAGTTTCACCTTTCGATTTCTTAACCTACTTTCTTTGTTAAGACAGTTTGAAAAAGAGGCGATCTTCATTGATGTGAGAATTGCAAAGAGAACGGATTTCATTATATCTAGCTATGTCGGCGCCATTCGGTCCTGTATGACGGATGTCTCCCTGTTTAGGGGGGTGGTCTATGACACGTCAAGTGCAACAGACCATTTTTTTGCAGATGTTCTAAGATCGTTTTGTGACAGACATTTCGAGAGTGAGGGAAAAGAGTTGAGTTATGACGAGTATCTTAAGTGTGCAGAATCTGATGATTTTCCGGATGACGTATTTCGTTTTTTTGATGGGTTATCAAAAGGGGAGGGTCGATTTCGTTGGGATCGTTTGGTTGCTTTGCATGTTCTTTTAGTTTGCTTTATAAATCATATTGGGCTAGACCATCAGAAAGCGAAGATTAGAGGGTTGATGAGTATAGTGGGTAGCTTCGAAAATGTGGAAATACGAGATAATTTTCCAAATTGGTTAGAACAGCATGGTCTGCCAAAGTTTGACTTGTTCCGCATTCGGTTGGCTATTTTTCTCGCGCGTTATATGAAGCGCGGTAGGTTGGGCTGATAAGCCCAACATTCTGAAGTTGATACAGGTCGAAGTGTTGGGCTTCGCTTCGCTCTGCCCAACCTACCGGAACTATCATGGATCAAATCGGTGAGCCAGGAGGCAGTCGATAATCCGCTCTGGGTTTGAACTCGGCTGGCGCGGCAAAGAACGTTTCCAGTATTGATGCTGCGTATTCATGGGTTGCCGAGCGACGCCGGTCTGAGGCAATTTCTTTTTGCCAGGTTTTCAATTGCTGCCATAGTTCCGCTTTGACGGTTTCGTGCAGTTTCGGTGATTGATACGAGGCAATCAATTTGTGTATCGAGGTGAGTTTGACCGTGCGATCGATTGCTGGCGCCAATGGCGAGTCATCTCGAACACGCTTTTCCCAAACTTCTTCATAAAGCTGATTGAACACGGTACCCAAACGCAGCGAGTCATTACCATGTTGGTATTCCGCAATGCGATTCAAGCGCTCCGGCGCCAGCAACATATCCAGTGTGTAGGCGGCGGTGGCTTCGGCAGCACTGATCGGATCGAACATCGGCGTGGTGCGGGTATCAAAGGCTTCGCGGGTACGGTTATAACCTTCGGCGACCGGCAGCAATTGCGTGCGAAGCGAATCGGGCAAGGTAAGGGTTTGTGGTGATAGCGCTTGCAACATACGTTGCAGTGCCAAGCGTTGCTGATCGCCAGTAACCGGCTGTAAGCGCGCTTCGGTTTCGTTGGCATTCAGATAGGCGTAGGAAACGCCGCCGATCAAGCGCGCGACGGCTTCAAGCTGATAGCGATGCAATAAATAGATAGGAACCAATCGGGTTTGCAGTTCGCCAGTGCTGTGTGTAGGCGGTAGCGCATGTCGGCCGAAGTTACTTAACGCAATGCCGCGTATGCGCATCAGCTGGTCATAGGTTTGTAGTGTGTCACCGCCGAAATCCCATAAGTTGCCGTGTGGGTTCGCGGCACCGATAAAGCGCACGTCGGCATCGGCCATGTACTGCAAGCCAGCGACGCGGGCATCACGGCGCAGTGCCAGCAAATCCTGCTGGTCATTTTCGAACACACCATAAGCATGTTTGACGATGTAATCATCCCAGGCACCGACACCGACATCGTAGGCGGTATCGAGACGGATTTTGCCGGTGTCATCGAGACGAACTTGCGGATGCGGGTAATCCATGACGGAACCGTTGCCTTGCACACTGGCGGCAAAGTTATGATTGAGTCCGAGCGCATGACCCACTTCGTGCGCGGACAATTGCCGCAGACGCGCCAGGGCCATTTGCTGCGCTTCGTTTTTCAGTTCGGCTTCGTTGGCTTTGCCGTACGGCGCCAACAAGCCTTCAGCAATCAGAATATCGTGACGGACGCGCTGCGAACCGAGATTAACGACGCCGCGAATGATTTCGCCAGTGCGCGGGTCGTGCAGGTAAGCGCCGTATGACCAGCCACGTGTGGCACGATGGGTCCAGGCGATAAAGTTGTAGCGGCTATCGGTCGGGTCTACCCCTTCCGGCAAAACTTCGGTGCGGAATGCATCGATAAAGCCGGCTTTTTCAAATGCGGTTTTCCACCAGTTGGCACCATCAAGTAACGCGGAGCGCACCGGCTCCGGTGTGCCGGGGTCGAGATAAAACACGATCGGTTTTTTGACTTTGGATGGGGCGGGCCCGGGGTTAATTTTTTCCAGCCGGAAACGCACTTGCAATGGTTGCAACAAGGCACTGTCCAGCGGTTGAGCAAAGTCCATGCGGTTGTGAACAAAACCGCCGGAGTACGGATGATAGGCACGCGGTTTGAAGCCAGCGTCGGGTGCTTTGATAAAACTCAAGTGCTGGCGCATGGTTAATGCTGAGTTGGTCATCGCCACATCGCCGACGAATTTGCCGTCGCCTTTGCCAGCGAATGTCAGCAGTGCTTCCAGCTCGATATTTTCCGGATGACTTTTCAGCTCTTCACCGAGCACGACGCTGCGCAACGCATCGATTTGATAGGCATTGCCATCGGTTTGCTGAATCTGCGTCGCGATACCGAATTGATCGCTAAGCACGAATGAGGAGAAGTCGAGCAGCCAACGCTGTTGATCGCCATTGCCGGTGGTCGCGATGATTTCGCCAGCCCACAGCACGGAATCAGCAAAGCCTTCGGCAACGGTTTGGCGTTCGGCGGCCGATTCGCTGTCGGCGATGAAGCGCTGGTTGGGTTGTATCAGCAGCACCTTGTTGCCGTAGCGACGGAATTCCACCAAACGAAATTCACGGACGCTGGCACGGTCGAGGCCGACATCGTTGGAGCCAAGGCCCTGTGCCAACGAAGCACCGAGCAGCAACGGTCCAGTGTTGGCACCGACGGCGATATGGAGTTGGTTTTTATCGGCGTTCCAATACAGGTCGAATAAACCGCTCTGGTGCTGTGCCTGTTGCACGCTGCTGGTCCAGGAATCGGTTTTCGGCGCTGCAGCATCGGCAGGGAGGGTGGCGAACGCTGCAGAGAATAGGCAAGACAGGGCGAGGCACTTCAACTTCTGCATGGGGTGAGCTCTCGGGAGGAAAACACAAAGCCTACTATATTGGCCGAAGTCTGTTGACGGTTCCTAGCGCAATATTGCCGTGACGGTGTGAGGATGGTGCGAAAGTCTGGATGCTGTGAGCACTTGACTGAAGAAAGAGAAAACTGCATGTCATTCCCGCGCAGGCGGGAATCTAGAAAAGCTGAGACTGGATTCCCGCCTACGCGGGAATGACAAATCAATTGATGAAAGCAATGCTACTTTCAGGGCTGATGCGTCAACGCCAGATAACAAAGCGCCGTTGTAGCGGCATCACCAAGCGCGGTGTGGCGACCTATTGGTTCGATATTGAACTGCGCGCAAATCTGTTCGAACGCGAGATTCGGTGGTGTGATCGGATGGCGTTTTTGCCAGTGGCGTTGATAGAGTGCGGCGAGTTCGATGGCGGGGTTGTTGAGCTCTGGTAGCGCGTTGCGTTGCAGCGCCAGATTCAATACCCGGCGATCGAAGCTGTGGTGATAGCCGAGTAATGGTCTTTCGCCAATAAACTCACGCAGCGCGTTCAGTGCCTCTTTAATCGGTAAACCTTGTTCGACATCGATACCGCGAATGCCATGAATGACCGCCGTTTCATGCACGTCTTCTGCTCGGGTCAGGATATGATAATGCAGGGCTTCGCCTATGAGCACACGTCGCTTGGCGATGCGCACGGCGCCGATTGACAAGATGCGGGCTGCGCGCGGATCAAGCGAGCTGGTTTCGAGATCGATCGCCACTAGTTCATCGGGGATTTTGCTCGGAAAAAATCCGGCGAGCCATTTGCTGAGCATGACGGTTTACAGTTGAAAGCGGCTTTTCAGCAGCTCTTTCAGTTGTTCTACGACGCGCAGCGCGTCGCGCAGCAATTCACGATCAAGATAACGCATACGCTCCGGATAGACGGCGTTGTCCGGCGCTTCGGCAAAGCGGTAGTCGCTGAGTTGTTGATTCAGGCGTAAGCGCATCAGCACGGACAGTGCTTGTTTCAGATTGGCGGCAGTTTTGCTGCGCAGGATGTTCAGCTCGCGCAAACGCTCGATGCGATCAAAACTGCTGCTGGTACGTATTCCCGCTTCCAGCGCCAGCACGCGGATGCCATGCACCAACGGGAATATGCCGCCTTTTTTCAGATCAATACCGGAACGGTCGCTGCGCAGGCGGCCGAAAATCGTGAACGCGCTTTGGAAGGCCAGTGCCTCAGCGACGATGGCGCGCAAAAAGATTTTATTGCTGGCCAGTTGCTTCATGGTTTGCTCAATCGGGTTCAACAGGCTGGCGTTACCGGCGACCGCACGGGCATCGCTGAGCAATCCGAGATGCATGAATGCTTCAGCCTCTCCCTGTTCCGCCCAGCGAAAAATACTCTCTGACCATTTTTCTGTGGTGCGTCGCCAATACGGATTATTGACCATGATCTGGCCGGGGCAGGGTGGGAAGCCGAGCTGCAACAGCGCGGCGCTGAATGCTTCGGCTGCTTGCACCAAGGCGGTATCCGGATCGCGTGCCAGCACCAACGCATTGTCTTGATCGGTACGTAGCAATTGCTCATGTCGGCCTTCGCTGCCGAGTGCCAGTAGACAACAATCGTCTTGCCAATCGACAGGAAAGGTCAGCGTAAAGACGCGTTCCATCAACTGGGCATTCAAGGCGCCAATCAGTTCGCCCAATGCCTGCATATGCACGCCGTGTTGATACAACGTCGCGGTGAGTCGATGCATGTCGCTGGCAATGGCGGTCAAATCACTGAGTTGTTGGGCGCGAGCGATACGCAAGGTAATGACATGCGAGTGCGTGGAAAAGTGACTTAAGATTTCGTTCATGCCGAGCAGCGACATGACGCCATCTTCATGGGTAACGGCAACCCGATCAATGCGATGCCGGGTCATGGTCAATAGCGCTTGCATCAGAAAATCTTCTTCGCGCACGGCAATCAACGGATAGGAGGCGATAGGGCCGATAGCGGAGTCCGGTGACAAATTGTGCTGGGTAAGCGCTCGCAGCAAATCGGTGCGGGTGACAATGCCGGTGTCGCTACCGATCACCGCCAGCGCGGCATCGGCATCGGCCGCTTGCATTTTCTCGGTCACTTCGCGGATGGTCGCGTGCGCATTAACCCAAACCGGTTGATGCAGCCGGATTTCACCAACCCGTGACAGCATCATGCCGGCCAGCTCGGGTAAGTCGTCGCGCTGTTGAATGCCCCGTGATTTATGCTCCAGCGCGCCGCTGAACCAGGCCTGGAGCGCGCTGTTTTCATCAAGCAATTGCAGAAAGACATCGCGATTCAGCAAATAGCAAATGCTGTCTTCGGCAGCTTGATATTCGTAGTGGGCGCGTTGCTCTGGCAGTCCATAAGCCGCGAACAAATCGCCTTCGTGATAGTCGCTGAATAACTGCCGGCCTTGAGCCTGATGTTGAAACGCCAGCACATGACCTTTCATGACCCGATACAAGCCCGGTGCGGCGCTTTCAACTTTGACGATGATGGTGCCGGCCGGAAAATACTCCAGACTCAGATGACGGCGCAGCAGCGACTGCTGCTCAGCAGTCAGAAAACTGAACGGTGCTTCGGAAAAGTCGAATTCGCTAATCATTGACGTTTCAGGCAATGGAGGCTGTTTGAACCATAGCAGAAAAAAGGGCGCCGAAGCGCCCTAACTCATCAACACAACGAGAGAGGTGATCAATGATGCGTAGCGGTACCTGAACCACGCGGAATGCGGATACTCTCGACCAGGTCCTGCACATGTTGTGGCGGTTCTTTGGTGCTGTGGCTAACGACCAGCGCGACCACGGTATTAATGATCATACCGACGACACCGATACCCTCTGGCGAAATGCCAAGGAACCAATTGGCTGGGACGTTTTGCGCCGCATCGACTATGAACTTGAAGTAGATGATGTAGGCGGCGGTAAAGCCGATACCGGTGACCATGCCCCAAATGGCGCCCCATTTGTTCAGGCGCTTGTAGAACACGCCGAGCACGATAATCGGGAAGAACGAAGCGGCTGCTAATCCGAACGCGAAGGCAACGACCTGTGCCACGAATCCGGGCGGATAAATGCCGAGCAAGCCGGCAACGACCACCGCAAACGCGGCGGCAACGCGCGCATAGAGCAGCTCCTGTTTTTCCGAGATATTTGGCATGAACACATTCTTCAACACGTCATGCGAAATCGAACTGGAAATCACCAGCAACAAACCCGCTGCGGTTGATAGCGCGGCGGCAAGACCACCGGCGGCAACCAGCGCAATCACCCAGGCTGGCAGATTGGCGATTTCCGGGTTGGCCAGCACCATGATGTCGCGATCGATGTTCATTTCATTCAACGCAGGGTCTTTGTGATAGAACATGCGGCCGTCATTGTTCTTGTCTTCCCACTTGATCAGCCCGGTTTTTTCCCAGTTGCTGACCCATTCCGGTGCCTCGCTGTACAGCGTGCCGGTGTTGTCTTTACCGTTGACCGTTTCGATCATATTGACGCGCGCAAACGCGGCAACAGCCGGAGCGGTGGTGTAGAGAATGGCGATGAACAGCAGCGCCCAACCGGCCGAGCTGCGGGCATCACGTACTTTCGGCACCGTGAAGAAGCGAACGATAACGTGTGGCAGACCAGCGGTTCCGACCATCAGCGCGAGCGTAATGCAGAAGACATCCATCATGCCTTTACTGCCGTCGGTATACGCCGCGAATCCTAACTCGGTACTTAGCCCATCGAGTTTCTGTAATAGATATTGCCCGGAGCCGTCATTCAGTTCGGCACCAAAACCCAGCTGCGGAATAACATGGCCAGTCATCATGAACGAAATGAAAATGGCAGGGACCATGTAGGCAAAAATCAGCACGCAATATTGTGCAACCTGCGTATAGGTGATGCCTTTCATGCCACCGAGTACGGCGTACATGAACACGATGGCCATGCCGATGATGACGCCGGTGGTGATGTCCACCTCCAGAAAGCGCGAGAATACGATTCCGACACCACGCATTTGCCCGGCGACGTAAGTGAACGACACGAAAATCGCACAGAACACCGCGACGATACGAGCGGTGCGCGAGTAGTAACGATCGCCGACGAAATCCGGCACGGTGAATTTGCCGAACTTGCGCAGATAAGGCGCGAGCAGCAAGGCCAGCAGCACGTAACCGCCGGTCCAACCGAGCAGGTAAACGGCGCCGTCATAACCCATGAAGGAAATGAGGCCGGCCATCGAGATGAATGAGGCTGCGCTCATCCAGTCCGCAGCGGTTGCCATGCCGTTGACGACTGGATGCACGCCGCCGCCAGCAACATAGAATTCTTTCGTGGAACCAACGCGGCTCCAAATCGCGATGCCGATATAGAGCGCGAAACTCAAACCGACAATCAAATAAGTCCAGGTTTGTACAGACATGTTGGCGCTCCTGTCAGTCTTCGTGCACGTCGTGGTGACGATCGAGGTAGTTCATGCGTTTGGCGTAATAGAAAATCAGCACTACGAACACGTAGATGGCGCCTTGCTGGGCAAACCAGAATCCCAGCTTGAAGCCGAAGAACTCAAATTGGTTGAGTGGTTCAGCGAAGAAAATGCTCAGGACAAAACCGAAAATGGCCCACAGGCTCAAACAGAGCGCCAGTACGCGCTTGTTTGCGGCCCAATAGGCTTTGGCGGAACCATTGCTGGAGCTGCTCATTGTTTTCCCTCCTTCTATTACGGTGAAAGTCGCGCAGCGACGTCATCCAAATTCCTCTCTACCCGTGTGGGAAAGGGTAAAGGGGGAGCGTTGATGTCGCGTGCGCGTTTGAACATTCTGATCTATCGCACGCGGCATAAACGCCGGGACTGGTCCGCTACACAATAGCGCTTATCCATAGCGGCCGGCTTACGACTTTGGTCGACTCGGAAGGCTTTCAGCATTCGACTTTTGGCTAAGGTCGAGTAAGCTAGCTGCCTTGGCTGTTCGTGGTGGATGTTCCCGTGGCGGTAGGCGCAAGCGATGAATAACTGGCTGATTCCGGCGCTCAGTGTTGCCTATGTCGGTGTGCTGTTCGCCGTTGCCTGGTGGGGTGACCGCTTTGGCCTGCCGAAATCGCTGCAACGCTTTCGGCCCGTGTTGTTCAGTTTGACGTTGGCGGTGTACTGCACATCGTGGACGGTATATGGCGCCATCGGTTCTGCCATTCACGAAGGCTGGCGCTTCTTGCCGATTTACCTGGGGCCTTTGCTGTTGTTGCTATTCGGCGCCAACATTCTTGAGCGTCTGGCGCTGATCGGCAAAACCAAGAATATCGCGTCGATTTCCGACTTCATTTCCTCTCGTTATGGCAAATCGCGCCAGCTCGGCGCGTTGGCGGCGCTGATCGCCGTCGTCGGCGTGTTGCCGTACTTGGCCTTGCAATTCAAAGCGGTGTCACTGAGTTTCGATGTGCTGACCGGACAGCAAAATGGCGCCAGCGGGTTATTCAGTGATACGGCGTTTTTTGTTGCCATTGGCATGGCCTTGTTCGCCATTTTGTTCGGCACGCGTCGTATTGAGGCAACCGAACACCATCGCGGTTTGATGTTGGCGGTGGCGACTGAGTCGGTGATCAAGCTGTTGGCGATGGTCGCCGTCGCGCTGTTTGCGCTGTACCAGCTCGGCAAGCTCGACAGCAACTGGAACCATTTGCTGCACGACCCGCGCTTGCAAATGCTGGCGGCGCCGAACGCTGTGCCGGCCGGTTTCTTCACTCATACATTGCTGGCGTTTGCCGCGCTGTTTTGTTTGCCGCGTCAGTTTCATGTCACGGTGGTCGAGTGTGAAGACACCCGCCATATCAAAACCGCGCGCTGGATGTTTTCGGTGTACCTGCTGCTCGTGTGTTTGGCGGTGTTGCCGGTGGCGGCACTGGCGCTACTGCATCGCGAAGCGATTGGCATGACGCCCGACATGGCGATGCTGACGTTGCCACTTTATTTCGGCGCTGACTGGCTGGCGGTGTTGGCGTTTATCGGCGGTTTCTCGGCAGCGACTGGCATGGTGCTGGTGTCCACGGTCGCGCTGTCAACGATGATCAGCAACGATCTGGTCATGCCGTTGCTCTGGCGTTGGCGTTTGTTTGATGTGCCATCGCGACAGGATTTGTCGGGCGTGCTGAAAACCGTGCGGCGCTTGTCGATTTTGTTGATCGCGCTGCTTGGTTATGGCTTTTATCGACTGATTGAACAGTTTGCTTATCTTGCTGATATTGGCTTGCTGGCATTTGCCGCCGCCGCGCAATTTGCACCGGTGTTGCTGGGTGGTTTGTATTGGAGCGGTGGCTCGCGGCGCGGCGCGATAGCCGGCTTGTTTGGCGGCTTCGTGGTGTGGAGTTACACGCTGCTGTTACCAACGTTGATTCAAGGCGGTGTCTGGCAAACCACTTTGCTGCAAGAAGGCTTGTTCAATATTTCCTGGCTGAAGCCGCAGGCGTTATTCGCGCTCGAAGGTTGGGACACGCTGACCCATGGTGTGTTCTGGAGTCTGATGGCCAATATCAGTTTGTATGTGATTGTCTCGCTGCGCACCCGGCCAAGCTTGCAGGAGCGCACCGACGCGGCGTTTTATCTGAACCCGTATGTCACGCCGGAAGGCGCACGCGAAGCCGAGCAGGCCGGTCGCTTGCGGGTCGGTGAATTGCGCGCGATTACCGCGCGCATCATCGGCGATGCCCAAGCCCTGAGTGTGTTCAGCGCTTATGCCGCGCAACGCGAAGAACCGCTCCAGGAAGACAAGCTTGCCGACCGCGGCTGGATTCGTTTTGCCGAGCGGACATTGGCCGGTGTGATGGGCGCGGCGTCATCGCGAATGATGCTGACCACCGCACTGCGCGGCACCGGTATGGATATCGGTCTGGTTATCGCTTTGCTCGATCAGTCTTCGCAGGAGCAGCGATTCAACCGTGGCTTGTTGCAAACGATGATGGAAAATATTCCGCAGGCAATTTCTGTCGTCGATGCCGATATGCGCCTCGTCGCTTGGAACCGGCGCTATACCGAAATGTTCGAGTACCCGGATGGCATGGTTTACATCGGTTGTCCGGTCGCGGAATTGATTCGCTATAACGCCGAACGCGGCGAGTGCGGACCGGGTGATGTCGAACAGCATGTGCGCAAACGTTTGCACCATATGCGTATCGGCAGTGCTCACGTGTTTGAGCGCGTGCGGCCAGATGGTCGCGTCATTGAAATGCGCGGGCAGCCGTTGCCCGGTGGTGGTTTTGTCACGACGTTTACCGATATCACGCATTTCAAACAAGCCGAAGAAAACCTGCGCCAGTCCGAGCACGCGATTCGCGTGTACACCGATAACGTGCCGGTATTGCTGGCCTACATGGACATCCGCTTGACCTATCGCTTCGTCAATCGGGCCTATCTGGAATTGATTGGTAAAAGTCGTGAGCAAGTGCTCGGGCAAACGGCATATCAGGTGTTGTCATCGGAAGATATCGCCCGTCGCCAACCGTATATCGATGGCGTGTTGAAAGGCGAGCGTCAGGAATTTGAAATTCAGTTACGCAAAGCCGATGGCAGCCCGGTTTACGCTCTCGGTGCGTATTTGCCGCAGTTTGACACCAATCAACAGCAGCAAGGTTTTTACGTAATTTTTCAGGATATCTCTGCACGTCGGCGAGCCGAGCTGGCGCTGGCAGAAGCCAATATCGAGTTGGAGGC
Source organism: Permianibacter aggregans (assembly GCF_009756665.1). Taxonomy (GTDB): domain Bacteria; phylum Pseudomonadota; class Gammaproteobacteria; order Enterobacterales; family Permianibacteraceae; genus Permianibacter; species Permianibacter aggregans. The sequence continues at coordinate 3,758,079 of NZ_CP037953.1, forward strand.
GCGGGTACAGGAGCGCACCGAAGCCTTGCAACAAGCGCTCGATGCCCAGGAAAAAGCCAAACAGGAAGCAATTCAGGCGAACCAGTCAAAAACCCGGTTTATCGCAGCCGCCAGTCACGACTTGTTGCAGCCATTGCATGCGGCGCGCTTGTTTACCACGGCGCTGAGCCAACATGATTCGGATGACCCGGAGCTATTCACGCTCAGCAAACAAATCGATGGTGCCTTGCGCGGGGCGGAAGAATTGTTGTCCGCGCTGCTCGATATTTCCCGGCTCGATAGCGGTGCGTTGACGGTCAATCGCACGGCATTTCCACTGGTGGAATTGTTTACTGATTTGCGTTTGCAGTTTGCGCCGTTGGCGGCGACACGCGGCATTCAGTTCGAATGCATCAACACCTCCGTTTGGGTGCAGAGCGATCGTCAAATGTTGCGCCGAATTTTGCAGAACTTTATCAGCAATGCCTTGCGCTACACCCGCAGCGGTCGTGTGCTGCTTGGTGTGCGTCGGCAAGCGCATTCGCTGCGCCTCGAAGTCTGGGATACCGGCCCCGGTATTGCGCCGGTGCATCTACGCAGCATTTTCGAAGAATTTCAGCGCACCGGTGAAATCTCGCCCTGGGGCGAGAAAGGCATGGGGTTGGGCCTGGCGATTTGCGAGCGGATGGCAAGGTTGCTGGGGCATGCCATTGGTGTGCAATCCGAGCTGGGGCACGGCAGCATGTTTTACGTAGATGTGCCACGCGCCGAAGCGGCGTTCCCGACGCTTAACGAACCGATGCCAGTCAGCAAAGGTCAGGCACTGGATGGCTTGAAAGTGCTGTGCATCGACAATGAGCCCGATATTTTAATTGGCATGAAAGCCGTGCTTGGCAAATGGGGCTGCCAAGCCTTGCTGGCGCAAAACTCGATGGATGCCGAGACGCAGATGTCTGCCCAGCCTGATGTCATCCTGGCTGATTTCCATCTCGGCGAAGCGGTCGACGGACTGGAGTTGCTGCTGAAGCTGAGCCAGGTCCACGGCACCCGCATCAGCGGTGCGTTGATTACTGCCGATCACAGTGAAGCGCTGGCGAAGCGGGCGAAAGAGGCGGGTGTCACGGTATTGCGTAAACCGGTTAAGCCGGGTGCGCTTCGGGCGTTTCTCAGCGCCAGGTAATCGACGTTGCGTCCCGAATCGATAGCCCTATAATCACGACCTGTCATTGACGCCTTCAACTCCTTCATCACCAGCGATATAGCGCTGTCAGGAAAAACGTTTCATGTATTCTCGCGCCAGTATGGAGCAGGCCAGAAGCCTGCTCGCCGATCAGCAGCTTTCCGCGGCCCAACAACTGTTGTACACGCAACACCCACAACGTGATGCCGATGTCATGCTACGAGAGTTGCTGATCGGCGAGCGCAGGAATGAACAAGCCGCGCAGATCGCTACGCGGCTGACAATGGGTTCGGATGCCGAGGCATTAGTCAGTCAAGCGATATTGGCGCACTTTGCCGGCAGTTTGCCCGCTGCGGTTCAATGCTGCGAAAAGGCGCTGAAGATGCAACCGCAATTGGCCACAGCTCAGAATCATCTTGGCCGTGCACTGCACAATATGGGGCGACCCGAGCAGGCGCTTGCCGCGTTCAAGAGCGCTGTCGCTGCAGACAAACACTATGCGGAAGCTTGGCACAATCAAGGTCACGTATTACGTGCGCTTGGCCAGTTGCCGGACGCGATCAGCGTCTTTCAGCGAGCTTGCGAATTGGCGCCGGGTTATCGTTCTGCGCGATTGAATCTTGGCATCAGTTTGTTTGCCATGGAGCGCGGCCGCGAAGCGCTCGATTGTTTTGAACAATTGTTATCGCATGACGGCGACGATGTTGAGGCATTGATGAATGCCGGTCTAAGTTTGCATTTGTTGGGCCGGTTCGACGAGGCAAAAAAACGCTATCAACAAGCGCTTGCACTGGTACCAAAACACGCTACGGCCTGGTACTACTATGGCGTGTTGTTGAACGAGCTCCAGGAGACTTCCGCAGCAATGCAAGCGCTGCAAAAGGCCATTGAGCTGAACCCGCAGGATGTCGAAGCGTGGATTGAGCTAGCCGGAGTGCACGAGCAGAGCAATGAGTTAGAGAAGGCTGAACAAGCAGTGCGCCGAGCACAGACCACTGGCGCACAGCACCCTGCTTTACTGCTGGAGGTTGCCAAGCTGACCCGGCGCAAAGGACAGCCTGGCGACGCGGTCAAACTATTGCAACGGCTGGATGCCAGGCAGTTGCCGTCACGTCTCGCCCAGCAATACTTTTTTGAGCTGGGTTCGGCGTTGGATCGGGACAAGCAATACGAGCCCGCTTACCGCGCGTTTTTGCAGGGCAATCAGCTGGCGGCGAACAGTCAACGGCGACAAAGCGTCGATAAAGAAGCGTTTCCGGCGCTCTGTCAGCGCATTCAGAACTGGCTTGAACATAACCAAATTACCGCATCACTCTCCGCACCGGGCGAGCTGGGTGAAGATCTTTGTTTCATGATTGGTTTCCCGCGTTCTGGCACCACGCTGCTGGATACCATGTTGGCCGTACATCCGGATGTCGTGTCGATTGAAGAGCAAGCAACCCTGGAATGGGTGATTGCTCGTTTGAATGCGATCGGTGCAGGTTATCCGGAAAACCTCGATACGTTTAGCGAGCTGCAGTTGGACGAACTGCGCCAACTGTACCGGCAACGCCTTGCCTCAATTCTGCCTCAGCGTCCATACAAGTTGATTGTCGACAAACTGCCGATGCGAACGATACATGCGGCGCTGATTCATCGATTGTTTCCGAAAGCGAAATTACTGTTTTCGCTGCGACATCCTTGCGATGTCGTACTGAGCAACTTCATGCAGCAGTACGCCGTCAATGAAGCGTTCGTGCACTTCGATACGCTGACGGATTGTAGCCGTACCTACGACCAGGTCATGCGGATTTGGCAGACGTTCGTTGAGCGCTATTCGCCGGATATGAAATACGTGCGATATGAAGCCTTGGTCAGCGACCCGCAAGCAGCATTACAACAGGTTTGCGATTTTCTCGGCATTGAGGCTCAGCAGTCCATGCTGGACAGGGATGCACGCTTGAACACCCGTGATCGCGTGCGCACTAACAGTTATCAGCAAGTGGCTGAGCCGATTTATCTACGAGCATCGGGTCGTTGGCAACATTATCGAGCGCACCTGTTACCACACTTGCCGTTGCTGAAGCCGCATGTGGATTATTTGGGCTACGAGATTTGAGTTTCGCTTATTCGTCTTCGACCACAATTAAGTGATGATTCGGCTCGATTTGTAAACGTGAGGCAGCAACAACAGCCTGGGTGCGGTTAGTGACGCCGAGTTTTTTCATGATCGCGGTCATATGGGCTTTGACGGTCGCTTCCGATACGCCCAAATCGTAGGCGATTTGTTTGTTCAGCGAACCATCGGCCAGCATCATCAGCACCCGGAACTGATGGGGAGTCAGTTCCTTGATGCGGCGAGCGATTTCGGCTTCTTCCTGGGCGATTGAGGTAGTTTTGTCATCGATGCCGGCTGGCAACCAGACTTCACCATCGAGCACGGCCCGTATCGCCGATGACATGGTTTCCGGCGCGGTGTTTTTCGGGATGTAGGCGCTGGCGCCGTGACCGATGGCGCGTTGCATGATGGCCGGATCTTCGTTACCAGAGATCACGATCACCGGTAATCCGGGTTGTGCGGCGCGAATATGAATGAGCGCCGAGAAGCCTTTGGCGCCCGGCATATGCAAATCGAGCAGCAGTAAATCGGCGTCGCTGTGCTGTTCGAGCAACGCATAAAGCGCCGCGACCGAATCGGCATCGAAGACTTCGGCCTGCTCGATGCTGAATTCGATCGCGCGTTTCAGCGCGTCGCGGAATAGCGGGTGGTCGTCGGCCAGCAAGACTTTCATCGTCGATCAACTCTTTCAAGTGAACATCTGAAAACCATGGCACTGAGTGCTCAATACGTTGGCTGTGCGAATGAATTCGCACCTACCGAGTTGGGTAGGTCCGGATTCATTCGGACAGGATGGTCCGGGTTATCGTGCGAATGAACTCGCACCTACTGATTTTGGCAGGTGCGGATTCTTCCGAACAGGGTTGTACGGGTTGTTGTGTGAATGAATTCGAACCTGCCGAGCTTGGTAGGTCCGGATTCTTCCGGACATTTCCATCGTTCGGTTACTTGCCTGACTTCAGTTTATGCGCGCCATCAAGCAATTGATCGACAACGGCCGGATCGGCCAGCGTCGAGGTGTCGCCGAGATTTTCGGTTTCATCGGCGGCGATTTTACGCAGGATGCGGCGCATGATTTTTCCCGAGCGGGTTTTCGGCAAACCACTGGCCCATTGAATGACATCGGGTGTGGCAATTGGGCCGATTTCGCGGCGTACCCAGTCGATCAGCTCTTTACGCAGTGTGGCGTCACCTTCGACACCCACTTGCAGCGTCACGTAGGCGTAAATGCCCTGGCCTTTGATGTCATGCGGCATGCCAACGACCGCAGCTTCGGCGACTTTCGGGTGCGCAACCAGCGCGCTTTCCACTTCGGCGGTGCCGAGACGGTGACCGGATACGTTCAGCACGTCGTCGACGCGACCAGTGATCCAGTAATAACCATCTTCATCGCGGCGAGCGCCATCGCCGGTGAAATAGCGACCGGGGAAGGTCGAGAAATAGGTTTCAATGAAGCGCTTGTGATCGCCGTAAACGGTGCGCATTTGCCCCGGCCAGGAATCCTTGATGATCAGGTTACCTTCGCAGGCGCCGGTCAGTTCCTTGCCTTCGCCATCGACAATTGCCGGTTCAACGCCAAACAGCGGTTTCGTGGCTGAGCCTGGCTTCAGCGGCGTCGCCCCTGGCAACGGCGAAATCAGCATGCCGCCGGTTTCGGTTTGCCACCAGGTATCGACAATCGGGCAGCGTGACTCGCCCACCACTTCGTAATACCAGCGCCATGCTTCCGGGTTGATCGGCTCACCGACAGAGCCGAGCAGACGCAGTGATTTGCGATTCGACAAACGCACCCACTGATCGCCTTCACGCATCATGGCGCGGATCGCGGTCGGCGCCGTGTAGAGAATGGTGATTTGGTGTTTATCGACGACCTGGCCGATGCGGCTCCAGTCCGGGTAGTTTGGTACGCTTTCGAAAAATACCGTGCTGGCGCCATTCGACAGCGCGCCATACAGCAGATAACTGTGGCCAGTAATCCAGCCAACATCGGCGGTACACCAGTAAATATCATCCGGTTTGATATCGAACACATGCCGGAACGTGTGCGTGACGTAAACGAGGTAGCCGCCGGTGGTGTGCAGCACGCCTTTCGGTTTGCCGGTGGAGCCGGAGGTGTACAGGATGAACAGCGGATCTTCAGCGTCCATCACTTCCGGTTCGCATTGCGTCGATTCGCCAACCAGTAAATCGTGGTACCAGACGTCGCGCTGGGTTTTCCAGGAAATCTCGCCGCCGGTACGACGCACGACGATGACGTTCTTGACGCCGGAACACTCGCTGCGCGCCAGCGCCGCATCGACGTTGGCTTTCAATGGAATTTTCTTGCCACCGCGCAGGCCTTCGTCGGCAGTGATGACGATGGATGAATCGCAATCGGCGATGCGGCCGGCCAATGAATCCGGTGAGAAGCCGCCGAATACAACTGAGTGCACGGCGCCGATGCGGGCACAAGCGAGCATCGCGACCGCCGCTTGCGGCACCATCGGCATGTAAATCGTGACCCGATCGCCTTTCTTGACGCCGAGCCTGCGCATCGCGTTGCCTAGACGGCACACTTCCGCGAGCAATTCGCGATAGGAAATATAACGATGCTCGGCCGGGTGATCACCTTCCCAAATGATCGCGGTGCGATCCGGATGTTTGGCAACATGACGATCGAGGCAGTTGTAACTTAAGTTCAGCGTGCCGTCTTCATACCACTTGATGAACAGATCATTGGCGTCCCAGGACACGTTCTTGACTTTGCTGTAGCTGCGATACCAGTCGACGCATTTGCCGATCTCACCCCAATAAGCATCCGGGTCGGTAATCGAGTGTTGATAATCTTTTTTGTATTGCTCGGCGGAAACGGAAGCGTCGCGGGCAAAGTCTTCAGGAACGGGGTAAATGCTCTGTGTCATGTCGGGCCAACTCCTTGTTTGATCTTTAATGTTGCAGTGCCAAGTGTCCCAGCCGGGGGAGGTCAGTTCCCATTCGACCTTGGTCTAGTCTCGACCATTGGAGAATAGTCGGTACGAGTTGGGATGGTTATACCGTTAGCGCCACGCAACGGAGGAGATAACAGCATGACAAGACCACTCGGGGCACTCTCATTGGCCATTATTGCCGCCTGCGGCAGCACAGCGGTAATGGCAGAAACGAATACCACATTCACCTACGGCGGATTCATCAAGCTGGAGGCGATGCATTCCGATTTTAGCGCAGGACGGGTCGGCACGGGGGCAGGACGTGATTTTTATGTACCGAGCAGCATTCCGGTCGGAACGGGTGACAGTTATAGCGCGTTTGACGCACACGCCAAGCAAACGCGTTTCAACTTTGGCACGACCACGACATTCGACAATGGTGAAAAAATCCAGACCTTTCTGGAAATGGATTTCATGGTTACTGCAGACGGAAACGAGCGCTCAACCAACGGTTATGAGCCGGAGCTGCGTCATGCCTGGGTGAAATGGGGCAACTGGCTGGCCGGCCAGAGTTGGAGCAACTTCATGGACGTCGGCGTGCTGCCAGAGGCGGTCGATTTCATTGGTCCATCGGAATCGACGGTGTTCGTACGCCAAGCGCAGCTTCGTTACACCAGTGGTGCATTTACGGTTTCGCTGGAGAATCCGGAAACCACCGTCAACCCATTCCAGACTAGCAGTTCGGTTGCCACTGATGACAATGCGCTGCCGGACGTCGTTCTGCGCTACAACATCAAAACTGACTGGGGTCATATCGGCGTCGCCGGTTTGTTGCGCCAGCTTGGTGAGGATAATGGTGCATTTGACTCTACTGAAACCGGTTTTGGTGTCGCGCTGAGTTCAAAAATCATGTTGAATGATCGCAATGATCTGCGCATGGCGGTCAACTATGGTTCCGGTATTGGCCGCTATGTCGGCATCAATACCATTCAGGACGCCGTGCGCGATGCCAGCGGAGATTTGGATGCCATTGACCTGTTCTCGGCGTTCATTGCCTGGCGGCATGTTTGGGGTGGCGATTGGCGCTCAACATTCAGTTATTCGATATTGGCGGCGGATAACGACTCGGCGTTGACGGCCGGGACTACGACTTCTGATGTCAATTCGATTCGGGTTAACTTGATTAATTCGCCAATGCCAAAACTGGATGTTGGGGTGGAATTGTCACACGCCGTGCGGGAAACCGAGAATGGGGCTGATGGGGATTTGGATCGGATTCATTTTATGGTGGTTTATAAGTTTTGATTTTCTGGTTTGCTTCAGCACTTGAGTTACTTTTGACTTTTGAGAATGCCGGGATTCGCCCCGGCGGTCGCCCTACTTTTGTACAGCACATCCATGTGCTGTACCTTTCAGGTTTGCACGAAAAAGCGCTCCTGCGCTTTTTTCTTGCTCGTGCAAGAAAAGTAGGCAAAAGAAGCACGCCCCGAAGCGCCAGGTGAGTTGCGTTGCTTCGACCAGGCAGCTCCGGCAACAAGCACTCTCCGGCTCGGGCCGCACTGACGCGGCATCCATGCCTTATCAGTGCTACGCCAGCACCCCGGGGCTTCGCAGAGCTCAGCCCGTTCGCGCGGCGCGAAGTACATTGGTACTTCGCTATTTATCCGCGCGAACCCCAGCTGGCGTACCCGGCCTCCGAATGCTCGTTGCCGGCTGGCGCATACGGGGACCCCATTGTTTCTTTTCGATGTAGGTGGCTTCGTTCCTTTCAAGACACGAACATTCAATTACTGAAGCAGGAAACTCAAATCCTTCTCGCTCAGTTTCTGCACTGGCTTCTTCGCGACAAACCTCAACAACTCCGCTTCGCCCACGCGCTCCAGCTTGTTGCCGCGTCGCAAAAGTCCGGTTCCCTCTGGCAAGGCAATCACTTGCTGATTTGGGTTTGCAGTCAAATATTCTTCCAAACGCTGTGCCCGCGTTTCGCCATGAAAGTTGGCAGGCATCACATCGGTGTAGTGCGGGTTGATTTGGAATGGCAGTAGATTCAATGCGGCAAAGCTTGGTGGCTGCACGATGGGCATGTCGTTGGTGGTGCAGATAGTTGGTGCGCTGATGTTGCTGCCGGCGCTCCAACCCGCATACGGTGTTCCGCTTTGCACTTTGTCGCGGATACGCTCGAGCAAATCCCAATCGTAAATCGTCTTTAACAAGTGAAAAGTATTGCCGCCACCGACGGCGATTGCGTCTGCTTCTTCAACGGCTTTTTTCGCGTCAATCGCCTTGTGAATGCCGCTTACCCGAATGCCTACCGGGTCCAGGGCTTCGCGTACCCGTTCCAAGTAGGCGTCCCAATCAATGGTGACACCTGCGAACGGAATGAACAGCACTTCGCGCTCGCCGAAATGCTCGGCCAATGTCGTGCGGGCATGTTCCAGATAACCGCTGTCGCCAGCGCGTGAGGAGGAGAGCAGTAATAGATTCATTGCTTAGTGTGCTCCACGGTGAAATGAGCTTGGTGCTGGACCTTGGATTCGATAAACGCGAAGATCGCAGCGAGAAAGTCGCGATTAAACTTTTTGTCATACCCGCGAAGGCGGGTATCCAGAATGTTGAAAAACAATGGATTCCCGCCTACGCGGGAATGACCGATATATCAGCCTGACGCGGCCAGGCTCCCGAGACACAGAGATGAGCGGCGCATGATACGACAACTTTCCCTGCAGCCGAAACGACAGGGGCTGCACGAGTTCACGGATAAAGTGCAGACGCTGGTGCGTGACAGCGGCGTGCGGGAGGGTTTGTGCACGCTGTTTGTCCGTCACACGTCCTGCAGCCTACTGATTCAGGAAAATGCCGACCCAACCGCGAAAAGCGACCTGGAGCGTTGGCTAAATCGCTTGGTGCCGGAACACGATGAACTCTACGAGCACACCTTGGAAGGCGCTGATGACATGCCTGCGCACATCAAGGCCGCGCTGACCGCGGTCAGTCTGTCGATACCGGTTATTGATGGCGGATTGGCGCTCGGTACCTGGCAGGGCATTTACCTGTGGGAACACCGGCATCATCCGGGCAGTCGAACAGTATTGGTACATCTGACTACGTAACGTAGTCACCGGTAGTGAGCGGATTGTCGCTATAATCGCGCCCCAATCGAGTTTTACCCCCACACCATTTCTGCGAGAAATCGATGTTTGGCAATTTATCCGACCGCCTGAACGCCGCGCTGAAGAAGCTGTCCGGCCAGGGCCGCATCACTGAAGACAACGTCAAAGATACACTGCGCGAAGTGCGCATGGCCTTGCTTGAGGCTGATGTCGCGTTGCCGGTGGTCAAGGAATTCATCAATAAGGTGAAAGAGCGTGCGGTTGGCACTGAGGTGATGACCAGCCTGACGCCGGGTCAGGCGTTCATCAAAATCGTCCGTGACGAGCTGGTGCATGCAATGGGCGACCATAACGACGCCCTGAACCTTGCCCAGCAGCCACCAGCCGTGATCATGATGGCCGGCTTACAAGGTGCGGGTAAAACCACGAGCACCGGCAAACTCGCCAAGTTATTGAAAGATAGGCAGAAAAAGTCAGTTCTCGTGGTTTCTGCCGACGTTTACCGACCGGCCGCGATCAAGCAGTTGGAAACGGTGGCGCAACAGGTTGGCGTTACGTTCTTCCCGAGTTCGGTCGGTCAGGACCCGGTGGAAATCGCCAAAGCCGCCGTCAAAGAAGCGAAGAATCGCGCCCATGATGTCGTGATTGTCGATACCGCCGGCCGTCTGCACGTCGACTCCGAAATGATGGATGAAGCCAAGCGCATTCACGCGGCGGTCAATCCAATTGAAACGCTGTTCGTTGTCGACAGCATGACCGGCCAGGATGCCGCGAACACCGCCAAAGCCTTCCACGAAGCGCTGCCATTGACCGGCGTGGTGCTGACCAAGGCGGATGGTGATGCCCGCGGTGGTGCGGCGCTGTCGATTCGCCATATTACCGGCAAGCCGATCAAATTTATTGGAGTATCGGAAAAGCTTGACGGTCTGGAGCCATTCTTCCCGGACCGTATTGCCAGCCGCATTCTCGGCATGGGTGATGTGCTGAGCCTGATTGAACAGGTCGAGCGCGATGTCGATAAAACCAAAGCCGAAGCGTTCGCGAAAAAATTGCAGAAAGGCAAAGGCTTTGATTTGGATGATTTCCGCGAGCAATTGCGGCAAATGAAAGCGATGGGCGGCATCAGCTCAATGCTCGACAAACTGCCCGGCATGGGCCAAATCCCGGCAGCAGCGAAAGCCCAGGTTAACGACCGCGAATTGTTCCGCCTGGAAGCCATTATCAATTCGATGACACCGCAGGAACGTGCCAAGCCAGACCTGATCAAGGGCTCGCGCAAGCGCCGTATCGCGATGGGCTCCGGCACCCAGGTGCAGGACGTCAACCGTTTGCTGAAGCAATACGATCAGATGAACACGATGATGAAAAAAATGTCATCGAAAGGTGGCTTGATGAAGATGATGCGTGGCATGGGCGGCAAGCTGCCGCCGGGTATGATGCCGCCTCGTCGTTGACATGTTCCCCCTTCTGGCAAGCTGTCTCTTGATCACATCTTCGGTCCAGAGACAGCTGCGATATCGAGCGAGCGGAGTAAGTTAAATCCCTGAACACGCTCATCGAGTCGAGTCAGGCCAAGGTGTATCGTCGCCCAACTGGCGCGACCGGTGCGTTTGCTGTCATAAAAACCGCCGAGTTTAGCGATGTACTGGTAAGCCCAATGCAGTGTGGGTGTTTGTCTCGGCAATGGTTTGGCCGGATGGCTGGTTGCCCATAACACTTTCCATTCGACTTCGCTCAATACCTGGGTGCAGGGCAACTCAGCAATGGTCGTGTTGTCCAACACCTCACGCAATTGCAACAGCCGGACGGCAACGAAGCCCAAGATGACCGCCATGCGTTGCAGGTTGTCGGCGCTTTGCTGGCGTTGCTGCTCAACGCCACAACCGCTTTTCCAGGCTTTATGGAAGTCCTCGATGCGCCAGCGTCGACGATAATGGTGCAAGATCTCCTGTATCTTTTGTTCATCCGCTATCGACTCACTGGTCAGCAGTACCCAGTTCAAAGCATCTTTTGATGCGCTTTCCTCGCAGGCCCAGACGACGTTGACACGCAATGATTCACGGTGGTCGGTATCGGTTTTCGGTGGCGCCAATTCGACTTGAACGGCGCGTAAACTCAGCGTCGCTTGACACGCCGGTCGGCCACCGCGTTGCGACACCTCGACTCGACTTTCGCCATATTTGGGGGCGTCGCTTAACGCTTCGGACAGGCGTTCATCCGACTCCGATAGTCGCCGGTCCTGGGCGGCGCGTACGATGAAGCGCTCGCCGTGTTGCACCTTGTCGAGCAAGTATTCATAGATGTCACTTTCCCGATCGCTGACGGCAATAACATCGACCATTTTATCCGCCAACCGTTGCCGCATCAGCTCGGCATGGTGTTGCCATTTGTAGCTTTCTTTTTCGGCATAACAGCGCTGCTTGCGCTGATGTCTTTGGCCGCGTTCGGCTTCATCCCGGCACCAAAAGGTTTGCGCGATCAAGCCTTCAGTCGTGCCACGCTCGGCATCGACCAACAAGGTGCTATGCACCAGATAGCCGCGCGTGCTGACATCGGGACGCGGGCCGATATCACCAAGCGATTCACGAACGCTATGGGTGTAGGACAGACTCGTGGTGTCATCGATGGCCAACAGGCATTGGCAACTGGCTACCCGCTGCGCGGTTACTTCAAATCCGGCTTCCATGATCGCTTCTGCATTGACGGAGGGATTGCGGATCAGACGATACGCAGCTTCCTTGGCGGCTTCAAATCCGCGTGTCGCTGCGCACAAGTTGCCACCACCGTTCTGGGCCAGCGCCGTCGCCACTTGCACCAAGCGCCGGCTGCGCCGTTTGTCACCCAGCTGACAATGACCGAATTGCTGTTCGGCCCACTGTGCTGCATCCATTTCATTCGGCATTGTCGATCTCCATCGCCTAAGTGATGGAGATCGGATCGTCTATTTTCTCTAAAGTTCTGTTCTTCCAACAAAAAATGTGTAGAAGAGACAGTTCTGGCAAGGGGGGGCTAGGGCGGGGGGTAAACTTCCAAGGCTACGCATTTTAAAAATTCAATTCGAATTCGCGTCTGATTGACCACCGCTAACCCCTCCTTCGCAGGAGGGGGATCAAAACTCCCACATTCCATCTGTTGTGTAATCCTCGTTTCAATTCCTCCATTCTTGTTTAACCTCACTACTTGAGTCTCGTCTTTGCGTTTTAAACGCACTGCAACATCGCCTGCACAGTCCAATCCCTGCGAAAGGGAACACTATTGACAGAAATCCGTCAGAGCTTTAAAAGCATTTGAACCCATGTTCCGCACGCCCGTCTCGGCGTGAGCCGAAGGAGGAACTGCGTGAAGCCAACCGATATTGGCCATCCAGACTACTTTCATAAAGTGGTCGATTGTCAGTGGGCGTGTCCTGCCCATACTCCCGTTCCCGAATACATCCGTCTGATTGCCGCTGGTAGATATACCGACGCCTATATGATCAATTGGCGCTCGAATGTCTTTCCCGGTGTGTTGGGGCGAACCTGTGATCGTCCCTGTGAGCCGGCATGTCGTCGCGGCCGAGTCGAAGATGGCGAAAGCAAGGAGCCGGTGGCGATTTGCCGTTTGAAACGTGTCGCCGCAGATTACAAGGACGATATCGATGCGTTGTTGCCCACGCCGGCATCGTCAAATGGCAAGCGTGTCGCGTGCATTGGCGCTGGGCCGGCTTCATTAACGGTGGCGCGCGATCTGGCCGTGCTCGGTTACCAGGTCACCGTGTTCGATGGCGAGAAAAAAGCCGGTGGTTTTATCCGTACGCAAATTCCGAAATTTCGCTTGCCTGAAACGGTCATCGATGAAGAAATTGACTACATCATGCGACTGGGTGTCGATTTTCGCGCCGGTGAACGCATCGAAAGTCTGAAAGATTTGCTGGCACAGAATTTTGATGCGGTATTTGTCGGCTCCGGCGCGCCGCGTGGCAAGGATTTGGATGTGCCGGGCAGGGCGCTCGCCTATAAACAAGTGCGAATCGGAATTGATTGGTTGGCGTCAGTCGCCTTCGGTCATGTCAAGCAAGTCGGCAAACGAGTGATCGTACTGGGCGGCGGCAACACCGCGATGGATTGCTGTCGTACCGCGCTGCGTTTCGGTGCGGAAGACGTCAAGGTCATCGTGCGCAGTGGCTTTGAAGAAATGAAAGCCAGTCCATGGGAAAAAGAAGATGCCTTGCACGAAGGCGTGCAAATTCTCAATTACCTGAACCCGAAAAGTTTCAATGTTGAGAATGGTGTGCTGGTCAGCATGAGTTTCGACAAAGTCATTGCTGAATATGATGAAAAAGGCAAACGCCATTTGAAACCAACCGGCGAGATTGAAACCTTTGCATGCGATGAAGTGCTGGTCGCCATTGGTCAGGAAAACGCGCTCCCGTGGATTGAGCGCGATATCGGCCTGATGTTCGATAAATGGGGCATGCCGGTTGTCGACAAAACCACAATGCAATCGACCAATGAGAAAGTGTTTTTTGGTGGCGACGCGGCGTTCGGTCCGAAAAATATCATTTGGGCTGTGGCCCATGGCCATGAAGCGGCGGTGTCGATTGATTTGTATTGTCACGGTAAGGAAACAGCGGTCAGACCGGCACCGGAGGTGTCGTTGATTAGTCAGAAAATGGGCATCCACGAATGGAGCTATGACAACAACATATCGCTTGACCAACGCTATAAAGTGCCGCTGGAAAATCTGGAAATTGCGCTGAAAGAATTGCGCAAGGAAGTTGAGCTAGGCTTTGACGAGATGCTGGCGTTCAAGGAAGCGCAGCGGTGTTTGAATTGCGATGTGCAAACCGTTTTTACCGACAATAAATGCATTGAGTGCGATGCCTGCGTCGATATTTGTCCGATGGATTGCATCACGTTTACCGGTAATGCTGACGAGAATGAGCTGCGAAAAAAGCTAAAGGCGCCAGCACTGAATAGCGAGCAAGATTTGTATGTTTCTGACACGCTGAAGAGTTCCAGAGTGATGGTTAAGGACGAGGACGTTTGCTTGCACTGCGGGCTTTGTGCCGAGCGCTGCCCTACGGGCGCTTGGGATATGCAGAAATTTCTGCTGCATACCGCCCAGGCAGGCAATGGTTGCGGCATCCGGCCGCTCAAGGAAAGCGTGACGCCAATCGCGACCAGGATGAGTGCCAGCCATGACTAAAGCTCTGCAGTCCATCAACGATTTTGTCGTGAAATTTGCCAACGTCAATGGTTCCGGTTCAGCCTCGGCCAACGAGCTGTTTGCCCGCAGCATCTTGCGCATGGGCGTACCAGTCAGTCCGCGCAATATTTTTCCGTCGAACATTCAAGGTTTGCCGACCTGGTATGAAGTGCGGGTATCGGAAGCCGGTTACCTGGGGCGGCGCGGTGGCTGCGATTTTATGGTCGCGATGAATCCGCAAACTTGGGATGAAGACCTTCGCGAGATTGAGCCGGGCGGTTATCTTTTCTATGACAACACCCGCGTCATTCATGCCGATCAGTTGCGTGATGACATCAACCTGATTGGTATGCCGCTGACTCGCATCTGTAATGAGCGTTATGACGACGCCCGTCAGCGCCAGCTATTCAAGAACATCATGTATGTTGGTGCCTTGGCGGCGATTTTCGATATTGATATTGGCGAAGTCGAAAAGCTGATCGGTGAGATGTACAAGGGCAAAGAGAAGTTACTGGAACCGAACATCGAGGCGCTGCACAGTGGCCGCGATTACGCCAGAACCCATCTCAACTGTGCCTCGATCGGATTGAAGATTCGCCGTGCTGACGCCGTTGGTGACCGGATTTTTATCGAAGGCAATAGCGCGACGGCATTGGGCTGTGTTTACGGCGGTGCCACGGTTTGTGCCTGGTATCCGATTACGCCTTCGACATCGGTCGTCGATGCCTTTCAAAGTTATTGCAACAAGTTCCGTATCGACAAAGCCTCCGGCGAAAAGCGCTTCGCGATTGTCCAGGGTGAAGACGAGATTGCCTCGATAGGGATTGTTGTTGGTGCCGGCTGGAACGGTGCCAGAGCATTTACCGCGACTTCCGGTCCCGGTGTATCTCTGATGACCGAGTTTTTGGGGCTGGCGTATTTTGCGGAAATACCGGCGACGATTATCAACGTCCAGCGTGGTGGCCCCTCGACCGGTATGCCGACACGGACTCAGCAGGCCGATCTGTTTTCCTGTGCGTACGCATCAAACGGCGATACCAAGCACATTCTGCTGTTCCCGGAAGACCCTAAGGAGTGCTTTGATTTTGCCGCGCAAGCTCTGGATTTGGCCGATCAACTGCAAACACCGGTGTTTGTCATGAGCGATCTCGATATCGGCATGAATACCCGACTTTGTGCGCCGTTTGAATGGGACGAAAACCGGCATATGCAACGCGGCAAAATTGTTACACGCGAGCAACTGGATGCCGGCATAAAATTCGGCCGTTATCAGGATGTCGATGGCGACGGCATTCCTTATCGCACCTATCCCGGTACCCATCCGAGCAAGGGTGCTTTTTTCACCCGTGGTACCAGCAAGGATGCCAATGCCCGTTATTCAGAACGGGGTGAGGATTACGTCGAGAATATGCAGCGGCTGCAGCGCAAGTTTGAAACGGCGAAATCGCTGGTGCCGCAACCCATCGAAACGACGCATGACACGCCGGCTACGGTCGGTGTTATCTATTTTGGCTCAACCAGTCCTGCAATGCAGGAAGCGATGGATAATTTGCAGCGTCGCGGTTTGGTGATCGATGCGATGCGCTTGCGCGCCTTTCCTTTCCCGGATTCGGTCATGGAGTTTATCCATCGGCACGAAAAAGTGTTTGTTGTAGAACAAAATCGCGATGGCCAATTGCGTTCGCTTTTAATCAACGAAGGCCAGATCAATCCGGCCAAACTGATTCCGGTACTGCATTTTGATGGCACACCGATCACGGCGCGTTTTATTACCCAAACGATTTGCACCGCGCTGAATCTCGGCCACTGTGAATCCATGCCCAAGCAGGCTGCGCTATGACCTACATCGCCAAACCCAAACTGCATCACCCCAGCCTGCCGAAAAACAAGCTTGGCTTTACCCGTCGTGATTACGAAGGCGCCGTTTCAACGTTATGTGCCGGCTGTGGTCATGACGCGATTTCCGCGGCAATTATTCAGGCCTGTTTCAACGCCAATATCGAACCGCATCGGGTAGCGAAATTGTCCGGCATTGGCTGTTCCTCAAAAGCGCCGACGTATTTTCTCGGCGGTTCGCATGGCTTTAATACGGTACATGGCCGGATGCCATCGGTGCTGACCGGCGCCAATCTCGCCAATCGCGATCTGATTTATCTCGGCGTTTCCGGTGACGGTGATTCCGCTTCGATTGGTATCGGCCAGTTTGTTCATAGTATTCGGCGCGGCGTCAACATGACGTATCTGGTCATGAACAACGGCGTTTATGGTTTGACCAAGGGCCAGTTCTCGGCGACGGCTGATCGCGGTTCGGCCAGCAAGCGCGGTGTCGTCAATTCCGACGCTCCGGTCGATTTGATCACGATGGCGCTGCAGCTTGGTGCCACGTTTGTCGCAAGAAGTTTTTCCGGTGACAAGGAACAATTGGTGCCGATTATCGAGGCGGCGCTGCAACATCCCGGAGCGGCGTTTATCGATGTGGTCTCACCCTGTGTCGCGTTCAACAACCACTCCGGTTCGACGAAGAGCTACGACTACGCTCGTGAGCATAATGAGGCGGTCAACCGCATCGATATCATTCCGGCTGCCGAAGCGGAAGAAGTGCGCTATGAGGCTGGCGCCGTGCAGGATGTCACCCAGTCCGACGGTACACTGCTTCGCCTGCGCAAGGTACATCTCGATTACGATGTCCATGACCGCATTGGCGCGATGAATTACCTGCATAAGCATCAGGCCAGAGGTGAGCTGGTTACCGGCTTGCTGTATGTCAGCGAGAACCCGGAGGATTTGCATAGCCATATCGGTACCTGTAAGCGGCCGCTGGCGCAATTGCAGGATGCCGATCTTTGCCCTGGCGGCGAGACCTTGGCGAAAATCAACGCCGGTTTACGCTGATCAACGTACCAGTAACCACGTTTGAAGCCGGCTAAACCCGCGCCATTGCTGGTTTTGCCGTCATTTTCTGTTTGCTTTCCGGCCACTTTCACGTAGAATTCGCGGCCCTCGGACGCTTGGACTAGCCCCCTTGTGTCTTCTTTCAATGGTTCAGATTAAGGATCCAGGCTCATGGTAGTTATTCGTTTGCCCCGTGGTGGCTCCAAAAAACGCCCTTTCTATAACATCGTTGTTGCTGATAGCCGTCGTGCCCGTGATGGCCGCTACATCGAGCGTCTTGGTTATTTCAACCCAGTTGCCCAAGGCAATGCCGTCAAGTTCGAACTGAACAACGAGCGTTACCAGTATTGGGTTGGCGTTGGTGCCCAGCCATCTGAGCGTATCGCCTCGATCGTCAAGCAAAACGCTGCGGCGCAAGCCTAAGCTGTCTTGCCTGAAAAAATCGCGCCCGCTGTCAAGATGAGTGCTGAGCAACGCCTGGCAGTGGGCAAGATTTCCGGCGCCTTTGGCGTCCGCGGCTGGGTCAAGGTGTATAGCTTTACCGACCCGGTCGAAAACATCCTGCGTTATAGCCCGTGGCAGGTATTCACCCATGGTGAATGGCGGGAAATGAAAGTGAAAACCGGTCGGGTGCACGGTAAAGGTATCGTCGCCCAACTGGAAGGTATTGATGACCGCAATGCCGCCGAGTTGTTGAACGGAGCCGCTATCGAAGTGCGCCGTGATCAAATCCCGGATGCCGCCGATGATGAGTTCTACTGGCAGGATCTGGAAGGCATGACGGTCGAGAACGAGCAGGGTGAGTGCTTCGGCACGGTCAGCCACTTGTTCGAAACACCGGCCAATCAGGTCATGGTCGTGAGCGATGGCGAAACCGAACGGATGATGCCGTTTGTCGAGGCCTACATCATTGATGTGGACATGGAAGCCGGCAAAATCATTGTCGATTGGCAGGCGGATTGGTGATGTGGTTTGGCGTCATCACCTTGTTTCCGCCAATGCTCGATGCGGTAACGAAGTATGGCGTCAGCAGCCGGGCGGTAAAGCTGGGGAAATTAGCGGTAGAGGGCATCAACCCTCGCGATTTCACCCACGACAAGCATCGCACCGTCGATGACCGGCCGTTTGGTGGTGGCCCAGGCATGGTGATGCTGGCCCAGCCGCTGCTGGATGCCGTCGCCGAGGCGAAAAAGCGCGCTGGTGGCGCAGCGAAAGTGATTTACCTGTCCCCGCAAGGCAGTCCGCTGACCCAGGAGCGCGTCAAGGCGCTGGTCAGTGAGGAACGACTGGTGTTACTCGCCGGACGTTATGAAGGCATTGATGAGCGGGCCATTGAGATGGTCGTCGATGAAGAGATTTCCATCGGGGATTATGTGCTCTCCGGTGGGGAATTGCCGGCGATGGTGTTGATTGACGCCGTTGCCCGATTGTTGCCCGGTGTGCTCAATGACGAGCAATCGGCTGAACAGGATTCGTTTGTGGATGGTCTCTTGGACTGCCCACATTACACCCGCCCGGAAGTGTTCGAGGGCAGGGCGGTGCCGGATGTACTGATGTCCGGGCACCATGAACAGATTCGTCGCTGGCGCCTGAAGCAGGCACTGGCGCGGACCTCGGAGCGCAGACCCGACTTGCTGAAAGATCGGGTCTTGAGCAAAGAGGAAAAAAAGCTTTTGGATGAGTATCAGCGTGAGAAAAGCGCCAGCGATGGCGAATGACTTGCGAGTAATGCGAAGGAGTGCCCACGTACGCATCGATTGGTGCGGACCTCTGGAACAGGCCAAAACTTAAGTTTCTTTAGCCGCCGGCAGGTGGTTAAACGAAGGAGATTGCCATGCGTAACAAGATCATTCAGCAAATCGAAGCTGAACAAATGAACAAGGAAATCCCGGCGTTTTCGATCGGCGATACCGTTATCGTCAACGTCAAGGTAAAGGAAGGTGACCGTGAGCGTCTGCAGGCGTTCGAAGGCGTCGTCATTGCCAAGCGCAACCGCGGCATCAACAGCGCATTCACCGTCCGTAAAATTTCCTACGGTGAAGGCGTCGAGCGCGTATTCCAAACTTACTCGCCGCTGATCGGCAGCATCGAGCTGAAGCGCCGCGGTGACGTGCGTAAAGCCAAGCTGTACCATCTGCGTCAACTGTCGGGCAAAAAAGCCCGTATCAAAGAAAAGCTGGACGTGTAACAGTTTCGTCTTGTGGAAACGCAGCGGGCACCTTCGGGTGCCCGTTGTTGTTTTGGGACCTACAGTTCGTTACGCTGATTTCCTTGCCGATTTATCGTTTGCGTTTGCATGACCGAATTTATCGATTACCACCAAGCACCGTATTCGCTGCTGAAAATTCTCTGTGATGCCGAATCGCTTTTGGGCATTGAGTTTGTCGCGCAGCCAAGCCAGACCGCCAAGCCTTCGGTTTTGACCGAACGCGTCAAACAACAACTGCGTCAGTACGAACGCGATCCGTCGTTCCGTTTCGATCTGCCGATACGAGCTCAGGGCACGATTTATCAACAAAAAGTCTGGCAGGCATTGACGACGATTCCGGCCGGGCAATTGCGTCGCTATGGCGAGCTCAGCGAGCAATTGAACAGCTCAGCACGCGCCGTTGGCAGTGCCTGCCGGCGCAATCCAACACCGGTTGTGGTGCCTTGTCATCGGGTGGTCGCCGCCACTGGCATTGGAGGTTTTGCCGGCGCTACCGATGGCGAGATGCTGGCGATCAAAAACTGGCTTTTAGCGCACGAAGGGGCGCTGTAGTGGGTAGCAAGCGCAAACCGAAGTTGCCGGCTTCGCAAGGCAGCACAGCCGTTTATGCACTAAGTGAAAAGGATGCGCCGTGGGTCGAACGTTTTCTGCAACAGCTGTGGTTACAGGAAGGAGTTTCCGAGCACACTCGCCAGGCCTACCGTCGTGATCTCTCTGCACTGAGCCAGTATCTACAGCAACGGGGCAGCCACTTGCTCGCCTGCGAGGCCGAAACACTGCATCGGTTTTTGCAACAAAGGCTGGAACAAGGTTTTCACCACCGCAGCAATGCCCGCTGTCTGTCGTCGCTGCGGCGTTTCTTCCGGATGGCCAGAGAGATGGCCTGGTGCACCCAAGATCCCACGGCACAGGTCGAAAGCCCGCGTGCTTCGCGTTCATTACCGAAAACCCTGACAGAGGCCGATGTTGAACAGTTGCTGGCCGCGGTGGATATCGAGTCGGCTTTGGGTTTGAGAGATAGGGCGATGCTGGAACTGATGTACGCCAGCGGTTTGCGGGTGACCGAGCTGGTGACACTGCCGCTGGCGCAGGTCAGTCTGCGTCAGGGCGTGTTACGGGTTATCGGCAAAGGCAACAAGGAGCGCCTGGTGCCGATGGGTGAAGAGGCTGTGCAATGGCTGGAGCGCTATCTGCAGTATGCCCGGCCGGAGCTATTGAATGACCGTCAGCATGAAGCCCTGTTTGTGACCCAGCGGGCAGAACCATTGACCCGGCAGGCGTTCTGGTACCGTATCAAGTACCATGGCCAACAAGCTGGGCTTTCCAGCTCGTTGTCACCGCATACATTGCGTCATGCCTTTGCCACGCATTTGTTGAATCATGGTGCCGATTTGCGCAGCCTGCAGATGTTGCTCGGTCATAGTGACTTGAGCACGACACAGATTTACACGCATGTGGCGCGCGAACGGTTAAAATCATTGCATCAACGGCACCATCCGCGTGGCTGAGTCGGTGTAACTTATGCTATTCACCGGTGTCCAAGGACTGCGCACCTGTTATGGAGAAATCAATGAAAGTGTTGTTTGCCGTATTGGCATTCATGGCCATGCCGGTCATGGCCAATAATCTGGTCGAAAGCCCGGAAAATCGTATCAAGAAACAGATTGAAACCCGCTTTCCGGATTTCAAGGTTGATATCGTGCGTCCGTCCGCGATTCGCAATGTTTACGAAGTGGCAATGGGCGACGAGATTGTTTATGTCTCGGCCGATGGCAATCACCTGATTTTCGGCGGCACGCTGCTGGATATCGCCAAGGAAAAGCCAGTCAACCTGACCCAGAACACCAAGCAGGAATTGGACGCGCTGCGTGCACCGATGCGTAAAGCGGCACTCGACAAGGTCAACGAAAACAGCATGGTGTCGTTCAAGGCGCCGAATCAGAAATACGAGATCTCGGTTTTCACCGATATCGATTGCGGATACTGCCGCAAGTTGCATGGCGAAATGAATCAGTTGAATGCGCTTGGTATTACCGTGCATTACCTGGCGTTTCCGCGCGCCGGACTGGGCTCACCGTCTTACGACAAATTGGTCAATGTCTGGTGCGCTGATGATCCGAAGAAAGCGATGACGGCGGCCAAGGCTCAGAAAAGCATCGCCAACAAAACCTGCAAGAATCCGATTGGCGATCACTTTAACCTGGTGCGCGATTTTGGCTTGAGTGGTACCCCGGCAATTATTCTGCCCGATGGTACGCTGTTGCCGGGCTATATGCCGGCTGAACGGCTGCTGGAGCAGATTAAACAGCATATGGGTTGATGCCATCACCGATATAAGACAAAAGGCACCGAAAGGTGCCTTTTTCATTTTCTGACAGCGGAAATCAGGGGTACAGCACGGCCAATACCTTGCGATTTTCGGATGCGAGCACGACAAAGGTGTGGCAGGCCGCACGGGTATCCATGAACTCCAATACCTTGCCTTGCTCCATCGCTGCTTTCATCAATGCTACCGGCGGCGTGCGTGCCTTGGCGCCATAGCCGACGACGATGACATCGACATCACGCTGCACCCAATCGTGCACATGTTGCTGTTCAAGCGCCGAAAATTCGGTCGGCAAAGATTGCAGTTCCAAAGATTCCGGCGTCAGCAACAACGGTGCATGAAACGCCTCTTTATTGACTTCGATACGGCCAGGCTCATAAGCCGTGATGATATAAGCCGCGTCGCTTTTGTCTTGTGAAAGTAACATAGCGGGTAAAAATCAGTAAAATGCTTGGCTACAGTGTCGCATTTGCCGACCGCAAACAGCAACTTTTCCCCTGAATTCGGACTTCCATGACCCTTCGCTGCGATCTTTTCTTGCCTGGTTTGCTGACGCCAAAGCGCACGCAAGACTCCGCTCATCCTGCGCAAACCGTGCTGACCGATTTGCGCAAATTGATGCGAGGTGCCAGCGAAGAAAAGAGCGCGAGTTGCGAAGCGACGCTGGCAGAACAACTGAAAATGCCCGTGCTGGCCGAGGCGGCCTGGTCAGCGGCACAGGCTGATTATCCGATCAATCGGCAATGGTTTCTGGTTGAGCCGGTGCAGGTCAAAACGGAGCACAATGCCATCTATCTGCTTGGCAATGCCGGATTGTCTCTTGACGAAGAAAGCGCGCAAAGACTGTGTGAAGAACTGGCGAAAATGGAACAGGAATCGCACTGGCAGTTTACGATGTTGGCACCACATCGCTGGTTGATGTTTGCCGACAAACTCGCTGACGTGCAAACGGTTTCGCTGGCCAAAGCCATCGGCCGGGATTTACGCGACACCTGGGCAACGGGTGCCGATGCACCGCGATTGCAGCGCCATATGACGGAGTGGCAGATGTGGTTGCACAGTCATCCGGTCAATCAGGCGCGCGCGCCAACTGAACAGATTCACTCGCTCTGGGTTTCAGGTAATGCCCTTTCGGTAACGCCATCGGCGTTTCCCTGGTCGTTGGTGTACAGCAATGCCGACTGGATACAAGGGCTGGCAAAAATGCGTGGTGTCAGTCGTTATGAATTATCGCGGCTGCATGGCACAAACCTCAGTGAAAACACCCTGATTTGGATCGATGCGCTGAAAATGCCGTTTGCCCATGGCAATCGGGAGCAGTGGCAGCAGCAGTTTCAACATGTGCTGAAAACGGTATTGGAGCCGCTATTGAATAATGCAAACGACATGTTTGATGAGCTGTATCTGCATGCCGACAATGGTCGCGCTTATGTTTGGCGTCGTCGTGAACGGTGGAAGTTCTGGCGCGGTGCGCCGGCGCTGAGCATTGCGACTGAGGCGGACGAATCATGAGCGGTATTGAGTGGCGTCAGCGTCAGCGCAACAACGCGCTTGAACGCAGCGATTTGCACCCGGTCTTGGCGCGTGTTTATGCCCAGCGCGGCGTGCAGCATCCGGATGAAATCGATTATGTATTGAAAGGTTTGCTGCCACCGGAAACCTTGCTGAACGCGATCGAAGCGGGCGAGCTATTGGCGCAAGCGATCAGCACGCAGCGTCGCATCGTCATCGTTGGTGATTTCGATGCCGATGGTGCCACCAGCACGGCGCTGGCGATTCGTGGTTTGCGCGCCCTGGGCGCCGAGCATCTGCAGTTTCGCGTGCCGGATCGGTTCCGTGATGGCTATGGTCTGACACCGGCGATTGTCGATGAGGTCGCCAAAGCCGGCGCCGATTTGATCATCACCGTTGATAATGGCATCAGCTCCATCGACGGTGTCGCGCGTGCCCGCCAGCATGGTATCGAGGTGCTGGTCACCGATCACCATTTGCCCGGCGAACGACTGCCGGATGCAACGTTGATTGTGAATCCGAACCAACCGCATTGCCCATTCGCCAGCAAACATCTGGCCGGCGTAGGCGTCATGTTTTATGTGCTACTCGCAACACGCATCGCGATGCGCCGTTATTCCGAAGCGGCCGCCGCCGTTAACATGGCACAGTTTCTCGATTTGGTTGCACTCGGCACCGTTGCCGATGTCGTGCCGTTGGACCGCAATAACCGGATTTTGATTCAGCAGGGTTTGCAGCGCATTCGCGCCGGTTATGCCTGTGCCGGCATCAATGCCTTGTTAATGGTTGCCAAACGCGATCGGGCGTATTTGACCGCGACGGATTTGGCGTTTGCGATTGGCCCGCGCATCAACGCCGCCGGCCGTCTTGATGACATGAGTCATGGCATTCTCTGCCTGCTCAGCGACAGTGATCGTGAAGCGATGACGCTGGCCGCCGAACTCGATGCGCTGAATCAGGAGCGTCGCCATATCGAGGCCGATATGCTTGATTCAGCTGAAAAATTATTGAATGAAGCGATGCGCAAACTCGATGACACTCCGGAAGCGCTGGCCTTGTTTGAACCGGATTGGCATCAAGGTGTCATTGGCATTCTCGCTGGTCGCATCAA
Organism: Permianibacter aggregans; assembly: GCF_009756665.1. Classification (GTDB taxonomy): domain Bacteria; phylum Pseudomonadota; class Gammaproteobacteria; order Enterobacterales; family Permianibacteraceae; genus Permianibacter; species Permianibacter aggregans. Next base: position 3,782,589 of record NZ_CP037953.1, read on the forward strand.
GGATCGTTTTCACCGGCCAACGTTTTGTTTTGCCCACGGCGATGATGGCGTGCTGAAAGGTTCTGGCCGCTCAATTCCTGGTCTGCACCTGCGTGATGTGTTGGCCAATATCGCCGCGCGCGAGCCTTCTTTGCTGCTGAAATTTGGTGGTCATGCAATGGCAGCTGGCGTCAGTATTCCGGCCGATGCTTTGCTGTCGTTTCAGCTGGCATTTTTAAGCGAAGTGCAGCGACTGCAACAGCAGGATTTGTTTACCCGGGTGATCTGGCACGATGGCGCGCTGCAAGCCGAGGAGTGCGCCGTGTCGACTGCGTTGGCACTGGAGCAGGCGGGCCCATGGGGGCAGCGTTTCGAGGAACCTCGTTTTGTCGGCGTACTGACCGTCACCGAGATTGCCGCCAAGAAAGAACGTTATTGCCGGTTCTCGGCGCTGTTGGACGGCAAGGTTCCCGTCGAAGCGGTTTGTTTCGATGCTCGTCAATTTGATGCCCTGGAGCGCGGCGTGCAGGCCAACGCCATTTACGCGCTGTCGATCAACCGCTACAACGGTCGTCAGCAACTGCAACTGCGGATTGAAGCGGTTGAGCTGGATTGATTCATTGCACAACTGCCGTTCCATGCGTCAAGACTGCACAGACGATAGCGAATAAGCCGCTGTTTTGTGTAGAATTTCGCCCCTTATGGTTTTTGAGAAGTCGTGACGAGCATGTTTGAGGCAACCGGTGTCAAAGAGCGATTGAAAGACCAGCGCGATCGGCTGGAATCAATGCGGAGGTATCTTTGACTACGACCGCAAGGTCGAGCGGCTGCAGGAAGTCAATTCCGAGCTGGAACAACCCGATATCTGGAACAATCCTGAGCGCGCCCAGGAACTGGGCCGTGAGCGCAGCCAGCTGGAAGCGACTTGCAGCCTGATTCAGCGCCTGGATTCTCAGCTGGACGATGCCGCTGGCCTGTTGGAAATGGCCGTTGAGGAAGGTGACGACGACACCATTGATGGCGTTGGTCAGGAGCTTGTAAAGCTTGAACAGGAACTGGCTCAGCTGGAATTCCAGCGGATGTTCTCCGGCGAAGCGGACATCAACAACGCCTTCCTTGATATTCAGGCTGGCTCCGGTGGTACCGAAGCGCAGGACTGGGCCTCGATGCTTGAGCGCATGTACCTGAAGTGGGGCGAGAGTCGTGGTTTCAAAACCGAGCTGATGGAAGAGTCGGCCGGTGAAGTCGCTGGCATCAAGAGCGCGACGATACGTTTTGAAGGCCCTTACGCCTATGGTTGGCTGCGCACGGAAACCGGCGTTCACCGCTTGGTGCGCAAATCGCCGTTCGATTCCGGCAATCGCCGCCACACCTCGTTTGCAGCCGTGTTCGTTTCGCCGGAAATCGATGACAACATCGAAATCACCATCAACCCGGCCGATCTGAAAACCGATACCTATCGCTCCAGCGGCGCCGGTGGTCAGCACGTCAACAAAACCGACTCGGCGGTGCGGATTACCCACGTGCCAACCGGTATCGTTGTTGCCTGCCAGAACGAGCGTTCGCAACACGCCAACCGTGACAAAGCGATGAAGATGTTGCGTGCGCGTCTATACGAGGCAGAAATCCAAAAACGCAATGAAGCGAAAGATGCGCTGGAAGCGACCAAGTCCGATATCGGTTGGGGCAGCCAGATCCGTTCCTATGTTCTCGACCAGAGCCGCATCAAGGATCTGCGCACCGAGTACGAAGAAACCAGCACCCAACGGGTATTGGATGGTGACCTCGATCCATTTTTGGAAGCCAGTTTGAAAGCCGGCTTGTAACAGCAAGCCGTTATTTGCTTTTTTTGCACACCCACAACAACATGATGGCGTAAACGCCGGATAAGCCGAGAACCTGATGAGCGAACAAGACATCCAACTTGATGAGAATTCCCAGATTGCCATTCGCCGTGAAAAGCTGGCCGAATTGCGCAAACAGGGCAATGCCTATCCGAATGATTTTCGCCGCGACGCGCTGGCGCAGAAGCTGCTTGAACAGCATGGCGAAAAAAGTAAGGAAGAGTTGGAAAGTACGGCAGTCAAGGTAAATGTCGCCGGGCGCATCATGACCCGCCGTCTGATGGGCAAAGCCAGCTTCTGTCACATCCAGGACATGAGCGGCCGCATCCAGATTTATCTGCGTGGTGAAGATTTGCCAGAAGGTCGCTACGAAGAATTCAAGCACTGGGATATCGGCGATATCATCGGCATTGAAGGCCATTTGTTCAAAACCAAGGTCGGTGAATTGTCGGTGCACGCCACCAATGCGCGTCTGTTGACCAAGGGCCTGCGTCCTTTGCCGGACAAGTGGGCGGGTTTGACCGATACCGAGCAACGTTATCGTCAGCGCTATGTCGATTTGATCGTCACCGAAGAATCTCGTCGGACGTTTATCCTGCGCTCGAAAATCATCGACGCCATTCGCCGTTTCATGAAGGGTGAAGATTTCCTGGAAGTGGAAACGCCGATGATGCACCCGATTCCGGGTGGCGCCGCTGCACGTCCGTTCGTCACGCATCACAATACCCTCGACATGCAGCTTTTCTTGCGTATTGCGCCGGAGCTGTATCTGAAGCGTTTGACCGTCGGTGGTTTCGAGAAAGTGTTCGAAATCAACCGTAACTTCCGCAACGAAGGCGTCTCGACCCGGCACAATCCGGAATTCACGATGATGGAGTTTTACTGGGCTTATGCCGACTACCATGATCTGATGGATTTCACCGAGCAGATGTTCCGTTTTGTCGCCAATGAAACGCTTGGTACCACAGCGTTCCATTCGCAGGGCGTCGATTACGATTTTGCCAAGCCGTTTGATCGCCTGTCCGTCATTGATGCCATCGTCAAATACAATGAAGGCGTCACGAAAGAAGAATTGATGACGCTCGAAGGTGCTCGCAAAGTCGCCGAGCGTCTGAAAATTCATGTCGATAAACATGCCGGTGTTGGCAAGGCGCAGATCACGATTTTTGAAGAAACGGTCGAGCATCGTCTGATTCAACCGACGTTCATTTGCGATTACCCGATTGAAGTGTCACCGCTTTCTCGCCGTAACGATGAGCATCCGGAATACGCGGACCGCTTTGAGCTGTTTGTCGGCGGCCGTGAGTTGGCCAACGGTTTCTCTGAGTTGAACGATCCGGAAGATCAGGCCGACCGTTTCCGCGCCCAGGTGCAAGCGAAAGAAGCGGGTGATGAAGAAGCGATGTATTTCGATGAAGACTACGTCAACGCGCTGGAATACGGCTTGCCACCAACAGCCGGCGAAGGCATCGGTATCGACCGTTTCGTCATGCTGCTGACCGATTCGGCCAGTATTCGCGATGTGCTGTTGTTCCCGCTGATGCGACACAAATCGGAATAACTCATCACTGAACAAAAAAGGCTCCGCTCGGAGCCTTTTTTCATCGCGACAACATTAACCCAACAAGGTTTTCGCTTCGGCGATATCCATGTTGATTTCTTCGATGTCGTGGACGGCGACATCGGCCGACAAACCCAACTTGCCGAAGGCCTGAATCGTGCTCCAATCCATCTGGCCGAGCGCGTGCTCGGTGCCAGCGTATTTCTGCAAACGAGCGACGGTAACGACATCGGCGTAATCGGCCGGGCCCGGATGGCTGCGGCCATAGTCGATGCAACCTTCCGGCACGGCAATCAGCTCCGGTGGGAAATCCCAGGCGGTCAGAATCGCGGTGCCGATTTTTGGATGCAGTTTGTCGATGATGCGGTTCAGGATGTCTGGATGATTCAGCAAATCGCCGGTTTCCTCGGCCATCGCCAGAATCGGCAACATGCCAATTTCATGGACGAGGCCAGCCAGCATCGCCTGATCCGGTTTCAGCTTGGTGTAGTGCTGGGCCAGCACCTGGGATATAGAGGCGATCTCAGTCGAATTCTGCCAGGAGTCACGCAAGCGGCGATCGACGACATCGGAGGTGGCCTGGAACATTTGCTGCATTGCCAAACCGGTCACCAGGTTACGGACGAACGTAAGACCCAGGCGGGTAATCGCGAATTGCAGGTTGTCGACCGGCACCCGGCCACGCAGCAACGGGCTGTTGGCGACCTTGATGATGCGGGCGGCCAGTGCCGCGTCCTGGGAAATCATGCTGGCCAGTTTGCCGGCTGATACATCCGGGTCGTCGACCGCTTCGCGCACGCGCAAAGCGACTTCCGGCAGGGTCGGCAAAGTCAGTCGATCGTGTTTGATCGCATCCAGTAATTCATCGAGAAATTGTTGCTCTACGCTCATCAGGGTACCTGTCTTGGTGGCGTCGGGAGTCTGGCGCTCCGGAAGGGTTAACGGTCCACAAGCTCAAGTATAGGCAGGGATTCAGAACTGACACGCAAGTCGGAGGATAATGCGGCATCGTTCACGGTGCAAAGCACGGCCTGCCGGCCATCACCGAGCGGAACGATGGTAACAAGCTCGCCTTCGGCCCGATCGCCACTGGTTATTTCCTGACCAATTTTCAGATCTTCGGCCTTGACCAGGCCCTTTTGCAGATGGGTTTTCGGCGTGCCGCGAAACTCCATCCGAGCGATGATTTCCTGACCGGTGTAGCAGCCTTTCTTGAAGTTGACGGTACCGATCTGGGCCAGATTGATATGGTGCGGCAGCAGTTTTTCGCTGTTCTCCGGCACAATCGTCGGCACTTTCTGGTCGATATCGAGCAATTGCCAGTAGCGCGCTGGCTGGGTATTTTCCGGCGCCGGCTCACTGGCGGTTTGTAACACCAGACGGCGTTGCTCGTCGTAATGCAGCGCTGCCGAAATACCCGCCAATGGGCGTTGTTCGCCGACCAGTCCAATCACCCGATAGTCGCTGCTGACGTCATTCAGTTTGGTTTTGAAGAACGCGGCGTATTTTTTTATCGCATCCAGAAACGGCGCAATCATCGTCGCCGGTATCACGAGGTAAATGGCTTCATCATCGGCGAGCAGATGAAAAAACGCCCGAACCCGGCCTTGGGGGTTGCAGGAGGCGCCGGTCAGGTGCGTGCCGGGCAGCAAGGCGTTGACGTCGCAGGTCAACTGGCCTTGCAGAAATTTCTGCCGATCCGGGCCGTCGACACGGACCACGCCAAGCGATTCGAGCGCGCATAGAAACGGCATGGTGGGTAAAACGGTGGTCAGAGGGCTGGAGCTCATTGCACAATACCGCTTAAGAAAAAACAGGCCGATATTGTACGAGAATTTTGCCACCATGATTGAACAAGCCGAAAAGCGTCGTCTGCACTACCAATGCCGGCGCGGCATGCTGGAATTGGATGTGATTCTGCTGCCGTATTTCGAAGCAATGGCCGATCAGCTCGATGACGCCGGTATCCGCCGTTTCGCGGCCCTGCTAGAAGAAGCCGACCCGGATTTATACACCTGGCTGATGGGTTATGGTGCGCCGGAGAATCCGGAGCTATTGGCTGCGGTAGCGGCGATTCGCGAGTTCACGCTGCGTTGATGCTGACGCTGCGGCCGTCTGATTTTCTGCGACGAGTCAATCTGCTGTTGCATCTCGCGTTGTTTTCGCTATGTGCCGTGTTGCTCAGCGAAATCTGGTGGTGGTTGCTGAGCTTGCCGTTGTTTGCCACTAGTGCCTTATTTGCCGACCGGCATTTTGCCTTGCGTAGCGAAAACGGTATTTGCGGCCTTGGCCAACATGAAGGGCAGTGGCGCATGCAGAATCGTGCGCAGCAATGGTTGCGGCTGACGCTGACCGCTCCGAGTTATGTCAGTCAGCAACTTCTGGTGATTGCCGGTACCGATGAGCATGGCCGCCATGTCCGGCAATTGATTGCCCGCGACATGCTCAATGAAGCTGATTATCGGCGCCTGTGCCGTTGGTTACGTCAGCAACCACACTCGGATGCTTCCGACGAGATCGAAGATTAAAGACGCTGCGCTTGCGGCGTTTGCTGCTTCACATCAAGCAGTTTGATCAGCGCCAGTATCGCTGCTGTCATCAGCAATATTGGCCAGGGGGCGCTGCTGATCTGTTCGGTTAGTTGTTCGCTGATGACATTCAACCATGGCAGAAAAAAAGCGCTGAGCATCAAGACGGCAATGGCAACCGTGATTCGCGTCAACCAGATCTCCCATCCGGCTTGCTCTTCATGATCGCTGACTTGTTGCTGCAATGCTTCGGCAAAATTGGCTGGAATGGCCGGCATTGGCGCGGTCTGTAGCGCGTGTTGCAACAGCGTGTCAAACTGGTCGCGATGAGGTTCTTGTTTACTCATTGAATACTCCCATTTTTTCGCATTGCGTCCGCAACTGATGACGGGCGCGGAACAGGGCATTTTTTATCGTGCCTTCCGGCTTTTCTGTGATCGCGGCAATGTCGTTTACGCTCATTTCTTCCAGGTAGTAGAGGGTCAGTACCGTGCGTGACAGTGGTGACAATTCGGCCATCGCCTGGTGCAGTGATGCCATCAGTTGTTGATTGGCGCAGGCTGCTGCCAGATCAAAATCATCCGCGAGCAATTCGACTGGCGAGGTCTGTTCCTCATCGGGTTCCACGATGGGTAGCTGACGTCGCTGCAAATGCCGGATGGAGACATGATAGGCAATGCGCCCAATCCAGGTCGCAAGCGAACTGTCAAAACGAAACTGGCGCAAATAGCGATGCACGCGCAGAAATACCTCCTGGGACAGCTCCCGACAATCCTCCGGGTGTTGCACCATTCGGTAGACAAGATGCCAGACCAAACGCTGGTAGCGCTCCACCAAAACGGTAAACGCTCCTTCGCGATGGGCAAGCACATCGGCGACCAATTGGCGCTCCTGCAGCCGATTTTCCTGCGACTCCGTCATGCGCGAAACGCTCAGTTTTCGCGTCGCTGCAAAAGATGGTGGAGCAGCAAACCCAAACCTGATGCCGCCAGCAACAACCCGTAGGCACCAGGGTCTTGGCTACCGAGTTCAAACACATCGATCAGCGCCAGCGCGACGCCAAGCATGATCAGCACCAGTCCCCATTTCTGCGCCCCCTGTTTGCGGTTGGCTTCATCGGCTTCGGTAATCGCCCGCACCAGCTCTTCACTGGCATGAGTTTCAGCGAGCCGGCGCCGAAGTCGGCCATCGACGACGGCACGCACAATCGCGACCAGACAGATGAATCCGACGATCGGAATCATCAGCGAAAGTATGTCATCCATAGTGTTCTCCAACGGAAATTCGGATGTTTTCAGCAACTGATACATCAAGCGAGCAATCGGTTGCATATCAACGGAAAAAAGTTTTCTCGATTTTTTTTGCAACCGTTTCGATGCTGACCGTATCTGTCCTGCTGAACAAAGGCAATAACCTAAGAGGAACATCGAATGAAACAACGTTTATTCTTGGCCAGCGCACTGTGTATGGGCCTTTTGGCTGCGACGGCAGTCAATGCCGATGCGCTGCAGGCACCGGCCGCAATACAGAAACAGATCCCGGCGCTGATGGAGAAAAGCAAAGTGCGCGGTCTGGCGATCGCCAAAATCGAAAACGGCAAGCTCGCCTGGCATGCGGCATTTGGCGAACGAGCGCCGGGCAAACCTATGCAAACCGACAGCGTGTTCAATGTCGCCAGTCTGACCAAGCCGGTATTCGCGACGGCCGCCTTGCATGCCATTGCCGATCAGCAACTGCAACTGGATGAGTCGTTGGCGAGCTACTGGGTAGACGAGGATATTGCCGATGATCCACGTCATCAAAAGCTGACCGCACGCACGGTGCTCAGCCACCAGAGTGGGCTGCCGAATTGGCGCGGCAATCGCAAACTGGCGTTCATGTTTGAGCCGGGTCAGCGTCACGAATATTCCGGCGAAGGGTTTGAGTATCTGCGTCGGGCGCTGGAGCGCAAGACCGATCAATCGATGACTGAATTGATGAATAAACAGGTGCTGCAAGTCGCCGGTATGACGCAAACCTATGTTGGTTGGAACGCAAAAATCGCCGACCGCATCGCCACCGGCTTCAATGAAGCCGGTGAGCCGATTGATACCAATTTGGCATCGCGCCAACCGAATGCCGCTGCGCATCTGATGTCGACGGTCGATGATTACGCGCGTTTTCTGGCCTGGGTAGCCAATGGTGCCGGTTTACCGGCCGAGCTTCAGAAACAAATGGCCAAGCCGCAGGCTCTACACAGTAATCCGGCCGAGCGTTTTGGGCTTGGCTGGAAGCTGATTCCGCTCAGCGAAGGCGAAGCGCTGATGCACGATGGCCGTGAGCCGGGCGTGCGAACCTATGCGATGGTGTCGCCGCAATTAAACGAGGGGTTGGTTATTCTGACCAACAGTTCCAATGGCGAATTGATTTTCCGGCCGCTGATTGCGGAGGCGATGAGCAACGGCGAAGCGATACTGCGCAGTACCGATCAATTGGTTTGGCATTATCTGCAAAGTTTACCGCCACAGGCACTGGCGCCGATGAGTCGTGGCATTGCCCGTTCGCCGAGTTATTTGTCGACGCTGTTGCATGCGGTCAATACCGCGCTGATGCAGTCGTCAGCCTTGTCCGATGCTGAAAAGCGGGCGGCGGCCGAGCAGGTCAATGACTATGTTTTCGCTCGATTCAATGACCAAGTCTCTGCCGAACAGGCGCAAGCGTTGATTGAGCGCTTGTTGCGGAAAGACGGCGATGAACAGCGTCTGCACATTCAGTTCAACAAGCAGGCGGCGCGCGAATGGTTGCAAGCCTTGCAGCAAATTTGATCAGTGGATATCAAAATAAAAGGCCGGGAACAATTGCCCGGCCTTTTATTTAGCCGAATCAGTGATTCGGCGACAGAATGGTTTGGTGGCGCTGATCATCCGGTAACGGTTCCGGGTAATCGGCGTTGTAGTGCAGACCGCGACTTTCTTTTCGCTGCATCGCCGAACGCACGATTAGCTCCGCGACCAGCGCCAGGTTACGCAGCTCCAGCAAGTCATTGGTGACATGAAAGTGCTGGTAATACTCGCGGATTTCCTCCTGCAACATCGCGATGCGACGCTGCGCCCGTTGCAGGCGTTTATCAGTGCGAACAATGCCAACGTAATCCCACATCGTTTGCCGTAGCTCATGCCAGTTGTGGGAAACGACAACGGCTTCATCGGCATCGGTTACCCGGCTATCGTCCCAGGCGGGGATGGCTGGAGATGGCGGCACTGAAGACCAGTTGGCGAGAATATCTTCGGCAGCGGCAGCACCGAATACCAGGCATTCCAACAAGGAATTGGATGCCATGCGATTGGCGCCGTGCAAACCGGTCCAGGCGACTTCACCGACGGCATAAAGCTGCTCGACATCGGTGCGTGCTTTTAAATCGGTGACCACGCCGCCGCAGGTGTAATGAGCGGCCGGCACCACCGGAATCGGTTCGTTGGTCAAATCAAAACCGAATTCCAGACAGCGCTGATAAACGGTGGGGAAATGACTGGTAATGAACTCGGCCGGTTTGTGGCTGATGTTCAACCACATGCAATCGGCACCGAGCCGTTTCATTTCACTGTCGATGGCGCGGGCGACGATATCGCGCGGGGCAAGTTCTGCACGCTCATCGTAATCGGGCATGAAGCGGCTGCCATCCGGCCGTTGCAGGTAAGCGCCTTCACCGCGCAGCGCTTCGGTAACCAGAAAGTTTTTCGCCTGCGGGTGATAAAGACAAGTCGGGTGAAACTGATTGAATTCCAGATTGGCGACCCGGCAACCGACCCGCCAGGCCATGGCAATGCCATCGCCGCTGGCAACGTCCGGGTTCGAGGTGTAGAGATAAACCTTGCTGGCGCCGCCGGTGGCGAGCACGACAAAGCGTGCCGAAATGGTTTCGACCTGATCCGTCTCGAGGTTCAACACATATGCACCGACACAGCGATTGCCGGGCTGCTGCAGTTTTTGCGTCGTGATCAAGTCGACCGCAATATAGTGCTCCAGCAAGGTGACGTTCGGAGCCTGGCGAACCGCGTCGACCAGAGAGGTTTGCACGGCGCGGCCGGTGGCATCGGCCGAATGGATGATGCGCCGGTGCGAGTGGCCGCCTTCGCGGGTCAGGTGATAACCGCCGCTGCCATCGGCACTGGCGTCGGTGGAAAAGCGCACGCCTTTTTCAATCAGCCATTCAATTGCCGAGCGGCTGCGCTCAACGGTAAAACGCACGGCGGGTTCTTCGCAGAGGCCGGCGCCTGCGACCAGCGTGTCCTGGACATGAGCATCGACGGTGTCAGTCTGATCGAGTACCGCGGCAATGCCGCCCTGAGCATAAAAGGTGGAGCCTTCACTCAATGTGGCTTTCGACAACACCGCCACCGAACCGTGATGGGCCAGGCGCAGCGCCACCGACAAGCCGGCCGCGCCGGAACCAATGACCAGTACATCGAATTGTTTTGCCGTCACAAAGGCTCCTGAAATTTTGCGGGATCGGCGCCGATGACGCACAATACCAACTATTCTGCTCGTACGACGATTTTTGCGAGCGCGCATTCTAGAGCGTTGCCGGTCCCGATTGAACTTCTGTTTAGTAATTCAGTCAGACCGCCGTACCGGCAGTTGTCCCGCCGACATAAGGAAAATGACAGGCCATCATGACAGGCCAAGATACCGATTCTGCTTTGGTTGCCCGTGTGCAACGCGGCGACAAACGAGCCTTTGATCTCCTGGTCAAAAAATATCAACATCGGCTGATGGCGCTGATCGGCCGCTATGTGCGTGACCGCGCCGAAGTCGCCGACGTCGCTCAGGAAGCCTTTATCAAGGCTTATCGTGCGTTGCCGAATTTCCGTGGCGACAGTCAGTTCTATACCTGGCTGTACCGCATCGCCATCAACACCGCCAAGAACTTTCTGGCCGCCCAGGGCCGGCGTCTGCAGACCATTGATGTTGAAGGCATGGACGCGGAACAAATCGCCGATATTGCGGGTCCAACCGACGACGCAAGCCCTGAGCGCCTGCTTCTGACCGCCGAATTGAAGCAGACCATCGACCAGGCCATGGCCGATTTGCCCGAAGAACTTCGAACGGCGTTATTATTGCGCGAGTACGAAGGCTTGAGTTATGAAGAAATCGCCGAGGTCATGGAGTGCCCGATAGGCACCGTGCGCTCACGCATCTTCCGGGCGCGCGAGGCGGTGGATAAACGCATAGAACCGCTGATCACCCGATGAACAGCAGAACAAACCGATTCAACGCAGGCTAAGTGAACGAGGCATAGATGAATTCAAAGCATGAGCAGATATCGGCCCTGATGGACGATCAACCGGTATCATCCTCCGCGCTCGATGACGTGTTGGGCAATGACGACAACATCCATGCCTGGTCGCGTTATCACCTGATTCGCGATGCGCTGCAAAACGAATTGCAGCAGGAGTCGATCACCGATATCAGTCAACGGGTCTCGCTGGCGCTGGTTGATGAGCCGGCCATTCTGGCCCCGGCCAATATCAAAAAGCCGCGCAAAACCAGCCAATCGATTGTCGGCTTCGCGATGGCCGCGTCGGTGTTTTTCGTTGCGTTACTCGGCTGGCAACAACTGCAGGCGCCGGCCGTGACGCCAGAACAAAATGCGCCGATTACCGACTTGGTTGCCAACGAAACCCAGATTGCGCCAGTCACCAAAGTCACCGCCCAGCCGGCCATTGATGAAGAGCGGGCTCGTCTGGAAGACATGCTGATTACCCATACCGAAGCGGTTTCCGCCAATGGCATCAATCTGATGATGCCGTACACCCGAGTCGTGTCGGCACGTCTGGAATTGCCGACCGGGGCTGAGAAAGCCGAACAACCGGAATCGGCGAAACAAGAACAAGCCAAAGATGACGAAACCAAAGCGGAAAATGAACCGGCAAGGGATGCGAATAACGGCGATAAGGAGTGACAGACGAGCATGCGTCGTTGGTTGCTGATTGCCGGTCTGGGCTTCGCTGCCAGTTTGGCGGCGAACGAGCCGGACCCGAAAGCCTTGCTGGACCGGATGGCTCGAGCCTTCCGTGAACTGAATTACGATATTTCCTTTGTCTACATTCGCGACAACCAGGTCGAACCGATGCGGTTCGTGCATGCCTATGAAGAGGGCCGCGAACGCTCGCGTCTGGTGCACCTGAATGGCGATGCCCGCGAAATCATTCGCGATGACGACACGATTACTGCTTATCTCGCTGACGCCAAGCCAATCATGGTTGACAAGGCTGGCTCGATTCCGTTTACCCGCAGCCTGCTCGACAACTTGGCCCGGATAAAGGACTCCTACCGTTTGAGTCTTGGGGAACGCGAGCGCATTGCCGGTCGCAGCGCCCAGGAACTGGTGATCATGTCACCGAACAACGACCGCTACGGCTACCGGATTTGGATTGATCAGGAAACGGGTTTGCTGCTGCGCTCGGAACTGGTCAGCGATACCCGGCAAATCATCGAGCAATGGCAGGTGGTCAATTTCACCGCCAATCAGCCGATTGCCGATGTCGAGCTTCAAGTCAGCGCCGATATCAATCCGGCAACCGGTGTGCGGGTGCTGCCGGTCGCGGCGATCAACTCGGATGAAACGGTGTCGCCGTTTACCGTCGATTATCTGCCGTCGGGGTTCGTATTGCGCAGTCAACAATTGCAGCGTAAGCCGGGCGTTGATGAACCGATTCACCACTTGCTGTTCTCCGATGGCATGGCGGCGATTTCGGTTTACATCAGCAAAACGCCGGCCGGTATTCGCTCGGCCGAACGGGTCTGGCGCCGCGGCGGCATGACCATTGTCGAAAAGGCCGACAGCGAACGACGGGTTACTGTGGTCGGTGAAATCCCCAGCAGCACCGCCCGCAAAATCGCCATGTCGGTGCGCGCCAGCGGAGAGCCGCTGTGATCGAACAATCCGTTCTGGTCGTCGAGACCGGAGCGGGTTATGTCCGGGTCCGGGCCCAGAACCAGAGTGAATGTGCGCGCTGCGCCGAAGGCAATGGCTGTGGTGGCGCCACGTTCGCGCGTTTGTTTGGCGACAAAATCACTGAGCTGGCGGTGCCTTGCGATGAGCCATTCGAGGTTGGTGATCGGGTGCAGCTCGGCGTCGAAGAATCCTTTCTGGTGCGCGCCAGTTTGCGTCAGTACGGTTTGCCGTTGTTGATGGTGTTACTGATGGCGTTGCTTGGTTCTGTGTTGCGGCTAGCCGAATGGCAAATCGTGCTGCTGTCGTTGTTGGCGCTGCTGACCAGCGTGTTTTATACCCGTCTTCGCGCCCTTGAATATGAGCGGGCTGTCCATATTCTGGGTAAGTCTTCAGATCCCGATTGTGGTTTGGCGCGATCGCTCTGACACACCTGTTAACAAAGCCGAGCACCAGACCTGTGAAACTCCGTGCCAGCATTCCTGGTCCGAGTGTTCGATGTTTTTCTGCAAGCTTGGGATGCAAAACAAGATGAAATCTCGTCTGCCTTTGTTGTCATTTTTTCTGCTCGTTTTCACTATCGGCTCGGCTCGTGCGGCGTTGCCGGATTTCACCGGTCTGGTCGAACAGGTCAACCCGATGGTGTTGCAAATCACCACCGAAATCAAAATGGGTCAACGCACCCGCAATGGCCCCAGTGGTTCTGGATTTATCATTTCCACCGATGGTTATATTCTGACCAATCATCATGTGGTCGCCGAGGCGGTTTCCATCAAGGTCAAGCTGCACGATGGTCGTGTGCTTGATGCCGAAAAAATCGGCCAGGACGAACCATCGGATGTCGCCTTGCTGAAAGTCACCGCCAAGAATTTGCCGGCGGCGAGAATCGGTGATGTGAAAAAACTCAAGGCGGGAGCCTGGGTGTTGGCCTTCGGTGCGCCATTCGGCTTCGATCATTCGGTTTCGGCCGGTATTGTCAGCGCCAAAGGCCGCAGCCTGCCATGGAATGCCTATGTGCCGTTCATCCAGTCTGACGCCTCCATCAATCGCGGTAATTCCGGTGGGCCACTGGTCAACGCCGATGGCGAAGTGGTCGGCATCAACTCCCAGATCCTGTCGTCGAACGGCGGCTCAATCGGCCTGTCGTTCTCGATTCCGATCGATTTGGCCATCGACGTGTCCGAACAGTTGAAGAAAACCGGCAAGGTTGAGCGCGGTTACATCGGCGTCGGTTATCAGGAAGTGTCGGCAGAGATCGCGTCAAGCTTTGGGCTTGATCGCCCGCGCGGCGCTGTAATCACCCAGGTGTCGAAAGGCGATGCCGCCGACAAGGCTGGGTTGAAAGCCGGTGATGTGATTCTGTCGATTGATGGCATTACGGTAGAAAACGCCGGTGCCCTACCGGTGATTGTCGGCCGCATCAAGCCGGGCGCAAAAGCTAAATTCGAGATTCTGCGCGAAGGCAAGCCGAAAACCGTGACGGTCACGATTGGTGCACGGCCAGATGCGGAGGTCGCAGCCGGACCCGGTAATGCCCAGCAGCGTCTCGGCGTCATCGTCACCGAACTGGACCCGGAGCGAGCTGAGGAACAGCAGCTCGATGGTGGCGTGTTGGTGCAGTCAGTCGTCGAAGGCCCGTTCGCTGATGCTGGCGTGCGGCCGGGTGATGTGATTCTGTCGATCAATCTGCAGGACGTACGCACCGTCGCGGAATTCAATGCCGTGGTGGCCGAGCTGCCGGCAGGCAAATCGGTGCCGATTCATGTGGTACGACGCGGTAACGCACAGTTTTTGGTGCTTCGTATACCGGAACAGTGAGCAAATCCGGTAAGATCGGCGTCCTTTTGCGGGGCCCAACACGGCCCCGCATGCCCTTACCGTTGTCCTGTTCAAGATTGAGCCTTCATGTCGTACATAGAGCACATCCGAAATTTCTCCATCATTGCCCATATCGATCACGGCAAATCAACGCTGTCGGATCGACTGATTCAGACCTGTGGCGGCCTCGAACAGCGGGAAATGCAGGAGCAGGTGCTCGACAACAATCCGATTGAGCGCGAGCGCGGCATTACCATCAAGGCGCAGAGCGTTACGCTGCATTACACTGCGCAAAACGGCAAAACCTACCAACTGAACTTCATTGACACCCCCGGTCACGTCGACTTTTCCTACGAGGTCAGCCGCTCGCTGGCTGCCTGTGAAGGCGCGCTGCTGGTTGTCGACGCCGCCCAGGGCGTCGAGGCACAAACGCTGGCCAACTGCTACACCGCGATTGAGCAAAACCTCGAAGTGCTGCCGGTACTGAACAAAATTGATTTGCCGACCGCCGATCCGGAGCGTGTGATCCAGGAAGTCGAAGACATGATCGGCCTGGAAGCGAAAACCGCTGTCCGCTGCTCAGCGAAAGAAGGCATCGGCATCATGGATTTGCTGGAGCGCATCGTTGAAGGCGTGCCAGCACCGAAAGGCGATGACGCGGCACCATTGCAAGCGCTGATTATCGATTCGTGGTTCGACAATTACTGCGGCGTCGTGTCGCTGGTGCGGGTCGTCAATGGCTGCATTCGCAAAGGCGAAAAAGTGCAGGTGATGTCGACTGGCCGCGCCTATGAAGTGACCGATCTCGGTATTTTCACGCCGAAGCGCAAACCATTGGATCATCTGAAAGCCGGCGAAGTCGGTTACATCATCGCCGGTATCAAAGAAATCAAAGGCGCCCCGGTTGGCGATACGCTGACGACGCCGAAAAATGGTGCGGAAAAGCCACTGCCAGGTTTCAAGAAAATCAAGCCGCAGGTCTATGCTGGTTTGTTCCCTATCAGCTCCGATGATTATGAAGCCTTCCGCGAAGCGCTCGATAAATTATCGATCAACGATTCGTCATTGTTCTACGAGCCGGAAAGCTCGACGGCGCTGGGTTTTGGTTTCCGTTGCGGCTTCCTCGGCATGCTGCATATGGAAATCATCCAGGAGCGTTTGGAGCGCGAATACGACCTGAATCTGATCACGACGGCGCCTACGGTAATTTACGAAGTATTGAAAACCAACGGCGATGTCGTTTATTGCGAAAACCCTTCGAAATTACCGGATCCGGGTGCCATTGCCGAAACCCGCGAACCGATTTGCGAAGCGCACATCCTGGTGCCGCCAGAGCATCTTGGTGCGGTGATCACCTTGTGTCAGGAAAAGCGCGGTGTGCAAACGAAGTTGCTTTACGTCGGCCGTCAGGTGTCGCTCACGTATGAGTTGCCGATTGCCGAAGTCGTGCTGGATTTCTTCGATCGCTTGAAATCGTGTTCCCGCGGTTATGCTTCGCTCGACTACAACTTTGTCCGTTTCCAGCAAGCCAATCTGGTGCGTCTGGATATCATGATCAACGGCGAAAAAGTCGATGCGCTGGCCAGCATTGTCCATCGCGATCATGCCTATTCTCGTGGCCGTGAAATGGTAGAGAAGATGCGCGAACTGATTCCGCGCCAGATGTTTGAAGTTGCGGTGCAAGCCGCGATTGGTAACCAGATTATTGCCCGCTCATCGGTCAAGGCGATGCGCAAAGACGTATTGGCCAAGTGCTATGGCGGTGACGTGTCCCGTAAGAAAAAATTGTTGGAAAAGCAGAAAGAAGGCAAACGCCGGATGAAACAAGTTGGCCGGGTGGAGATCCCGCAGGAGGCATTCCTGGCCGTGTTGCAGGTGGGTAAGGACAAATAATGACAAAGAAGTTACCGGAATGGTCATGCTATGCCATGGCCGGTTTATTGGTGGTGTTGGCGTTTCTGCTGCTGGCCGATAAATCGCTGTTGATTTTCCTTGGTGCGGTCGCGGCGATGTTTTTTGTTGCCGGCGAAATGCGCCAGGCGATGCTGCTGCTGTTCGGTTTGCCGTTTCTGCTTTTATTGGCCGGTCAGGATTTCTCAGCCGTATTGTTTGCCGCAACCGGTCTGTGCGGCCTGGCCTGGTGGGCCGGCGCCTTACAAAAAGTGCGTTTGCCGGTGGAGATGAGCGAAGAGGAAAAAGCTGCTGAGCCACCGTCAGAATGGGCGGTGACAGTCGAACAGGCGAAATCCTTCTTTCCGATTTTACTGTTTATTTTCCTGTTCCGTTCGTTCCTGATTGAACCGTTCCGGATTCCTTCCGGCTCGATGAAACCGACACTGATCGAAGGCGACTTTATCGCCGTCAACAAGTTTGCGTACGGTATTCGGCTGCCGGTCGTGAACAAGAAGATTCTCGATTTGGGTGGGCCGGAGCGCGGGGATGTTGCGGTGTTTCGCTACCCACATAATCCATCAATTGACTACATCAAGCGGGTCATAGGATTGCCTGGCGACCGGATTGTTTACTCCGATAAGGAAATCCGTATCCAACCAAGTTGTAAAGGCCTTGCCCCGGATAACTGCCCGAAAATGTTCACGGTAGAACGGCAATTGCTGCAGGCGCAAGGATTTGACGACAATGGTGTCGTTGCCGATATTTATCAGGAGACACTCGGAGAACAGCAACACCAACTGCTGATTCGACCGAACCAGCCTGATATGACTCGTCAGTTGCCGGGCAACCGTCTGGATTTTATCGTGCCAGAGGGCCATTATTTCATGATGGGTGATAATCGCGATGGTTCGAATGACAGCAGGTTCTGGGGCTTTGTCCCGGACGAAAACCTGAAAGGTGAGGCGGTCGCGGTGTGGATGCACCTGGATTTTGGTTTTGATCATCCGTTGATTGGCTGGGTGCCAACCGGGGTCAGTTTCAGCCGCATCGGCGGTATCGACTAACGGCTGCCAGACAGTCCGGTAAAACGAGGGTAAACCATGAAACGATATCAACAAGGCATGACCATTTGGGGTTGGCTAATGGTGCTGGGCTTGATCGGCTTTTTTACGATGCTGGTCATCACACTTTTGCCGGTTTACATGGAAAACATGTCGGTGAAGAAGGCGGTTACACAAGTCGCATCACAACCTGATGCTGATACGCTTCGTGAGAAAGACTTGTTTATACGAATGAACAAGCAGTTCTATATCGATGAAGTGCATTCAGTAAAAGAAGATAACATTGTTATTGAGGTCGATGATGATGGCGTCAAATCAGTTGTCATTTATTATGAAGTGCGCAAGCCAATCATGTTCAATGTTGATGCTGTTGTATGGTTTGAAGAACGGCATGTATTAGGCGGCGAGGGATGACGCCCACTTTTCAGGCGTTTTGCCGGCAATTGCCGTATCAGTTTCAAGACAAGGGCCTGCTGGATCAGGCCCTTACTCATCGTAGTGCCTCCTCAAAACACAACGAGCGTCTGGAGTTTCTTGGTGACTCCTTGCTCGGCCAGGTCATTGCTGCGCAGCTCTATCATCGCTTTCCCGACGCTTCTGAAGGAGAGCTGAGCCGGATGCGCTCATCGCTGGTTCGGGAGAGAACGCTGGCAGAGATTGCTACCGAGCTGAATCTTGGTGATGTCCTGAACCTGGGTTCCGGTGAATTGAAAAGCGGTGGTTTCCGCCGGGCTTCGATTTTGGCCGATGCGCTCGAAGCCATTTTCGGCGCGGTTTACCTTGATGGCGGTTTTGACTGCTGTGAGCAGCTCATTCTGAGTCTTTATCGTGAGCGACTTGAAGCGCTGCCTGAAGGTGGCACCGACAAAGATCCGAAAACTACTCTGCAGGAGTGGTTGCAAGGCAAACGCCTGCCACTGCCGGTTTATGATTTGCTGGCGACGTTTGGTGAAGCGCATGCCCAGACGTTTCATGTTCGCTGCACTCTGGAGTCCGGTGAAACGGCGGAAGGCCGAGGCAGCAGTCGGCGCAAAGCCGAACAGCAAGCGGCGCGCAAAATTCTCGATATATTGAAGGTGGAACCATGACTCAGCGTTGCGGCTATGTATCCATTATCGGCCGGCCGAACGTTGGCAAATCGACGCTGCTCAATCGAATTGTCGGCCAGAAAATCAGCATCACTTCACGTCGGCCACAAACCACCCGGCACCGGATCATGGGCATTTTCACCGAAGGCGATGACCAGATCCTGTTTGTCGATACTCCAGGCTTGCATCGACAGGAAGCGCGCGCGATCAATCGCTACATGAATCGCGCAGCGGCGTCCTCTGTCGTCGATGTTGATGCGATTGTCTGGGTCGTCGAAGGATTACAGTGGACAACCGATGATGAGCTGGTGCTCGAGCGCTTGAAAGATGTCGAAGCACCGGTTCTGCTGTTCATCAACAAAGCCGATAAAATTCATCCGAAAGAAAAATTGCTGCCCCATCTGCAAAACTTGGCCACGAAATACTCGTTCGCCGAGTTGATTCCTGGTTCTGCTCAGCTTGGTCGCAACGTCGATACCTTGTTGAATGCGCTGCGTAAGCGCTTGCCGGAAAATACCCACCTTTATGGCGAAGATGAGGTCACCGATCGTAGTCAGCGTTTCATGGCGGCTGAGTTGGTGCGTGAAAAGCTGATGCGCAGTCTCGGCGCTGAATTGCCCTATGCCAGCACTGTTGAAATCGAAGCATTCGAGATGGATGAGCAGGGCAAAGCCAATATTGCCGCTGTCATTTACGTTGAGAGGGCTGGTCAGAAAGCAATTGTGATCGGTGAAAAAGGTGAGCGGTTGAAACAGATTGGCACTGAAGCTCGATTGGAAATGCAAACCACGTTTGATTGTCCGGTTCACTTGCAGCTTTGGGTCAAGGTCAAAGGCGGTTGGGCCGATGATGAGCGCGCCTTACGTAGCCTCGGGTATTTCGAAGACTGACTTATTGAATGAATGTCACGCTGAACGCCTTTGTTTTGCATAGCAGACCCTGGAAAGAGTCGAGTCTGTTGCTGGATGTGTTCAGTGCTGAACTCGGCAATCTACGCGTTGCCGCTCGCGGTGTAAAAGGCAAAAAACGCTCGCCTTTGGCAGGGCTGCTGCAGCCTTTTCAGTTGTTGTCGCTGTCGGTCAATCGTTCGCATGACTACTATTATTTGCAGCAAGCTGATCTGCAAATACCGGCACCAAGCCTGAGTGGCAACGCTTCGCTCTGTGCCATGTACTGCAATGAGTTGTTGCAGCGGCTGTTACCTGAGCACGATGCCCACCTTAGTGTGTTTGAGGCGTATCAGCAGACACTGGAGCGCCTGGCCAATGACGCGTCTCCCGATCCGGCTTTGCGCCAATTTGAATGGCACTTACTCAATGATTTGGGCTATGCGATTGACTG
Source organism: Permianibacter aggregans (assembly GCF_009756665.1). Lineage (GTDB taxonomy): Bacteria > Pseudomonadota > Gammaproteobacteria > Enterobacterales > Permianibacteraceae > Permianibacter > Permianibacter aggregans. The sequence continues at coordinate 3,802,636 of NZ_CP037953.1, forward strand.
TCTCAGCACTCGTGATGGTGCACCTGTCATGGCAGAACAGCATTATCGCGTTCACGAAGATGGTGTTACCTTGGCCGCCAGCCGTGACAACACCTGTTTTTCCGGTCAAGCTTTGCTCGCCATCGCCAATGAACAATGGCAGCAGGCAGCACTGGAAATCAAACAGATATTTCGTCAATTGCTGGCCAACCATCTCGGTGACAAACCGCTACAATCACGGGAGTTGTGGCTGGCAAAAATTCGTTTGCAAACGATGATTGACCACAACGATGAATTTTCCGAGCGAGAACAAGGAGAAGCCGAACGATGATCACGACCAGCCATAAAGGCCCGTGTTTGTTGGGCATCAATATCGACCATATTGCCACCGTACGTAATGCTCGCGGTTCACGTTACCCCGAGCCGGTGCAGGCGGCGCTGCTTGCCGAGCAGGCCGGTGCCGATGGTATTACCGTGCATTTGCGCGAAGACCGCCGCCATATTCGCGACCGCGACGTCTTTGTGCTGAAAGAAACCATTGGCACTCGCCTGAATCTTGAAATGGCGGTGACCGATGAAATGCTTGAGATTGCCAAGAAAGTAAAGCCGACCTATTGCTGTCTGGTTCCGGAAAAACGCCAAGAATTGACCACTGAGGGCGGCCTCGATATTCGCGGCAATGAGGCCGCGATCAAAGCCGCCTGCGAAACCTTGGCTGAAAACGACATTCTGGTTTCGTTGTTCATCGATCCGGATGAGCAGCAAATCGATGCGGTGTTGCGTTGTGGTGCGCCGTACATCGAGTTGCATACCGGCCGCTACGCCGAGAGTGAAGGCGAAACGCAAAAGCAGGAGTTGCAGCGCATCGCCAGTGCTGCCAAGTACGCGGCGCGTCGTGGTTTGATCGTCAACGCCGGTCACGGTTTGCACTACCATAATGTGCAGGCGATAGCGCGCATTCCTGAGCTCTACGAACTGAATATTGGTCACGCCATTGTGGCGCGGGCGCTGTTCGTTGGTTTGGAGAATGCCGTCAGTGAAATGAAGCGTTTGATGGTGGAGGCTCGCCCATGGCCGTTGTCGGCATCGGCTCCGATCTCGTTGTCATAAAGCGAATCGAAGAAGTGTTGAGCCGGCACGGGGATCGATTCACCGAGCGGGTGTTGCACGAAAATGAATTGAAGATTTTTATGCGCCATCAACACCAAGCGCGCTTCCTTGCCAAGCGATTTGCCGCGAAAGAAGCCGTTTCAAAAGCGCTGGGCACCGGTATTGCCGAAGGCGTCAATCTGGCGGATATTGAAGTACGCAATGACGAACTCGGTAAGCCTGTCGTTGTGCTGCATGGCGGTGCATTAAAACGATTGCATGATATGGGCGCGCAGTATTGTCATTTGACGATTAGCGATGAGCGCGAACATGCCTTGGCATTCGCTGTGCTGGATTAGCAAACAAAAAGCCCGCTGAAGCGGGCTTTCGTTTTATTAATTTCAACTCCGCTTTTTTCGACGAGTCATCAGCGTTAGTAAAAGCAGCATTGACGCGACAGCAGACCAGCTTCCGCCGCCACCACCTCCGCCGCTACTCGGTGGGGGACTGACGCTGGCTTTGTTTACGGTAACGTTGACGGTGTCGGTTGCGCTGAGACCATCATTGTCAACGACGGTAAGGGTAAAGGTAATGACGGTACCGCTGCTGTTGACGGTTGGCGCGGTGAACGAAACGTTGGGGCCAGCACTTGGACTCAGCGTGATGGTGCCGCTGAAATTATTGGCCCAGGTGTAACTGACTATCGTGCCGTCCGCATCGGTGCCAGTACCGCGCAGTTGCACCGTTGCCCCTTCGTTGACGACTTGATCGGTTCCAGCGTTGGCGGTTGGTAATTGGTTGTTACCGTTGATCGTAATGCTGACATCAGCATCCGATTTTTCTCCGACGTTATCGGTAGCAGTGAAGCGTAGCACGATGGTATCGGTCGTGGTGACGGCTGGAGCGGTAAAACCGCTAGTCAATCCACTGGTTGAGGTCAACGTTACCGGCTGGCCACCAACCTGCTTCCATTCGGTGCTGGCGATGGTGCCATCGCTATCCGCTGCTGTGGAGCTTACTGAAACGGTAGCACCTTCCGTGACGGATTGATTGCCACTGACGGTAACGTTTGGTTTGTTTGTCGGTGTCCAGGTGTAGCTTTCCTGAGCATTGGGGTTCTGGTCGCTAGCGATATCCGGCGAAATGGCATTGATGCCCAATCCTCGACGAGCGAAAGCGTTGCGGAACAACGTGCGGTCATCTGTATCGGGAATAGCCGCAAGCAAGGCATCACGTGCTTGTGTGAACGTGGGGCTATTGACGCCGATCGCTTTCATTCCCGCAACCAAATAGGTTTTCATACGCGTATGGCCTTCAGCAAAGCCACGCGTGCGGAGCAAATCAGCGTACCCCTCCCACAACATCGAACACCAGACTTCGCCCGTTGCATGCACTTGCGCATTGTCAGTGCCACCAGCGCCAAAGCGTGGATTGTTTTCAAGCGGTAGTAACTGACCGTTGGAAATATGGCGGAAGGTCAGCGCATTCTTGTTGAAGTCAGTGGAGTAGGGCAGGCGACGAATGCCGTAGTACGTATTGCTGCCGGAATAGCTGGAGAATCCGTATACACCGTTATAGTTGCTGAGTGCATCTTCCGGACGTACGGTCATCAACAGCGCAATAAAATCCGACCAGCCTTCATCCATGCCATTGGATTGCTGAGCATTACCAATACTGATCAAGCGATTGTTCAGGTAATGGCCCCATTCGTGGGCGACCAACGCCAAGTCGAAGCTACCGTCAACATCGCCACCGGTGATTCGGCTCAGCGTGGCGTTAACCGTAGCGGAGGTCATTGCCGTTTTGATCGCATCGCCATCGGCCTTGCTGACGATCAGCGAACCAATTGTTGGATTGATGGTGACACCATCAGGGCGGCCCATGGTCAACACGCCAGGACTATGGTTGGCGACCAGCACCGCGATCGCTCCCGCGCTTTCGGCACGCGCCACCTTGTCGATAAAGTTACAGTTGCCGCGGTCAACCAACGCGATTTTTCCTGTCAGTTCCGCGGCGTTGGTGAGGTCTTCGCAACCGTCTGTCAGGCTGGTGCCGGCATTGTCACGCATCAACACCAATTGACCTGTGGTGTTGAAATTGACCGGACCAAAATCGGCGCGACCGGTGACATAGCTCGTGTTGCCGACTTGCACGGAATGCGTTGACGGGCCATCCCAGAGGAAAATCTGCATTCTGGGTGAGGTTCCCTCAAAACCGGCGGACATGTTTGCGTTATTTCGCCCATCGTAATCCTGTACTTCAATCAGTATCGGATCTCCGCCAACGCCGCCTCGACCATAATTATCTTGTTGAGCATTTTCGTCGTTTTCTCGGAAGCCTGCGTTGTAAAACATATCGTGCAGCCAGTTGACCACAAAGAAAGCGTTGACCATTGCGGCGTTCTGATTATTTGTTGCAGTTGGTGCTTGGCTGCTGTTCAGTGAATAATCAAATGTTCTGGTTGCTGAAGAACTTACGCGACGATCACTCCCGCCATTAAATCCATTTGGTTCAACCAAATCCAAATAGACGTCGGCATTGTTGCCGGTTAGTGTTGTAGCCGTATCCGGTAGCCATGGATCACCCGTAAAAATTCCGGCGTGCTCAATCTGGACTAGGTTTGCAGGAACTGAGCTTGGCAACGTATTGTCCGGTGTGCCGGTCGGATGCGGCGAATGCGCGGTACCGAACGGTGAATCAAATGGTCGAAACTCTCCGTTGCTATCAGCGTAAACGCGATAATTGAATGCAACATCCTTGGTTAGCGAATGCTTGCTCAGTACTTCGCCCTGTTCACTGACGATAATCGCCCACAACTGATTGCGCCGGCCAGGTTGCCAGTATTCCAGTTTCCAGGCCGGTAGCAATTGATCATGATGTAATTGGTAAACCGGAAATGCGCGCGTCGGTAGCTGTTTGGTATTCACGGATTTGAACAGGTAGGCGCCTGCTTCGTCTTGCTCGCTGAACTGCCAGTCCACAACATTCAGATCCAAATGTTGTTCGGCCAATGAAATCGAGGTTTTGGCGAGGCTCCGGCTTTTGCTGTGCGTGGATGCAGGCGTTTGCTGACTCAAATAACCACTGAGCGCGGTGACTTTACCATTGCGATCAGCGATAACTTTCAACGCCACATTGTCAATTGGCACGCCGTCATAATGCTGACGCCAAGTCAGAATGGACAGCGTTTTACTGACATCTGCTTTTTCCAGTATGGCTGCTTGCTGTGCCTGCACGCCGAGCTTGTAAATCGGGGCAATCATCGGCAGCAGATTGTCTGCAGCCTGCTGCCACTGTTGCCCGCTTTTGCTGACGTACAGGCCGGGCAACTGCAGGTTCGGCGCCGTGACAAACGTCGGTATCTCGCCATTGGAATGCCATTCCACCCGCTCAGCATCAATACCCGCCACGCTCGCTGCTATCGCGTTCAGCGAAAGCAACGACGAGGTGAACAGGGTGGCGATCAAAGTCTTGTTGTTCTGTTTTAACTGCATGATCTTCTCCGTATGGCTTGGCAGGTGGTGCTGCCACTTTTTATGTTGGGCTATGCCTGCATGGTCAGAATATCGGCGACACAGGCGGTTATTTTCTTGACCATCGGCAGGTGTAGAAATTCATTCGGCCCGTGGGCGTTTGAATGCGGTCCCAACACGCCGGTCACGACAAACTGTGCTTCGGGCAGGCTGTCGGATAAAAAGCGCATGAACGGGATGGTGCCGCCGCAACCATAATGAATAGCCGGTTTGCCGAAATAGGTCTGCGATACCTGTTGCAATTCGCGGTTGGTTTTGGCGGTAAAGGCTGGCGCATTCCATCCAGAGTCGGCTGAGCCAATATCAAACGAGACTTTCGCGCCATAAGGCGGGTCTTTTTCCAGCAGCACTTTCAGCTGCGCGGCACATTCACGGGCGTCGAGGTCCGGCGGCAGGCGCAGTGATAGTTTCACGGTCGTGTAGGGGCGCAGTGTGTTGCCGGCATTGGCCAATGCCGGCATGCCGTCCACACCGGTAACGCACAGCGTGGTGCGCCAGGTGTTATTCAACAGTTGCTCGGTGTAATCGCCAGTCACCGGTTTCATGCCCGGCACAAATGGATAGGCACCGGCAATTTCATGCTGCAGTACGTCGGCAGCGTGGGCCGCTTCGGCAACGCGATAGGTGGGAATATTGGTTTTCAGAAAGTCCGGCAGAATCTCGCCAGTGTTGCTGTTTTCGATGCGGTCCAGCACTTCCCGCAGCACCCGGAACGAGGAGGGCACAATGCCGCTGGCGGCGCCGGAGTGAACGCCCTCAGTCAGCACTTGCACTTTCAGTATGCCGAGCAGGTTGCCGCGCAAATTGGTCGTGGTCCAAAGCTGATAGTAATTGCCGCACATCGAGTCGAGCGCAATGATCAATTCCGGTTTACCGATTTGTTCCGACAGCGCTTTCATGTACGCGGGTAAATCCGGGCTACCGCTTTCCTCGGAACATTCAATCAGCATGACCACGCGACCGAACGGCTTGCCTTGTTTGATTAGCCAATGCAGCGCGGCGAATGACGCAAATATCGCGTAACCATCATCAGCACCGCCACGACCATAAAGCTTGTCGTCTTTACGCACCGCTTTCCAGGGCCCTAGTCCTTCATTCCAGCCATCGAATTCCGGTTGTTTGTCGAGGTGACCGTAAATCAGCGTATTGCTTTTGCCATTGCCCGGCACATCGACGAGTAGCAGCGGTGTGCGGCCTTCGAGACGATGCACGTTCAATTTCATGTCTGGTAACGGGTAGCGTTTGCACCAGGCGGCAACCAGTTCAATGGCGCGGTCCATGTGGCCGTTTTTCGACCAATCGGGGTCGAAATGCACGGATTTGTTTGGAATCTCGATGTATTCACTGAGCGTGGGCAGGATGTCCTTCTCCCAGAACGATTCAAGAAACTCAGGAACTCCGCTCATTTTGTTGCCTCCATTAAGCTAAGTATCGGATTTGTACGTAAAAATGGCGTTGGTCGGACCAAGCTGTAAACTCATGCTGGCATAATACCGCGTCCCGCACAGGTCTCAGCGCCAGCGGTTAAAGATCTGACCTGTTGCTGACCACCACGAAATGGTCATCATACTGCTTTGGAGCCCCTGAATGTCGTTTCCCAATTCGTTTACAAAAGAGCAATTACTGGCGTCAGCACAGGGTTTGTTATTCGGTCCCGGCAATGCACAATTGCCGGCGCCAAATATGTTGATGCTTGATCGCATCACGAATATTTCGCCGGAAGGCGGGGAGTACGGCAAAGGGGAATTGACCGCAGAACTCGATATTCACCCGGACCTGTGGTTTTTTGAATGCCACTTTCCTGGCGACCCGGTGATGCCCGGTTGCCTGGGCCTGGATGCGTTGTGGCAGTTGACCGGATTTTTTCTGGCCTGGCTCGGCAATCCTGGCAAGGGTCGCGCGCTTGGCGCTGGTGAAGTGAAGTTTGTCGGTCAGATTCTGCCAACCAATAAACTGGTCAAATACCATATTCACGTCAAGCGCGTTATCTCGCGCAAATTGAAGCTGATTATCGCTGACGGTTCAGTCAGCGTTGACGGCAAAGAAATTTACACGGCGAAAGACCTGCGAGTCGGTCTGTTCACCAATATGTCGGAGTTTGCCTGATGCGTCGCGTCGTTATTACCGGAATGGGCATTGTTTCCTGCATTGGTAACAATCTCGAAGAAGTCACTCAATCCTTACGCGAAGGCCGCTCCGGCATTCGCTTTGATCAAGCCGCGGCTGATCACGGTTTTCGCAGCCAGGTTTCCGGTCAGCCACAAATCGATTTGGATGCGTTGATCGACCGTAAAATCAAACGCTTCATGGGCGATTCCGCTGCCTATGCCTACTTGTCGTTGCAGCAGGCGATTGCTCAAGCCGGTTTGACGGAAGAGCAAATCTCCAACGTGCGCACCGGTCTTATCATGGGTGCCGGTGGCCACTCGCCAAAGAATCAGTACGAACAAACGAAAGTGCTGGAAGAAAAAGGCATTCGCAAAGTGACGCCGTATTTCGTACCGCGCACGATGGGCTCCAGTGTGTCGGCTTGCTTGGCCACCGCTTTCAAAGTCAAAGGCGTCAATTACTCGATTACCTCGGCTTGCGCCACCAGCGCGCACTGCATCGGTAATTCTGTCGAGCAAATCCAGATGGGCAAACAGGATGTAATGTTTGCCGGCGGCGGTGAAGAACTGCACTGGACGTTCACGATGATGTTCGACGCGATGGGCGCGCTGTCGAGCAAATATAACGACACACCGGAAAAAGCCTCGCGTGCTTATGACGCCGAGCGCGATGGTTTTGTTATCGCTGGCGGCGGCGGTGCGGTGGTGCTGGAATCACTCGAACATGCGCAGGCTCGTGGTGCCAACATCATCGCTGAAGTGGTTGGTTATGGCGCCACCTCCGATGGTTACGACATGGTTGCGCCCAGCGGCGAAGGTGCGGTTCGATGTATGCGTCAAGCGATGGCAACGACCAGTGCGCCCATTGATTACATCAATACCCATGGCACCTCAACACCGGTTGGTGATGTCGCGGAACTCGGTGCCATTCGTGAAGTGTTCTCCGACAAGTGTCCGCCGATCAGCTCAACCAAGTCGTTGACCGGCCATTCACTCGGTGCTGCCGGCGTACAGGAGGCCATTTACAGCTTGTTGATGCTGCAGAATGATTTCATTGCCGCTTCGGCCAACATCCAAACCCTGGATGAAAAAGCCGAAGGCCTGGATATCGTGCTGAAACGCCGTGACACCAAGCTCAATACCGTTATGTCGAACAGTTTTGGATTTGGTGGCACCAACGCTACGCTAATCCTGAAGCGTTTTGAAGCGTAACACTATGAAGCATAGAAAAATAAAGGCCCGAAACCGGGCCTTTATTTTTTGTTCGGTTAGCTGCCTTGCACGCTGATACGACGTGCTTCACTGGCTTTCTTTTTCGGCATCCTGACTTCCAACACGCCATTATTATATTTCGCTGAAATATCATCACCGGAAACATTGTCTGGCAGCGAGAATTGGCGGAAAAACGTGCCATAACTGCGTTCAATGCGGTGGAAGTCTTTTTCGTTGAATTCTTTCTCAAACTTGCGCTCGCCTTTGATGGTCAGCACGCCGTTATTTGATTCAACGTGAATGTCTTTCGGATCGATGCCCGGCACATCGGCATACAATACAACTTGCCTTTCTTCGTCTTTGACATCGACGGATGGGATCCAGGCGCTGCTCAGCAGCTCGCCGCTGTCATCTTCAGAAAAGCGTGAACGACGCTCAAAAGCCCGGTTGATGTCGCGCTGCAGTGAGTCGAACATCGACCACGGGTTGTAACGGGTCAGGTTCATAGTCATCCTCCTTTGCTTTCGGCGGGAGGTCGTTGCCAGCATGTCTAAACAATCAGCCAATCTGGCGACGGCCTCAAGTTTCATTGCCAGCACTCGCTATGGAGTACAACGCGGCAACGACTACACTAGCTCGATAGGCTTGGTGAATTGTTGATGCCGATCAAACCAGGTTTACCGGCATCATTGATTATGTTTGGGTAGCGGCGGAGGATTTCAAGCAATGCACAAGATTTCGGTCAAGTTTCTCGGGGCTATCAAGGAAGTGACAGGTTCCTGTCACTTGCTTACGGTTGGTCCGCACAAGATCTTGTTGGACTGCGGATTAATTCAAGGCAGCTATAAAGACGAAATTCGTAATAGCGAACCGCTATCCTTTGATCCGGCCTCGCTGACGGCGATTGTATTGAGCCACGCCCACCTGGACCATTCTGGCCGTTTGCCGCTGATTACCAAACAGGGTTTTGACGGTCGCATTTATGCGCATACCGCCACGTACGATCTGTGCCGGATCATGTTGCGTGATTCCGCCAAGCTGCAACAAAAAGACGCTGAAATCACCAATCGCAAGCGCGCCAGAAAGGGCTTGCCGCCGGTTCCGCCGTTGTACGATGTCGAGGACGTCGAAGCCGCTGAGCCGCTGTTCTTTCCTTGTGAGTACCATCAGTGGCAAACCATCAACGAGCAGATCCGGTTTCGCTTTCATGATGCCGGCCATATTCTTGGTTCCTGCATTGTCGAGTTGGAGCTGCAGGATCATGGCGTTGTCCGGCGTTTGATTTTCTCTGGTGATCTCGGTCCGTACCAGGGGCCGATTTTACGCGACCCGGAATCCGGCTTTGACGCCGATCATGTAATTATGGAAAGCACTTATGGCGACCGGGACCATCGCCGCTTTGACGATACCCTGTCTGAACTGGAAGCCATTTTCAACTCCGAGTCCAGTTCTCGCGGCAACATTATCATTCCGGCATTCGCGGTCGGGCGGGCACAAGAATTGTTGTATCTATTCGCCAAGCATCGGCAGCGTTGGCACCTTGATCGCTGGCAGATTTTTCTCGATAGCCCGATGGCGATCAGCGCTACCGAGGTGTACCTGAAACACCATTGTCTTTACGACGCTGAAGCCCGTGCGACGCTTGGCGAAAGACCAGCGCAAAAACTGAAACAACTGCTGCCGAACCTGATGTTTTGCGAAAGCCCGGAAGAGTCGATGGCGATCAATCGCATTCATCACGGTGCCATCATTATCGCCGGCAGCGGCATGTGTACCGGTGGCCGGGTCAAACATCATCTGAAGCATTTGGTTTGGCGCGATACCACGCAAGTCGTGATCGTCGGCTTCCAGGCTCATGGCACGCCAGGACGCGCCTTGGTCGATGGCAATCACTTCATTCGTTTGTGGGGCGAAGCGATCAAGGTGCGAGCGAAGGTGCATACGATAGGCGGATTGTCGGCCCACGCCGGTCAAACGGATTTGTTGCGTTGGTATCAGCAAATGCCGAGCCGGCCGGCCGTGACCTTGGTGCACGGCGAAGAACAAGCCCAGGAAACCTTGAAAGCGAAAATGCGTGAACAGTTTCCTGGTTTATCAGTTCGGCGCGCTGTGGACGTCGAGCTACTGGCCTTATGAAATCAATGCGACCACAGGCAATCATCGAGAAATAAATCCGCGCCGAGCGGTCCTTGATAGCTCGAATCGTAACGATACTGCTCCAACTCGGTGATGCCTACTTTCTCTAGCGCTTGCTCATCAAGTAATGCATTACCGGTAAAGCTCGTCGGTTGTTCGAGGATCGCCATGGCCGCGTCGGCCATGATGGCCGGTGTCCGGCATTGCCGGAATGCCTCTTTGCCCATCAACGCAAATTCGATCGCGGCCGTGGCAATAATCGTCCTTGGCCACAGGCAATTGACGGCAATGCCATGTTCACGAAATTCTTCGGCCATGCCGATACTGAGCATGGTCATGCCGTATTTGCTCAAGGTGTAAGGAGCATGTGCTTTGAACCAGCGCGGGTCCATGTTCAGTGGCGGCGACAGGCTCAGGATATGAGCGTGCCCGCTTTTTTTTAGCCATGGTAATGCAGCGTGGGCGGTCAGATAGACGGCGCGGGCGTTGATGCTTTGCATTCGATCGAAAAGATTCGGTCGGGTGTTTTCGACATTGGTTAAGCTGATGGCGCCAGCGTTATTGATGATGATGTCGATGCCGCCGAAGGTATCGGCCGTTTTCTGCATCAGCTCGAACACTTGCGCGTGATCGCGAACATCCAGCTGAAACGGCAGCGCTTTGGCGCCAAGTGCTTCGACTTCTTCGGCTACCGTATAGATCGTTCCGGGTAATTTTGGATGTGGCTCGGCTGATTTGGCGGCAATGACGATATTGGCGCCACGTTTGGCGGCTGCCAGGGCAATTTCTCTACCGATACCGCGGCTGGCGCCAGTGATGACTATCGTTTTTTTGCTCAATACGTTCATCGTTGATTCCTTGTCTGATGAAAGCTGGCGCGCTTAGTAATGCGGCGGTGGCGGCTCCTGTTCTGCCGGTAAAAAGTCCGGCGAGTTTTGCATCGCGACCAGTTCTTCTTTCATGCGCGCCAATTGTTTTTCCAACGCGATGATCTGCAGTTGTTGCGCCTGCAAGGCTTTATCCAGCGTGTCGATGGTTTGTTCTTGAAACACCAGTCTGGTCTGCAGATCGATGATGGTTTGTTCATCGATGTTCATTGTGCCAGCGCCTTCTCGATATCGGCTTTCAGCTCTTCCGGTTTGGTGGCGGTGGCGTAGCGCTCGATGACTTTGCCATCACGGCCGACCAGGAATTTGGTGAAATTCCATTTGATGGCTTCCGAACCAAGGATGCCCTTGGCTTCCGATTTCAGGTGTCGATACAGCGGGTGGGCATTGTCGCCATTGACATCAATTTTCCGATACATCGGAAACGTCACGTCGTAGGTGGTACTGCAGAATTGCGCGATTTGCTGTTCGTCTCCAGGCTCCTGCGACAGGAATTGATTGCACGGAAAACCGAGCACTTCAAAACCCTGATCCTTGTATTGACGGTACAGCGCTTCCAAGCCCTCGTACTGCGGTGTGTAGCCGCATTTACTGGCGACATTGACGATCAGCAGCACCTTACCTTTGTGCGCCTCCAGGGATTGTTCCTGGCCATTGATCAGCTGTGCGCTGTAGTCATGTACGCTGGTCATTTTTGCTGCTCCTTGAAGCGGAATGCACAGTGATGTGCGAAAGGGTTTCGCCATTCTGCCGTATTGAGCCGTTTACGGAAACGGTTTGTCACAAAGCCGGCGCCGTTATCGGCCTGCACAGCGCCAGTCATTCTGCTACCCTCTTGGCCTTCCCGAAATCTGCCGTCTGCCGTTCATCATGTCGATTAAAACCACACTGACTGTACTGACTTTTTTGTTGTTTTCCGTTGCCAGCGTTACTGCGGCTGAGCCAGAGTTTGCCAAGGACATTGCCGACAAGGCCGCCTGGGTTCGTGACCATGCTGCGGATGACAATAAAAGCATGGCGATTGTCGAATCGCTGACCACCGAAGTCGGCCCGCGCATGGCCGGCACCGAGGCCGATGCCCGTGCGGTGATCTGGGCCCAGAATAAATTCAAGGCGCTGGGCTTTGACAAAGTCTGGCTGGAGCCGGTGACGTTTCCAACCTGGAAGCGCGGCGTCGAAGTGGCCGAAATCGTCAGCCCCTTTCCGCAGCCACTGGTGATCACGGCGCTCGGCAACAGCATTCCGACATCGGAGCAGGGCCTGAGCGCGGAAATTGTCCAGTTTGCATCGCTCGATGACTTGAAAGCCGCGAAGCCCGAGCAGGTCAACGGCAAAATCGTATTCATCAATCGCAAGATGACCGCTCATCGCGATGGCCGCGATTACGGCCCGACCGTGTCGGCGCGCGGCGATGGTCCGGTCGAAGCGGCAAAACTTGGTGCCGTTGGTTTGTTGATTCGTTCGGTCGGCACCCATAACCATCGGATGCCGCATACCGGCAACAGCCGCTATAAGGAAGGCGTCACGAAAATCCCGGCGGCGGCGCTGTCAGCGCCGGATGCGGATTTGCTGGTCAATATGCTGGCCCGTGGCAATCCGGTTACGGTGAAAATGACCTTGGGCTCACAACCGGGGCCGATGTACACCTCACACAATGTCATCGGTGAAATCACCGGCAGCGAATTGCCGAATGAATATGTATTGATCGGCGGTCACCTGGATTCCTGGGATTTGGGCACTGGTGCTGTCGATGACGGCGCCGGTTGCGCGGTGACGATGGCGGCGGCGGAATTTCTTGCGCGCCACAAACTGCCACTGAAGCGCAGTATTCGGGTGGTGTTGTTTGCCAATGAAGAGCAGGGCCTTTGGGGGGGCAATCAGTATCGTGACCGCCACGCCAAATCAGTGAAAAACATTATCGCCGCTGCCGAAGCCGATTTTGGCCAGGGGCCGGTTTATATGCTGAGCTCACGGGTCAAGCCGGAAGCGCTGCCGCTGGTCAAGCAAATGCAGCAAATCATGGCGCCGCTTGGCATTGAAGCAGGCGATAACAACGCCAGCAACGGTCCGGATCTGATTGCGATGCGCAATGAAGGCATGGCGCTGTTTTCGCTGCATTTGGACGGCACCGATTATTTCGATTTGCACCATACCGCCGACGACACCTTCGATAAAATCGAAGCCAAGCGTCTGAACCAGACAGCGGCAGCCTATGCTACGTTTACGTTCCTGGCCGCCAACGCACCGATGAGCTTCGGCTCCGGGGAAAGCTATCTGGTGGAAAAAGCCAAAGCAGAGAGAAACAAATGAGCAATGGAACCATCGATTATCAGCAGCAACATGGCATAGCGGAAATTCGCCTCAATCGCCCGGACAAGCGCAATGCGCTGACCCAGGCGATGTATCAAGCCATCGTCGGCTATTTGCGCGAAGCGGAAAGCAATCCGGATGTACGCTGCGTGATTTTCGTTGGTGAAGGCGAGCATTTCTGTGCCGGTAACGATCTCGGTGATTTTCTCAATTCACCACCGATTGACGAACAATCGCCGGTCATTCAGTTGCTGTTTGCACTGGCGCAAGCGAAAAAACCATTGATTGCGGCAGTCGAAGGTTTCGCCGTCGGCATCGGCACCACGCTGCTACTGCATTGCGATTTTGCCTACGCTGGCAGCGACGCCAAATTCAGTTTGCCGTTCGTCAATCTGGCGCTGGTGCCAGAAGCGGCCAGCTCGTTGCTGTTGCCAAAACTTTCCGGTTACACCCGCGCCGCCGAATTACTGTTGCTCGGCGAATCGTTTTCGCCAGAAAAAGCACTGCAGGCTGGCTTGCTGACGCAAACCACGCCGCGTGCTGAAGCACTGACGATGGCGCGCGAAACGGCAGCGAAACTGGCGGCGAAACCGCCAGCAGCGTTACGCGCCAGCAAAGCGCTGATGAAGCGCACGATGCTGGCGCCGGTCGAGGAGTCGATACGCGCCGAAGTCGATGTATTCGCCAAATGCCTGCAAAGCCCGGAAGCGAAAGAAGCGTTTCAGGCATTCCTGGAAAAACGGCCGCCGAATTTCAGTCAGTTTCGATAACGCACTCACCAACTGGACACTATGGGAGCCAAACCATGAAACGACAATGGCGCTCTGGTTTGCCATCGAGTTTGTTGTTGCTGTGTTTGGCTGCCTCAGCGGTGCAGGCCGATTCGCCATTTTGTTTTCTGGTTGGTCACTGGCAGAGTGAAGAGAACGGCGTGGTCATGGAGGAACTATGGTTGCCTGAACAACACGGCGCCTTGCATGCACTGAATCGCAGCTATCCACTGACGCCGAAGCTTGATGCCAATGGTCAGCCGAAAAGGCCGGCATTTGAATTTCTGCGCATTGAGAAGGTGGGCGACCAATGGCATTACCTGGCGCAACCGAACGGCAGGCCGGCAGTTGCCTTTGCGCTGAAAGAGGTTTCCGAACGGCACGCCGTATTTGAAAACGCGGAGCACGATTTTCCGCAGCGGATTCGTTACCAACTGGATGCCGAAAGCCACCTGCAGGTGTCGATTGCAAAAATCGACGGTTCCGGACCTTCGATGCAATGGCGTTGGCAGCGCAAAGCCGGTTTGGTAACGTGCGAGTAAGCGATGATTATTGTTCACACCCCAGATGCCGACGAACGCCGGTTTTATCTGCAACAGTTTCGTCTGGCGCTTCCCGGTAAATCATTCGTCTGCAGTGACGATGACTATTCGAATGATGAAATCGACACGGCGATTGTCTGGCGACCACCGCCGGATTTTTTTGCGCAATTCAAAAAACTGAAAACGATATTTGCGCTCGGCGCTGGTGTTGATGCTTTGGTGGCACGCAAGGATATTGCCGACGATGTTGCGCTCTACCGACTCTGCGATGCCGGCATGGGCGCGCAGATGGTGGAGTATGTGCGTTACGGTGTGCTGCATTGGCAACGGCAGATGTATCGTTACCAGCATTTGCAACTTCATCAACGCTGGTTGCCGCAACCGGTGCGCCTTGCTGCGGACGTGCGGGTCTGCGTGCTTGGGCTTGGTGAACTGGGTGAACAAGTGGCGAAAGCGCTGGTCGCTGACGGCTATCGAGTGAGCGGCTGGAGCCGGACGATGACAGTCATTGATGGGGTGCACGCGGCCAGCGGTTTACCAGCGCTCGATGAATTGCTGACCCAGGCCGATGTCGTCGTCAGCCTGTTGCCGTTGACGACGCAGACCAAATATTTGCTCGACAGCAGGCGCCTGAGTTTGCTGCCCGAAGGCGCGGCGATCATCAACGCCAGTCGCGGCGCCATCATCGATGAGAACGCGCTGTTGAATGCGCTGAATGAAGAGCGGCTTGAATTTGCACTGCTCGATGTATTCGAGCATGAGCCATTGGCGGCGTCGCATCCATTCTGGAACCATCCGCGAGTCATGATTACCCCGCATGTTGCCGCCGTGACGATAGCGGAGGAGGCGGTCAAGCAGATTGCCGAAAATATCGAAAAGCGGGCGCGTGGTGAGCCGATAGACGGAGTTGTCGACGGCAAATCAGGTTACTGAGCGGAAATTGACAGCAGGGATGGCGGTTAAGCGGGGAAAGGGCGAGGCGCCAACTCAAGCGCAGGCGTTGTTGCGCTTGTCGTTGGACGCGGTTTGATTGGATTGCTTGCGGCGATTTCGCAGTTGGTAGGCATTGCCTTCCTGGATCTGGCGTGTTAGCCGGGTTTTGATGAACTTCATCGTCGTGTACCTCCTTCGGTATAAATCGTTTGAGAGTTGTCCGACCCTCAATACCCATAATAGTTCGCCAGCGTGACGCTGGCGTGACAGTAGAAGCCATCTCAAAAATAGTCTGGGCGATGGCGATGTGCGTGAATAGGAACGGAGGAACCGCAGTTTACAAGTAGTAAATGAGGATTGCTCTCCACATCCATGTGGTTCACCCTTCGGGTTCCACGAAAATCCGCTCCCGGCGGATTTTTCCGAGCACCGCATTCGCGCACCTCGTCGAGCCCCAGACATTTTTGAGATGGCTTCTGATAATAGTGGGGATAGCCGGGCCAGATTCAAGCCGGCCCGTCAGATTGGCGGTGCTCAGGCGACGCGCGGGGTCTGCTCCGGCTCAGCGGACTTTGGGTACACGCAGGCCTCGATAAACATATCGCGCATATGCTCGGGCAGATTCAGACCGGTGCCGGCAAACAACAACAGTTTCCGCTGTGAACTGCGATTGGCGACCAATTGCCGCAGCAGTGGCCAGGTCGAAACGATTTTGAATTCGTCACGAATGCCTTCAAACAAATAAATCGCAAAATGCGGGCGATTGCACAGGTGTTTCAGTGCGCTTTCAAAGCTGGCGGTATTGGGCACGACGATATGGGTCATGTCCATGCGGTAAAGGCCATTGCTGCCCGGATGCCAGTGGTAGCAAGCGCGTGAGGTGAACTGGTGGTAATGCAGCAAATCCTCGCGCAGTGCCGGCAGATTGTGGCACTCAAGATTGAAAACATTGTGATGCGCGGAAAGCGCCGTGTCGATCAGTGTGCGAAGTTTTTTCATGTTGCCTCCTTGGGATTCACCCTCGGAAGCGAGTGGAAATCCCGTTGATTCAGGCGGCGCTGCAAACCCGGTTGCGGCCTTCCTTTTTCGCGCGGTAGAGCGCACTGTCGGCGGTTTCCAGTAGTTGCTCGGCGTTCATGCCAGGACGAAAACCTGCCAGACCGATGCTGATTGTGGCGGTGATATTGCGCTCGTTACAGCGAACTGGTGCACATTCGATCGCGCGCCGAATGCGTTCTGCCAGAATTGTGGCCGAGGTCTCGCCGGTATTGCGAAGCAGGAGCACAAACTCCTCGCCACCATAGCGAAACACGTCATCGGTTTTGCGGGTCATCGCGGTAAGCCGGCTGGCGATTTCTTTCAGCACCACGTCGCCAGTGGCATGGCCAAAACTGTCATTGATGTACTTGAAGTGATCGACGTCGACGATCAGCATCGTCATGTCAGCGCCGTAGCGAGAGGCCAGCGCGGTTTCCGTGGCAAGGGTCTGATTCAAAGCGGCGCGGTTGCCAACACCGGTCAGTGCGTCCTGACGCGCGGCCTGAATCGCCGCCTGATAAATCATCGCGTTACGCAGCGGGTAGCCAAGGCAGGACAGAGTCTGTTCCAGTGACTTCAGCTCTTCTTCATCGAACGGCCGCTCGCGGCTGAATACCACTTCGCCTGGGTTGTCGTTGCCGAATTCCAATGCATAGGCGACCCGGTAGCGGCTCAGCTCGCCGTGCACGTACAGCGGCGCTTCGTTTTCGCGGCCGAAGCTCAGGCTCAGGAAATTGACCAGCGAGGCGCTGATGCGCACATAAGCGTCGAGAATCTCCTGCAAGTCCAGCGAGCGTTGCAGCTCACGGGTCAGCAGCGCGCAGGCCTCGTCCAGCCGCTCGGAGTGGCGCAACTGCTGCTGCAACTGCACGCTTTGCGGCAAGCCGATGATTTTTTTTGCTGTTATCGCGGTGGACATATCAACTCCGGGAACGAACGCTTTTCGACAAGCGGTTGCTTGGTACTTAGCGATTCTCGTGCCAACCTGATGTGGAGTTAATTAATCCTTTTAAATCAGTTAGATAGGGTGATAAATCAACCGCATCAAGGTTCGGCGACAATAATTTGTCGTCGAATGATAGCGGTTGTCATCCTGCCTGTGCCGATTATTTGACGCCGAAAAACGCCCGATCAGGCGTCAATGCTTTGACCATGGACGCCATGGCTGTCTGGACCGAGCAGCCAGAGGTAGGCCGGAACCAGCGCCTCAGCGGTTTTCAGTTTGGTCACGTCTTCGGAAGGATAAGCCGCAGCGCGCATCCGGGTGCGGGTAGCGCCAGGGTTGATGCAGTTGACGCGAATCCGGGTGGCGTTTTCGACCTCGTCGGCCATCACCTGCATCATGCCTTCGACAGCGAATTTCGATACCGCGTAGGCACCCCAGAACGCCTTGCCTTTACGGCCGACGCTGCTGGTCGTGAACAACACGCTCGGGTCATAAGCTTTGCGCAGCAGTGGGAATAGCGATTGAGTCAGCAGGAAGGCGCTGTTGACGTTGATTTGCATCACTTCCAGCCAGACATGCGGCGGGTAGTGCTCCATTGGCGTTCGTTCGCCGAGAATCGCGGCGTTGTGCAACAGGCCATCAAGCTTGCCGAATTCGGTTTCGATGGTCGCGGCCAGTTGCTGGGTGTCCTGTGGCGTAATCGTCAGCAGGTTCATTGGCACAATCGCCGGCTGCGGGCCGCCCTCGCTGACGATCTGGTCGTAAACCGCTTCCAGCGCCTTCTGCGAGCGGCCAAGCAGAATCACAGTGGCGCCATGGCGAGCCAGCGCCAGCGACACGGTTTTGCCAATGCCATCGCTGGCGCCAGTCACCAACACCACACGGTCCTTGTACAAGTCCTTGGCAGCTTGATAGTCGGCAGGTAAGCGGAGCGAAGCAGTCATGCGAAATTCCTGAAATGGACGGTAGGTAGATGAATCAGAACGATGCGCGCGCGGCGCGCCAAACAACGAAACGTTTTTGCAGGCTGCCGAGCTCAAGGCGGTAATCGTACAGCGGAAAACCGGCGCGCTCGGTGGCTTTCAGCCATGCGTTCTGCAAGTGTAGCCAACGCAGCAAAGGCTGGGTTTGTGTGCGGGTCTCCGGCGACAATGAACTCAGCGCCGTGTTGGCTTGGCTACGTATTCTGGCGCTGATGTTGGCGAGTAGAGTCGGTAGCGCATTCGGCGCTTTTTTCTCGACCAGATCGCTGATTGTGAGCTGCTGCTCAGCCAGCCAGCTTTCCGGTAAATACACGACGCCATCGGCCATCAGTGTTGGCCATCGTTTTAACACCTGCACCCACTCCGCTAACGCGGCAAGTGGCAACCATGACTCGGCAAACGGTTGCCGGAAAACGGCCAGCTTCAAGGACCAGAGCGGCCGGTGTCGATGCTGCCAAAAATGCGTCAACTCGCTTTCCTGCTGAAAACCGGCGAACTGCAAATCTTCGTTGGTGTGCTCCAGCAACTGTGTCAGCCAGCTCAGCGCTTGCGGTTCGCGCTGCAACAGGGATTGCATCGCGACCAGGCTCGGATGAATGGTGATTTCGGTGGCGGCGAGATTCTTGTAGGGCTGCTGAGTATCCTGTTCAGCAACCGCTGCCAATTGTTGTTGCCACCAGCTGATCTGAGCTGTTGCCACCTGCATTTCGCTGGCCCGGTGCGGAATATCGGCGACGCGCTGGGCACAACTCAGTACACCGAACAACTCGGCTTGCTGAGTAGCGCTCATTGATGCACTGGCAAACGCCCAGTCGCTGAAGCGCGGGGCGACGTCCTGCTGACAAAATTCAAATGCTGACATCGTGGATTTCAACGCCCAGTAGCGCGGTTTTACCGGCGGGTACCATCACCGGTTTTTGCGGATCAACAGCGGTTTCAACGCAGACAAAATGACGCCAGTGATCGGGCGCGATATCGTTCATGCTGGCCGCTTTGTTTTGCCAAGGATTCCAAACGACGACGGCATTGTGACCAAACGAATTGATTTGCGTGGCAGCCGGTAGCGTGTCCTTGCGCTCATCTTCTTGCCCATTGTCGCGCAGGGTTACCCGCGCTTTCTCAGTCTGGTAGATGCGATCGGTTTCGCTGTCGAAACGAATTGGCGCTTTGGCACGGTCGGTCTTGCCATTGAGCTGATCGCGATAACTGACTTGCTCCAGATCGTGAACGGCAACAGCAGCGATATCGCTGATCTGAAAATAACTGTGTAACGCCCCAGAAAATTCGAAAGCCTTGTCACCGGTATTGTGGATTTGCAGCATCAGTTTCAGTGAGGTTTCATCCAGCTGAATGACCAGGCGCAACTGAAAGTGATGAGGCCACAGCGCCAGCGTTTCGGTGTTCTCGGTCAAACGCAACACCAGCTTACTCAAATGGGCATTTTCGCTGGCGCTTTCAATTTGCCAAAACTGGGTACGGGCAAAACCGTGCGCGGGCTTTGTGGCATCCGTATGCGGGCCAAACCACGGCCAGCAAATCGGAATGCCGGCACGAATCGCCTTGCCCGTTTTGAACACGGCATGGCGGTTCGGCCACAGTACAATACGACGGCTGTTTTGATAGGAAAGCACCTGACCGCCATACAGCGAAACGGTTGCCTGCGAATCACCGCACTGCATTTCGATAAGAGGAAAAGCAGCGTTCTGATCCAACACACGGATCTGTGTCAGGTTTTGCAGTGCTTGAAAATTGAATATTTCAGTCGCCATGACGCCAGCGCTCCAGCACCGGTTTCAATTCCATCGGATGATTGAGGCTGATATCGGCTAGCCAATCAGCCGGACTGTCTTCTTCT
Source organism: Permianibacter aggregans (assembly GCF_009756665.1). Classification (GTDB taxonomy): domain Bacteria; phylum Pseudomonadota; class Gammaproteobacteria; order Enterobacterales; family Permianibacteraceae; genus Permianibacter; species Permianibacter aggregans. The sequence continues at coordinate 3,822,957 of NZ_CP037953.1, forward strand.
GACAAGAATCCCCAGAGCGCGCAAACGGTGCGCATGCCGGCGTTTTTGCCGGCCTGGATATCACGCTCGGCATCGCCGACATAGCAGCAGGCTTTTGGATTCAGCTGCGCTTGTTCGGCACCGAGCAACAAGGTATCCGGATGCGGTTTGCGACGTGGCAGACAATCACCGGAAACGATGCAGGCGGTGCGATCCCAAAGATTCAGGGCTTTGATCACCGCGCGAGTCAAATGGCCAGGTTTATTGGTGACAATACCCCAGCGCAGATTTTCCTGTTCGCACCAGTCGAGCACTTCGCCCAAACCGTCGAACAGTTTGGTATCGCGCACCAAATCGGCTTCATACAAATCGAGAAAGCGATCGCGTAGCGGAATGAATTGCTCGTCATTCGGACTGACACCGAAACCAAGTTGCAACAGGCCGCGCGCACCATGAGAAACCTGACCGCGAATTTTCGCGTAGGGCAGGGCTTCGCGGCCTTGTTCGAGTAACAGTTTGTTTAGCGCCGACGCCATGTCTTGCGAGGTATCGAGCAGCGTGCCGTCCAAATCAAACAGCACGCCTTGCAAAGGCAGATAGGTATTCATCAATGCCGATCCACCTGGGCGTAGGCTAGATAATTGACATCAACACCGGGTGCCAACCAGTAACGACTGGTCAATGGGTTGTAGTGCATGCCGGTCATTGCTTTCAGTTTTAATCCGGCTTCGCGCGCCCATTGTTCGAGCTCGGAAGGGCGCACAAACTTGTCGTATTCATGCGTGCCTTTCGGCAACAAATTCAGTACGTATTCGGCACCGACGATCGCAAACAAAAAGGATTTCGGATTGCGATTGATCGTTGAGAAAAACAAATGGCCATCAGGTTTGACGAGTTTCGCGCAGGCAGCAATGACCGAAGCCGGGTCCGGCACATGCTCGATCATTTCCATGCAGGTGACGACGTCGAATGAGCCGGGCTGTTCTTCAGCCAATTGCTCGACGGTCATTTTCCGATAATCGACATGGCGGCCGGACTCCATCTGATGCAGCTTGGCGACGGCCAAGGGCGCTTCGCCCATGTCGATACCGGTGACACTGGCACCTTCGCCGGCCATGGCGTCGGCCAGAATGCCACCGCCGCAGCCGACATCGACGACACGTTTGCCGGTCAGCGTGCCAACCTTGTCGATGATGAAGCCGAGTCGCAGCGGATTGATTTCATGCAGCGGTTTGAATTCGCTGTTGCGATCCCACCAGCGCGAAGCCAGCGCTTCGAATTTGGCGATTTCGGCTGGATCAACGTTGCTCATTGAGCGTCTCCATAATGCGGTTCTGCCACTGCTGAATACGGGTTTTCAAGGCCTTGGTATCAATCGTCAGGTGATCGCGATTGCGCAGCAGCGCCTGGCCGGCAACCCATACATCGCTGACATCGTCACGATGGGCGCCATAAACCAGTGTGTAAATCGGGTTGTAGATTGGCCGCAGGTTTAAGTTAGACAAGTCGACGGCGATCACGTCAGCGGATTTGCCGATTTCCAGCGAGCCGATTTCTTGTTCAAGAGCCAGCGCTTTAGCGCCACCCAGTGTCGCCATTTGCAGCATCGTTTCGGCCGGCATGGCGGTCGGGCTGCCAGCCAGTGCTTTGCCGATAAAGGCGGCGCTGCGCAGTTCACCGAACAAATCCAAATCATTGTTGCTGGCAGCGCCATCGGTGCCGAGTGCCACCGGAATGCCGTGTTCCAAAAATTTTGCCACCGGAGCAAAGCCGCTGGCCAGTTTCAGGTTCGATTCCGGGCAATGCACAACCTGAACATTGTTGCGTTTCAGAATCAATAAATCATCATCATTGATATGCACACTATGCACGGCGACAAAATGCGGACCGAGTGCACCCAGGTTTTCCAACCGCTGCAAAGGTCGCATACCGTATTGCTGCATCGAGCCTTCAATTTCGGCAGCGCTTTCGTGCATGTGCATGTGCACCAGCAGGCCGAGCTCTTCGGCGTAGGTGCTGATCTGCGTCAGCCATTCATCGCTTACGGTGTAAGGCGCGTGCGGGCCAAACGCGACATTGACCAGCGGCAATGCCCGGCAGTCGTCGTGGAGTTTAAGGGTTTTGGCGATCGCCTCTTTCGGATCGGCGCAGCCCGGCATTGGAAAATCGAGCACCGGGCAAGCGAGCAGGGCGCGCATGCCGGTTTGCTGAATCAGCTTGGCGATGCGTTCCGGGTAGAAGTAGTTGTCGGCAAAGGCGGTGATACCGCCACGAATTTGTTCGGCGCAGGCGAGTAAAGAGCCATCCTGAACGAATTCCGGTGAAACCAGCGAGCGCTCCAGCGGCCAAATTCGATTATTCAGCCAGTCCATCAGCGGCATGTCTTCGCCGCAACCGCGCAGCAGCGTCATCGCCGCGTGGCCGTGGGCGTTGACCAATCCCGGCATCAAGACGTGTTCAGCGAGGTGCTGATGTTTGGCGTTCGGAAACTGCGCCAGCAGTTCCTGGCGCTGACCGATGGCGGTAATGCGGCCGTTGGCGATAGCGATGGCGCCATCGTCAATCACCCGATTCTCTGGTGCAATCGGCAACAGCCAGCGGGCACTGAGCAGCAATTCGGCTTCGGCCATCAGGATTTCGCGTTTGGTGGCAAGGGGGCGCGAGTATACCGTTTTGCCTCATAGCCGTCATGGCGCTGGTGTTTCATCGCAAGTCCTCGCTTTCCAGATAAATCGGCTTCGGCAATGGGAACGGCAGTGGCGGCGTCCAATATGCTGGCAATGAAGGCGCGGAGGGCCACTCAATACGGTAAATCCTGTCTTGATCGGGACGTTGGTGAATTTTGGCGATGACAAAAAATACCGGTGGCTCGCCAACGCGATAAAAACGCTCTACCCCGTCCAATTGCAGAGGCGCAAAAAGCCAGGTTTTCTCGACGGTAAATCGGGCGGCAAACCAGCGTTCACCACCGCGTTCAAAGTGGCCGAGATAGACCGCCGCCTGAAACTGTTGCAGCGCTGTAGGATGCGCCGGTTCCAGACGTCGCAAATCAAAGGCTTCCGGTGCAATCGTCAGTAGCGGTGTTTCGGCAAGCCGGGCGATAAGCGCCGGGTTTTCCGGGCTGCTGAGTTGCAATGCCACTTGGTAGTCATGCGGGTGCTGATACAACGGCATATGTGAGGCAAACAACCGTTGCCCATCACTGAATAGCACCATGCCATGAATGCCATGAATGCCATGGGCGTGCTCGGCTGCCTTGGCAATAGGAAGTATCAATAGCAGTCCCAACATTGCGCTAACCAGTCTCGCGAACTGTGCGCGACCGCAGTGCTTTCGGTGTCGAGCTGCGGTGAACATGCGTATCATTCCGCGGAGGTTTTAACCAACCGTTATTGTCGCTTACCGGCGCAGAGCAATTCATCAGAGTTCGATTTGGTCGCTTTTTAGACAATCCCGTCAGGCCGGCCGCCAGCGTCGTTTCGGGCATTGGTGAATGGTCCTTACGGCACCGTTTTAGCGCTAGAGCACCAGCCTCCGCCGTGCTACCATGCACGGCTCTGTGGAACCCCGCCAAACCGCGCTTGCAGCGTCCACAATTCCAATAAATTCAGGAACATAGCTTAATGACCGATTTAGCCAAAGAGATTGTTGCGATCAGCATCGAAGATGAGCTGCGCACGTCATATCTTGACTATGCCATGAGCGTCATTGTCGGCCGTGCGTTGCCGGACGTTCGTGACGGTTTGAAGCCTGTGCACCGCCGCGTGCTGTACGCGATGAATGTGCTCGGTAATGACTACAACAAAGCCTATAAAAAATCCGCTCGTGTCGTCGGTGACGTCATTGGTAAATACCACCCGCATGGCGACTCCGCCGTGTACGACACCATCGTCCGTATGGCCCAGCCGTTCTCGATGCGTTATGTGCTGGTTGACGGTCAAGGCAACTTCGGTTCGGTCGATGGCGATGCGGCCGCGGCGATGCGTTACACCGAAGTGCGCATGGCCAAGCTTTCCCACGAAATGCTGGCCGATTTGGACAAGGAAACGGTCGATTTCGTCGACAACTACGACGGTAGCGAATCAGAGCCTTCCGTATTGCCGACACGCGTTCCGAACCTGCTGGTCAATGGCTCGTCCGGTATCGCGGTCGGCATGGCGACCAACATTCCGCCGCATAACTTGACTGAAGTGGTCAACGGCGTGCTGGCGTTGATGAACGACCCGGATATTTCCGTCGACGATTTGATGGAACACATTCCGGCGCCGGATTTCCCGACCGCCGGCATTATCTGCGGCCGCTCCGGCATTGTGCAGGGCTACCGCACTGGTCGCGGTCGCTGCGTCATTCGCGCCCGTCATCATTACGAAGAAGAAGGGCAGAAGACCGCGATTATCGTTACCGAGCTGCCGTATCAGGTAAACAAAGCGCGCTTGATTGAGAAAATCGCCGAGCTCGTCAAAGAGAAAAAACTCGAAGGCATCAGCGGTCTGCGTGATGAATCCGACAAGGACGGCATGCGCGTTGTTATCGAGCTGAAACGCGGCGAAATGCCGGACGTCGTGCTCAATAACCTGTTCTCGCAAACTCAGATGCAGACTTCGTTCGGCATCAACATGGTCGCGCTGGTCGATGGCCAGCCGCGCACACTGAACCTGAAACAGGTGCTGGAAGAATTCATCAAGCACCGCCGCGAAGTGGTCACTCGTCGTACTGTTTATGAGCTGCGTAAAGCGCGTGAAAAAGCCCATGTGTTGGAAGGCTTGGCGGTGGCGATTGCCAACATCGACGAAGTCATCGAGCTGATCAAAGCTTCGCCGACGCCGGCCGAAGCGAAAGAACGTTTGATTGCCAAAGAATGGAAGCCTGGCGCCGTTATGGCGATGTTGGAGCGCGCCGGTGCGCAAGCTTCCCGTCCGGAAGATCTGGATGCGGCGTTTGGTCTGATTGACGGTGTCTATCATCTGTCGGCCGCGCAAGCACAAGCTATTCTGGAATTGCGCCTGCACAAACTGACCGGCCTTGAACACGACAAACTGCTCGACGAATACAAAGATCTGCTGAATGCCATCGAGGGCTTCCTGTTGATCCTGGCCAGCAACGAGCGTTTGATGGAAGTCATCCGCGAAGAGTTGGAAGCGATTGTCAAAGAATATGGCGACAAGCGCCGCACTGAAATTTCCGCCATTGCCGAAGACATCGATATCGAAGATTTGATTGCCGATGAACCGGTGGTCGTGACGCTGTCATTCGAAGGCTATGTCAAATATCAGCCGCTCAGCACTTACGAAGCCCAGCGTCGCGGCGGTCGCGGAAAATCCGCTACCGATTTAAAAGACGAAGATTACGTGCGCAAGCTGATTGTCTGTAAAACCTTGGACTATCTGCTCTGTTTCTCGAACCGTGGTCGCATGTACTGGCTGAAAGCCTATCAATTGCCGGAAGCCGGCCGCGGTGCTCGCGGTCGTCCTATCGTCAACCTGCTGCCATTGCAGGAAGGCGAGCGCATCACCAGCTTGCTGGCCGTGCGCGAGTTCGACAAAGAAAAACAAGTGTTCATGGCAACCCAACGCGGCGTCGTCAAACGCACCTCGCTCGAAAACTTCTCACGTCCGCGCAGTGCTGGTTTGATCGCTGTCGATTTGCGTGACGACGACGTGCTGGTCGGTGTGGATATCACCTCCGGTAATGACGATGTCATGCTGTTCTCCGACAGCGGCCGCGTAGTGCGCTTCAAAGAAACCGAAGTACGCGAAATGGGCCGATTGGCGCGCGGCGTACGCGGTATGCGCATAGCCGACGACGAGAACATCATTTCCTTGATCGTCGCCCACGAAGGCACTGACATCCTGACCATCACCGAAAACGGTTACGGCAAGCGCACAGCGTTGGAGCATTATCCGGTCAAAGGCCGAGGAATTCGTGGTGTTATCTCGATTAAAGTCAGCGAACGGAATGGCAAAGTCGTCAGCGCCATATCAGTTGAGCCAACTGACCACTTTATGATGATTTCCGACCGCGGCACACTGGTCCGCACCCGCGTCTCCGAAGTCCGAGTCATGGGGCGTAACACCCAAGGTGTGCGTCTGATGCGTATGCTGGAGAATGAACAGATCGTCGGCCTCGAGGGCATTGCGCCGGAGCAGGGTGATGAGGAAGATTTGGTCAAGCTTAATGTAGTTGATGATGGCGAGGAATAATTTCGCCGGATTTTTATACTGAAATCATTGATTTGTGCTACCGATAGGGAATTGGGGATTCATGAAAATATTTGTCATTGGGACCTGTTTAGGTCTGTTGTTTTGCGTGTCAGTCGCACAGGCTGCAGGCCAGTATATTGTAAGCAATGCGCGGCTGACTAAAGTTGGCAATACATCAGGAAATGGACCCAGCTTTTGGGTTGTAGCCGTAGATGGTGTTGGCCAATGCATTACGCAAAGCATGCAGACGAACATTTACTTTCCAGAGCAATACGCAGGAAATAAAGAGATTTTTAACCGGGCCTATTCAACGGCGCTAGCTGCGATTGCTAGTGGGCGCCGTGTCAATATTTACAACTATACGGACGGCGCTTGCGACAAAGCCGTGGCTATTGAATTAATTGCGGAGTAATTTCCAGTTGTAAGTATTTTGATATAGGGTGAGCGTGGCTCACCCTTTTTCGTTTTGCATTTTGATTTATTCCGCCACCTTGAATTGGCTCGAATGTTTTTCGAAGCTAGTTGCATTGAAAAGGAAAAAACGGGGCCCCAGTTAGCGCCAGCCGGCAGCAAGTGTTCGTAGGCCGGGTACGCCAGCAGGGACAGCTGGCGTAGCACTGTCAATGCATGGATGCCGCGTCAGTGCGGCCCGAGCCGGAGAATGCTTGTTGCCGGAACGGCCTGGCCGAAGCAAACAGACTTCTCTGGCGCTTCGGGGCGCGCTTCTCTTTGGATACTTTCTCTTGCGCGAACAAGAGAAAGTATCTCGCCCGCCGGGGCGAGACCCGGCATGGTTGGAGTTGAAAGACTCTCGAGGTTATTGCAGTACGTGAAGTCGTTTTAACAAAAGAACGAAAGGCACATTGAACCATCATGCGTAAATACAATTTCTGTGCAGGCCCGGCCGCAATGCCGGAAGAAGTATTAAAGCGGGCGCAACACGAACTGCTCGACTGGCAGGGCCGTGGTTGCTCGGTGATGGAAATCTCGCATCGCTCCGATGCCTATGTTGCGCTGGCGCAATCGGCTGAGCGCAAGCTGCGCCAATTGATGAATATTTCTGACGATTACGCGGTGCTGTTTTGCCATGGTTCGGCGACGCATCAGTTCTCGATGATTCCGCTGAACCTGCTGCCAGAAACCGGTAAAGCCGATTATCTGAATACCGGCATCTGGTCCGATAAAGCGGTCAAGGAAGCCAAGCGTTTTGGTGCCGTCAATGAAATCAAAGCCTTAGTCAATCAGAACGGGCAATTCACGGTGACTGAGCCGGCGTCGTGGAATTTGACCGACAACGCCGCCTATTTCCATTACTGCCCGAACGAAACCATCGGTGGTGTCGAGTTCAGCGATATTCCGGTACGCGGGCGCACGTTGGTCGCCGATATGTCGAGCTGTATTCTGTCGAAGCCGATTGACGTCAATCAGTTCGGCTTGATTTACGCCGGTGCGCAAAAAAATATCGGCCCGGCCGGCATGACCATTACCATTATCCGCAAAGACTTGATGGGCAAGGCCCGGCCGCAAACGCCAGTATTGTTTGATTACCAAGTGCTGGCCGACAACGCCAGCATGTACAACACGCCGCCGACTTGGGCTTGGTACTTGGCCGATCTGGTATTCGATTGGTTGCTTGAACAGGGCGGAGTACCGGCAATGGCAGTTCATAACGCCGAAAAAGCCCGCAAGCTTTACGCCTGTATCGATGGTAATCCGTTCTATCGTAATCCGATTGATCCGAAATTTCGCTCGAGGATGAACGTGCCGTTCGTACTGGCCGATGAATCGTTGAACACGAAATTCCTCGCAGAATCCGAACAAGCCGGACTGTTGGCCTTGGCTGGTCACCGTTCGGTTGGCGGCATGCGTGCAAGCATTTACAACGCGATGCCAATGGCCGGTGTTGATGCGCTGATTGCCTTCATGACCGATTTTGCCCAGCGCCACGGGTGAGGTAGGTGCGAATTCATTCGCACAGCGATACCGGGCGATCGTGTCCGGAAGAATCCGGACCTACAAAAGCGGTGAAGGCGTTCACGGAGCTGCCGGGACCGAAGTTCACTGGTTCTAGATTTGGTTACCATGGACCGCCGAGGTTCATGGTGTAGCTGCGAATTCATTCTCACTGCGATGCCGGACAATCGTGTCCGGATAAACCCGTACCTACAAATCGGTGGTGGCGAGGCGTTCGCGGCGCCACCGTGCCCGAATTGGGCGCTGGTTCCAGATTTCCCGGAAAATGCTCTGACATAGCCGGCGATCTGTTCTTATACTTCAGATACGGACGATTTGAGGGAATGTCTGTGTCAGCCAACTTTTCCAAGCGCGCCGTCAGCGGTGTGCGCAACCTGCATCCATATCAGCCGGGCAAACCAATCAGTGAATTGGAACGCGAGCTGGGCCTGAGTCATATCGTCAAACTGGCCAGCAATGAGAATCCGCTCGGCATTTCGGCAAGAGCCAAAGCCGCGATTGAAAAAGCGCTGAAAGAGGTGACATTTTACCCGGACGCCAATGGTTTTTATTTGAAGCAGGCGTTGGCCAATCTGCTCCACGTTGCCATGGAGCAGATCACGCTTGGCAATGGCTCCAATGATGTGCTCGACATGTTGGTGCGCACTTTTGTTGAGCCTGGCGATCAGGTGGTGTGTGCCGAGCATTGCTTTATCGCGTTTCCGATTAGCGCGCAGGCGCAGGGAGCTGATATCACCACCGTTCCGGCCAAGGATTTCGGCCATGATTTGCCGGCGATGCAGGCCGCTGTCAATGAACACACCAAGCTCGTTTATCTGGTAAATCCAAACAATCCAACCGGTACCTGGCTGCGCGAACGCGAGCTGAAAACGTTTCTGCAAAGCCTTCCGTCGGAAGTCATCGTCGTTTACGACGAAGCGTATTTCGAATACGCCTGCGGGACGCCGGAATATCCGAATGCGATCAAACTGCTTAGCGAATTTCCGAATCTGGTTGTGCTGCGCACGTTTTCAAAAGCCTACGGACTCGCTGCATTGCGACTCGGTTTTGCTGTGTCGAATGCGGATATCGCCGATTTGTTGAACCGGGTCAGGCAACCGTTTAATTGCAACAGTCTGGCGCTGGCTGCCGGTGTTGCCGTGCTCGAAGACAAGGAATACCTCGACAATGCTGTCGAAGTAAATCGCGCCGGCTTGATGCAGTTAGCTGATGGTTTGCAGAAGCTGGGGTTGTCGCCGATTCCGTCGCTAGGCAATTTCCTCTGTGTCGATTTGCAGCGTCCGGCCCGGCCGATTTATGAAGCGTTGTTGAAGGAAGGGGTTATCGTCCGGCCAATCGGCAACTATGGTCTTCCGAACCACGTCCGTATCAGCGTTGGCTTGTCTGAACACAACACCCGTTGTCTGGAGGCTCTGGCCAAAGTGCTGGCTTGACGCCATTTTCGCCAGTCTGGTCATCGTGGTAATCGCTGCCTGAGTCGCGTAGAATGCGCGCGCATTTCTACGGGCACCGGCAATTCCCGGTCGGTGCATTAGCCAGTAGCCAACTCGAGGATCAGGCGATGACCAAAGCAGTTCCCGTCATAGCCATCGACGGACCCGGCGGGTCCGGCAAAGGCACCATAGGACTGATGGTCGCCAAAGCGTTGAAATTCCATTTTCTCGATAGTGGCGCGCTCTATCGGTTGGTGGCCCTGGCCGCCAAGCATCACGGCATTTCAACCGACAATGAAGAAGCGCTGACGGTGTTGGCCGGGCACATGGACATCGCGTTCGGTGCCGGCAAGCATGGCGAGCCGCGGGTCTACCTGGAAGGGGAGGATGTCAGCAACGACATTCGCACCGACGAAGTCAGTCAGATGGCCTCGCAAGTGGCTGCCAGCGGCTCGGTGCGTGAAGCCTTGTTGGCGCGGCAACGCGATTTTCGCCGCGAGCCTGGCTTGGTCGCCGACGGCCGCGATATGGGTACGATCGTCTTCCCTGAAGCCGAAGTGAAGATTTTCCTGACCGCCAGCGCCGAAAAACGGGCCGAGCGGCGCTTCAAACAGTTGCAGGGCATGGGCGAGAGCGCTAGTATTGGCGACCTTTTGACCAGCATCCGTTCGCGTGACGAACGCGATCGCAATCGCTCGGTGGCGCCGTTGCGCCCGGCTGATGATGCGATTGAAGTCGACAGTTCCGAATTGAACATCGAACAAGTGCTGGAAAGTGTGCTGCAAGTCGTGCGCGACAAGCTGCCCCACTTGAAGTAGTAAACGAACCAACAGGGTTCGTGGGAACAACAATAAAGGCTGCGCCGGTTGAAAAGACCGCCGCGGCTTTTGCGCTTTTTAATGAAGGCTGGATTTATCGTTTTTGAAGCGACTGGCCAATAGAATTCTGCACCGATGCCAACCCATCGGGCAGTGGGTGGTCTCCTTCATGGAGTGAAGAGGACCTTTGTTTAACAAGCCATGAAGTCGGGACGACTCTCGTGTTTTGTAAAAGTCGGCAATACCTTCTGTATTGCTATTTAGGACAACCGCAATGAGCGAATCATTCGCACAACTTTTTGAAGAATCCTTAGCTTCCGTCGAAATGCGTCCGGGCGCCATCGTCCGTGGCGTGATCATGGACATCGGCTCGGAAATGGTCACCGTACACGTCGGCCTGAAATCCGAAGGTGTGATTCCTACCGAGCAGTTCAAGAATGAAGCCGGTGAAATCGATGTCAAAGTCGGCGACGTCGTCGACGTAGCGCTTGAAGCCGTCGAAGACGGTTACGGCGAGACCCGTCTGTCTCGCGAAAAAGCCAAGCGTATGGAAGCCTGGATCGACCTGGAAAAAGCGTTCAACGACAGCGCTACGGTCATGGGTATTATCACTGGCAAAGTCAAAGGTGGCTTCACGGTCGACATTCAGACCATCCGCGCCTTCTTGCCAGGTTCGCTTGTTGATGTGCGTCCGGTGCGTGACACGACCCACCTCGAAGGTCGTGACCTTGAATTCAAAGTTATCAAGCTTGACCAGAAGCGCAACAACGTTGTCGTTTCCCGTCGTGCCGTTATCGAATCCGAAAGCAGTGCCGAGCGCGATGCGCTGCTGGCCAACCTGCAGGAAGGCATGGAAACCAAGGGTATCGTCAAGAACCTTACCGATTACGGTGCGTTCGTCGATCTCGGCGGTATCGATGGTCTGTTGCACATCACCGACATGGCGTGGAAACGCGTCAAGCATCCGTCGGAAGTGGTCAACGTTGGCGACGAAATCCAGGTCAAAGTGCTCAAGTTCGACCGCGAGCGTAACCGCGTATCGTTGGGTCTGAAGCAAATGGGCGAAGATCCGTGGGAAGCCATTGCTGCCCGTTACCCGGCCGGCGCCCGCCTGCGCGGCAAAGTGACCAACCTGACCGATTACGGCTGCTTCGTGGAAATCGAAGAAGGCGTCGAAGGCCTGGTGCACGTTTCCGAAATGGATTGGACCAACAAGAACATTCACCCATCGAAAGTCGTTACCCTGGGCGAAGAAGTCGAAGTCATGGTGCTGGAAATCGACGAAGAGCGTCGCCGCATCAGCCTCGGCATCAAGCAGTGCCAAGCCAACCCATGGCAGACCTTCGCTGCGACCCACAACAAGGGCGACCGCGTTTCCGGCAAGATCAAGTCGATCACCGATTTCGGTATCTTCATCGGTCTGGATGGCAACATCGATGGTCTGGTTCACCTGTCTGACATCAGCTGGAACGAGACTGGCGAAGAAGCGGTCAAGAAATACAAGAAAGGCGACGAAGTTGACGCCGTTGTATTGTCCGTTGACGCCGAGCGTGAGCGCATTTCCTTGGGTATCAAGCAAGTCGAGAACGATCCGTTCGCGAACTACTTGGCTGCCCACGGTAAAGGTACTATCGTTTCCGGCACCGTTACCGCCGTTGACGCCAAAGGCGCAACGATGGACCTCGGTGAAGGCGTTGAAGGCTACATCCGCGTTTCCGAGTTCACTCGTGAACGTGCTGATGACGCCACCAAGCTGACCAATGTTGGTGACACCATCGAAGCCAAATTTGTTGGTGTTGATCGCAAGAACCGCGTGATCTCCCTGTCCATCCGCGCCAAGGATGAGCATGAAGAAGCCCGCGCCATTGCTGAACACAGCAAAGACGACGAAGTCACCACCGCAACGTTGGGTGATCTGATCAAGCAGGCTAAAGCCGGCCGCGATTAAGCTCTCGCTTCGTTTCAACACAAAACCGGCCCCGCGCCGGTTTTGTGCTTTTAGGTTTTTGATCCCCCTCCTGTGCAAGGAGGGGCTAGGGGTGGTTGGCTTTCCGAAGTTGCTGAACCGGAATAAAAAGCCAGTAAAATCATTTAGTTAAATTAAATCCTTAAAGTCCCATACTAAAAAAATCCCGAGAAAACCAAACCAAATCAACCGTCTATCGGCCAAAACCCAGTACTTGCTACAAAAATGTGACCTAAGTTGTTGATACCGGGTGCATTTTTCTGAAAGCTGATACATAATCCCTGCAACACCTCTGCGAAAGGGACAGGGTAGCCGGATGACAAAATCCGAACTAATCGAGCGGCTTGCCAGTCAACAAACCCAATTGAGTGCCAAGGATGTCGAACTGGTCGTCAAGACTTTGTTGGAGCATATGGCGCAATCGCTGGCCTTGGGTGAACGCATAGAAATTCGTGGTTTCGGCAGTTTTTCCCTGCATTATCGCGAACCTCGCGTCGGTCGCAATCCGAAAACCGGCGAGTCGGTTATGCTCGACGGCAAATACGTGCCACACTTCAAACCGGGCAAAGAACTCCGCACCCGGGTCAACGACAGTGATGTGGCGATCAGCGCCTTTACCAATGACGATGATGACGAGGACTAAGCTTTGAAACAGGCGCTGCTTTTGATTTTCGTGATAATCCTGCTGGTCGCCGGCTGGATGTTCTCGGCAGCCAATGGCGATGACGTCACCGTGCGCTATCTGGTCGGCGAACAAACTGGCCGCCTGTCTTACTGGTTACTCGGCTGTTTTCTGATCGGTTTTCTGGTTGGTGTGGTCTACTGCGGTTGGGGCCTGGTCAAGGCTCGCTGGAGTAACCGTCGCCTGCGCGACAAACTGGCCCAGCAGGAAAAGGAAATTCAACGCCTGACCGGCCAGCTGAGCACTCATACAACCACATTACCCGCTGCCGAACAGGACAGCTGAACACAGGATTCTGATGGGAATGATTCCCGCCATCATCGGCCTCATTTTCGCCGCACTACTGATTTTCTATGCCGGCAAGCAATTCGGCAAAAAACGCCAGTCACGTAAATCGGCGGAAACGGCCCGCCGTTATTTCAAGGGCTTGTCCTATGTGCTGAATGAGGAGCCGGACAAGGCCATCGATCTGTTCGTTGAGCTGATCAAAGTCGATAACGACACCGTCGAAACCCATTTTGCCCTAGGCAATCTATATCGTCAGCGCGGCGAAACCGAACGCGCCATTCGCATTCATCAGAATATTTATAACCGTCCGGCGCTACCGGAGGCGCACCGAAGCCACGCCCAATATGAACTGGGACTCGATTACTTTCAGGCAGGAATACTCGATCGGGCTGAAACGATTTTTTCTGAGCAACTGAAAGACAATTTTTATCGCCAGTCGGCGCTGAAAATGTTGTTGCAGCTTTACCAGAAAACCAAGGAATGGGACAAAGCCGTCGCCGTCGCCAGCGAGCTGCGGCGCGAGCTACCTACCGACTTCGTGCCGGTGCTGGCGCACTTTTACTGTGAACTGGCCGAGAATCATCTGGCCAAGCGTCAACCTGATAAGGCCCTGGCAATGTGCGCCGCGTCACTGGAAGTTGACGGAAAAAATGTTCGAGCCAACCTGATTGCTGCTCAAGCGCATGTACTTCATGGTGAACGCGATGCGGCGCGCGATAGCTTGCGGGCCATTCTGCAGCAAGATCCGACGTTATTCTCTGAAGCTATTCCCATGCTGGCCGATGTTTGCGAAAACCCGGATCAGCAAGAGGCGTTGCTGACGGAAGCGATAAGGGCCGGCGCTGGCGCTTCATCGGTGCTGGCGCTGGCTGAAAAGAAACGCCAGACTCTGGGTGATCGGGCTGCAGGGGAGTTCCTGATCGCTCAACTGAAAACCCGCCCCAGCCTGAGAGAGCTGCATCGTCTGGTTGAGCTGCATGTCGCTAATGCCAGCGGTAGCACCAAGGAAAGCCTGCAACTGCTCAGTGAGGTTTTGCTGCGGCTCAATAGCGAAGCCCATCGTTTTCACTGCCAACGCTGTGGTTTTCATGGCTCGCAAATGTATTGGCGTTGCCCGACCTGCAAAACCTGGAATTCGGTAAAACCGGTGACCGGGATTGTGGGAGAATAAACGGCCGGAGTTGCTGTTCCGAAAGCGTCTCTGGAAACACGCTTAAAAACGTTGTGGAAATAGCCCATGCCGTTGAATCTTGATGATTCACCGTCGGAACCCAAGCCTGCCGGACCGGGATGGTGAGCTCTCCGCTGTCAGGGATTGTGCGAATGAATTCGCACCTACCGGTCGTAGGTCCGGATTCATCCGGACAAGATTGTCTGAGGTAGATTCAGGCAAAAATGGTTCGGGACGATTTCGCTGGACCAACGCTAACTGAAAACGAAATGCAAATGACCAATTCAACTGACCCAAAAATCATTGTCGCGCTCGACTTCGAACAAGAGTCGCAAGCGCTGCAACTGGCCGATAAACTGGACCCGAAATTGTGCCGATTGAAAGTCGGCAAGGAGATGTTCACCAAGTTCGGACCTGCGCTGGTTAATGCGATTCATCGGCGCGGCTTTCAGGTTTTTCTCGACCTTAAATTTCACGATATCCCGAACACAGTCGCTGGCGCTGTTAAATCCGCTGCTGAACTTGGTGTCTGGATGGTCAATGTTCATGCATCCGGCGGTCCGAAGATGATGACTGCCGCGAAAGAGGCGCTGCTGCCGTACGGCAATCAGGCTCCCTTGTTGATCGCCGTGACGGTGTTGACCTCAATGGACCAACTGCAGCTGGAAGCGATCGGCATCGATGTGCCGCTGGAACAGCAAGTCATCCGCCTGGCGAAGCTGACCAAGCAATGCGGCCTTGATGGCGTCGTCTGTTCCGCTCGCGAAGTGCAAATGCTTCGGCAAGCAGTAGAAGGCGAATTCTGTCTGGTAACGCCTGGCATTCGCCCTGCTGGTGCCGCGCTCGGTGATCAGGTTCGAGTGATGACACCGGCAGAAGCGATGCAAGCTGGCAGTTCCTATTTGGTCATTGGTCGGCCAATTACCGGCGCCAGTGATCCGCTCCAGGCGCTGCAATCCATTCACAGCGAACTTTGATTCACGTTTCACTTTTTGGCTTATAAGCATCAGGAACAAAAACTTATGAAGATCATGCTGGTATTTGGCACCCGTCCAGAAGCAATCAAGATGGCGCCGCTGGTGCATATACTGAAAGCCGACCCGGCATTCGACGTTAAAGTCTGCGTTACTGCCCAGCATCGCCAGATGTTGGATCAAGTGCTGGAGCTGTTCGACATTCAGCCGGATTTTGATTTGAACCTGATGAAGGCTGGTCAGGATCTCACTGATATTACGTCGTCCGTTTTGATTGGTTTGAGAGACGTATTCAATCAGTGGCGCCCAGACCGGATTCTGGTCCACGGCGACACCACGACTACGCTTGCTGCGACGATGGCGGCGTTCTACGCGAAAATCCCTGTCGGCCACGTTGAAGCGGGTTTGCGTACCGGCAATCTCTATTCGCCTTGGCCGGAGGAAATGAACCGCAAAGTCACAGGCGCCATCGCCGATTTGCACTTTGCGCCAACGCCCTCATCCAGACAGAATTTGCTGCGCGAAGGCGTTGATGAAAAGCACATTCATGTCACCGGCAACACCGTTATCGATGCGCTGTTCCGTGTGGTGAAAAAGCTTGGCGGCGATACTGAACTGTGCGCCAAAGCTCATGCCAGCCTGCCAGCGCTGCCGACCGATAAAAAACTGGTGCTGGTTACCGGACATCGTCGGGAGAATTTCGGGCAAGGCTTTGAGAATATTTGCCATGCATTGAAAGCCATTTCCGAACGAGACGACGTGATTATCGTTTACCCGGTGCACTTGAATCCCAACGTGCAGGAGCCGGTGCGCCGTATCCTCGGTGATGCTCCTAACGTCATGCTGATCGCGCCACAGGATTACCTGCCATTTATCGCGCTGATGCAGAAGGCTTATTTAATCCTGACCGATTCAGGTGGCATTCAAGAAGAGGCGCCAAGCCTTGGCAAACCGGTGCTGGTCATGCGTGATACTACTGAACGGCCAGAAGCAGTCGATGCCGGCACCGTCAAGTTGGTTGGCACCGACCGCGACACCATCGTCAATGCCGCAATGAAATTGCTTGATGATCCGGAGAGTTATCAGGCGATGAGCAAAGCCCAGAACCCTTATGGGGATGGCAAAGCCTGTCAGCGCATTGCCGAAATTTTGAAGCATTAATGAAATGGTTTTAGCACGGTGCGAATGAATTCGCACCTACCTCGGAGAACGTGGCAGTTGTAGGTGCGTATTCATACGCACTGTTTTCTCGACGCGGGACTGGGTGTGATTGAATGGAGTCCGAATAAATTTGACCCAACCGGTGTTCGCCGGTCGATTCATTTGTGGGGTAGGTCCGGATCCATCCGGACAAGGCTGTCTTAAGCCAATGACCAAATGGACTGTCTGAGTCCTTTCAGCTTTACCAAACAGCCCTAGCCATACCGCAACTTCATCACCAGCACTGAACCGGCGAGGGTAAGCGTAAGCCCATTGGCGACCATCATCGGCCAGTTTCCGATCAGAACCCCATAAACCAGCCATAGCGCCACACCGGTGACGAACACCAAATACATGCTAAGCGAAATCGCCTTGGTATCTCGCGTTTGCCAGGCCCGGAAGACCTGAGGCAGAAAAGAAAATGTTGTGCAACACGCCGCTAAATAGCCAATAAAATCCCCATCCATCAATCTTTACCCTCGAGCACATCGAACAGCATCCATCTTACAGTGGTGCTTTAGTCTGCGAATGCTCCTCCCCGCTGAAAGCATACGAATTCAATTCGCTGATGAGTCGTAGGTGCGAATTCATTCGCACAGAGTCGACAAAATCTGGCTCGTCATCGCAAGCAACAAATGCTTTCGGCGATTAGCAATGGGCGTCTCACTGGGAAAACTCCCTGGGCCTTTGTGAGAAAAAGCTGAATCCATGTAAGTCGTACTTTTCCCTTGGTTTGCTGTGCCATAAAGTGCGCGCCGTGCACTGATGCACGAACCTCGATGGTCAAGGATTCAAAGACCAGCGAAACGGACTTCTTACTCAAAGGAACGAATCATGAAACTCATCAACACCGTATGTGCCGTTGTTTTGTCTCTGTTGGCTTGCTCAGCCATGGTTTCGACAGCCCAAGCCAAAGAAAGCACCGCACCGGCCAGCGTGGAACAAAAACAAGCCGAGAAAGTGAACCTGAATACCGCCGATGCCAAGCAAATCGCCAAAACCATGAAAGGCATTGGCCTGAAGAAAGCCGAAGCCATCGTCGCTTTCCGCAAGGCCAATGGTCCATTCAAGAACTTGGAAGACTTGCTGCGCATCAAGGGCATTGGTGCCGCGACACTGGCGAAAAACGCCCATGTCGTGACACTTTGAGACTAATCAGGTGAGAAGGGCGCCAATCGGCGCCCTTTCTTTTGGTGCTTTACCGGTTTTGCTGTCAGCTTTCTTTCCACTTCGCTATTCAAATTTGTTATAGTCGCGCCCTGCCTTCAGGGACTGACGGAGCGACGCAAATGGAGCTGCAACCTGTAATTCTTTCTGGCGGTGCCGGAACCCGGCTTTGGCCACTATCCCGCGAGCTTTACCCGAAACAGCTTATTCCCTTGTTGGGTGAGAAGAGCCTGCTGCAACTGACTATTGTGCGGTTGCGCGGTGCATCGTGGCCAGCCACGGTTCAGCCAGCGCTGATTATCGCCAACCAGGAACACCGCTTCATGATTGCCGAGCAGTGCCGGCAATTACAGGAATCCGCCCGCATTATTCTGGAGCCCTGCGGTCGCAATACTGCGCCGGCAGCTACCGTTGCCGCGCTGGCCGTCGACAAGCCAGCCGAAACCTTGCTGCTTATTTTGCCCGCCGATCATGTGGTGAAAAACGTGCCGGCATTCCATCAGGCCATTGCCACAGCAATACCCATTGCTTCGGAAGGCCAGGTGGTCATGTTCGGAATTGTTCCGGATTGCCCGCACACTGGTTACGGCTACTTGAAAGTCGACTCGAACGACGGCAAGCCGCAGCCGATCGCCGAGTTTGTCGAGAAACCTGATGTCAAGCGAGCCGAGGCCTTTCTTCAACAGGGCGGGTATTACTGGAACAGCGGTATGTTCCTGGTGCGGGCCGATGTCTGGCTGAAAGCCGTTGAAACCTTGCAGCCCGCGATGCTGAACGCCGCCAAAGAAGCATTGAACAGTGGCAAGCAGGATCTGGATTTCACCCGCCTGGATGAAGCCGCGTTCGCGGCCTCGCCATCCGACTCCATTGACTACGCCGTCATGGAACATCTCGCTGAGCTTGGCAAGACAACCCGGGGCATCATGGTGCCTATGGACGCCGATTGGTCGGACTTGGGGGCATGGCCATCCATCGCTGAACAATTCCCAGCCGATGAACATAACAATGTCAGCAAAGGCGATGTCATGCTGGAAGCCAGCGAAAACTGCCTGGCCTGGTCGGAAAGCCGCTTGCTGGCACTGGTTGGCGTCAAAGATATCATCGCTGTCGCTACCCCGGATGCGGTGTTGGTCGCTCACAAAGATCAAGCCCAGTCAGTCAAGCAAATCGTTGAGCGCCTGAAAGGCTCCAATCGCTATGAAGCGACATTGCACCGCAAGGTTTACCGCCCATGGGGTTCCTACGAAGGTGTCGATGAAGGCGAGCGCTTCCAGGTCAAGCGCATCTGCGTCAATCCCGGCGCGACCTTGTCGTTACAGAAGCACTTTCATCGTGCCGAGCACTGGGTAGTGGTAACCGGGACCGCTGAGGTAACCCGAAACGACGAGGTATTTCTGGTCACCGAAAACCAGTCGACGTTCATTCCGCTCGGCGCCACACACCGACTGAAAAACCCCGGCAAAGTCATGCTGGAAATGATCGAGGTTCAGTCCGGACCTTATCTCGGCGAGGACGATATCGTGCGAATGGATGATGTTTACGGCCGCCAGGGCCAACAATAGTTCTCCCTCGCCCCTTGTGGGAGAGGGCTGGGGAGAGGGGGCTCCTGCTTCCTAACGTTTCAGCAAACTTCAAGATTCAAAAAATGACCTCAACGTCCAAAATGATTTACTTGGTCGCCGGTGCGCGGCCCAACTTTATGAAAATCGCCCCGATCATCCGGGCCATCCAAAAGCATCAAAACGAGCTTTCGTACAAGCTCATTCATACCGATCAGCACTATGACAAAGCCATGAGCCAAGTCTTTTTTGAGGAGCTGGGCATCCCGGAACCAGATTTTCACCTCGGTTGTGGCGGTGGCACCCACGCCGTGCAGACGGCCAAAATCATGGTCGAGTTTGAGAAAGTCTGCGTTGCTGAAAGGCCGGATTGCTTATTGGTGGTTGGTGATGTGAACTCCACGCTGGCTTGCTCCATCGTCTCGAAAAAGCTGGGTATACGCGTCGCCCATGTGGAAGCTGGGCTACGAAGCGGTGATATGTCCATGCCGGAAGAAGTCAATCGCATTGTTACTGACTCGATTTCGGATTGGTTTTTTGTCACCGAACCTTCGGGAGAGGCCAATTTGTTGGCCGAGGGAAAACCGAGAGAGAACGTCTTTCACGTCGGTCACGTCATGGTCGACAACCTCTACTACCAGATGGCGCGGTTGGACGCTGTTGCAGACAAGCTTGAAACCACAGCCCTGAAGCGGAAGCTGGGTAAATACGGCGTCGTCACTCTGCATCGGCCAGCAACCGTCGACAATCCGGTGCTGCTGAAGTCTGTATGTCAGGTTTTGGACGAGTGTGCCGAAACGCTGCCGCTGGTTTTCCCTGTCCATCCGAGAACCAGAAACTCGTTAAACCGAATGGACTTTAAGTTCAGCGAATACGTTCACCTGATTGAACCACAGAGCTATATGGCTTTTTTGAACCTGTGGAAGGACGCCCAACTGGTTTTGACCGACAGTGGGGGCTTGCAAGAAGAGACTACCGCTGCAGGCGTATCGTGCCTCACGCTCAGAGACAACACGGAGCGACCGATAACGGTCGAGCAAGGCACCAATACGGTTGTCGGTACGGATTGTGATAATATTCGCAGCCATTTTCGGCGGGTTCTTGCCTCCGAAACGCAGGGCGCTAAACCCGAGCTATGGGATGGTCAGAGTTCGGACAGGATCGTCCAACACTTGATACGCCTGATCTAGGCAGTCACCTCAAAAGGTACTTAATTAAATTTGGTGGGAAAGCCATGATTCTAGTAACAGGCGGTGCAGGGTTTATTGGTTCGAATTTTGTATTGGATTGGCTGGCAAACAATGATGAGCCTGTCGTCAATCTCGATGCACTGACCTACGCAGGTAATCTCAGCAATCTTGAGAGTTTAAGTGGTGACGCACGTCATATTTTTGTTCAGGGTGATATCGGCGATGGCAAACTGGTCGGTGAATTGTTAGCTAAATATCAGCCTCGAGCAGTGATCAATTTTGCCGCGGAAAGCCATGTTGACCGATCCATTCATGGCCCTGAAGATTTCATCCAAACCAATATCGTCGGCACATTCCGTTTGCTGGAGTCAGTTCGCGCCTATTGGAATGGTCTGAGCGAGGCGGACAAGCAAGAATTCCGTTTTCTTCATGTTTCAACCGATGAAGTCTACGGTTCGCTTGAAGCCAATGACCCCGCTTTCAAAGAAACCAATCAATACCAGCCAAATAGTCCTTATTCCGCATCGAAAGCCGCATCAGATCATTTGGTTCGTGCTTATCATCATACTTATGGCATCCCGGTACTCACCACCAACTGCTCCAATAACTATGGTCCCTACCATTTTCCGGAGAAGTTGATTCCATTGTGTATCCACAATGCCTTGGCGGGAAAACCATTGCCGATTTATGGTGACGGCAAACAAGTTCGCGACTGGCTCTACGTTAAAGACCATTGCTCAGCCATTCGTCGCGTGCTCGAGGCGGGCAAACTCGGTGAGACCTACAACGTCGGTGGTTGGAATGAAAAAGCCAATATCGAGGTAGTGAACACACTTTGTCATTTGCTTGATGAATTACAACCAAGAATAGATGGCGAGAGCTATAAAACCCAGATCACCTTTGTCAAAGATCGGCCCGGGCACGACCGTCGTTACGCCATCGATGTCACAAAGCTCGAAAAAGAGCTGGGCTGGAAGCCGGCGGAGACGTTCGAAACCGGAATTCGCAAAACGGTTCAGTGGTATCTGGATAACCAGGGATGGGTGAAAAACGTGACCAGTGGCGCGTATCGCAACTGGCTTGAGAAACAGTACCAATGAGAATTTTGCTGCTCGGTAAAAATGGCCAGGTAGGCTGGGAACTGCAACGAACGTTGAGCCCACTTGGTGAAGTCATCGCCATGGGCCGTGAACAGGCTAATTTTTTAGCTCCTGAATCACTGCACGAGCTGGTTAGTCACTGCAAGCCCAACTGGATCGTTAACGCCGCTGCCTATACCGCAGTCGACAAAGCCGAATCCGATCAGGAAGCGGCGTTTAAGGTAAACGCGGAGTCGGTAGAAGTGTTGGCGCAGCAAGCCAAACGCATTGGCGCCAAGCTAGTGCACTATTCGACGGATTACGTATACGACGGCACCAAGCCTGGCACCTACCTTGAAACTGATGCTGTCAATCCTGTTTCGGTGTACGGCAAAAGCAAGCTCGCAGGTGAAGAAGCAATTCGTGCCGCTGGCTGTGAACACTTTATCTTTCGAACCAGCTGGGTGTTCGCTGCCAGGGGCGGAAACTTTATCAAGACCATGCTTAGACTGGCTGCAGAGCGGGAGCAGTTAAAGGTGGTTGCAGACCAGTTTGGTGCACCAACCAGTGCAGAACTGATCGCAGACGTTACCGCGCATTGTATTCAGTCCGCCGAAAATGGTTTGACCGATGCTTGGGGCACATATCACCTGGTCGCAGGAGGCGAGACTTCATGGCATGGCTACGCCTGTCATGTCATTGAAGGCGCACTGGCGCGTGGTGTCGCGCTGGCGATAAAACCTGAATCCGTTATGCCCATTACTACAGAAGAACTTTCGGCGTTCGCTATCCGCCCAAAAAACTCAAGGTTGCTCACAAAAAAAATGGAGACCATATTCAAATTGCAGATGCCGAATTGGCAATTTAATGTTGACAGAGTACTCGATGAGATCATTGTCAACGGCGTGGAGAGACTATGAAAAGGAAAGGAATCATCCTTGCGGGTGGGGCCGCTACACGCTTGCATCCATCCACCTTATTCATTAGCAAACAATTGCTACCGGTTTACGACAAACCAATGGTGTATTACCCGCTCAGCACATTGATGCTTGCAGGTATACGCGACATTCTGATTATTTCCACACATCAGGACATTCCGCGTTTTCAGCAGTTATTGGGTGATGGTCGAAGCTGGGGGATTAATCTATCCTACGCCGTGCAGCATTCCCCTGACGGGCTGGCACAAGCATTCCTGATTGGTGAGCAATTTATTGGAAATTCGCCGTCGGCGCTGGTACTGGGCGACAATATTTTTCACGGTCATAACTTTCAAGAGCAATTAACTACAGCAAATGACCAGAAAGAGGGGGCTTTGATTTTCGCATACCATGTTCATGACCCGGAGCGTTATGGCGTTGTAGAGTTTGATAAAAATGATCGGGCTATAAGCATTGAGGAAAAGCCTCGTAAACCTAAGTCAAATTACGCGGTAACAGGTCTTTATTTTTATGATCAGCAAGTCATTGATATAGCAAAAAGTTTGCACCCATCTGCTCGGGGGGAGCTGGAAATAACAGATCTGAATCGAACTTACCTTGAGCGTGGAAAACTGCGCGTAGAGTTATTGGGCAGAGGTTGCGCGTGGTTGGACACAGGAACTCATGATTCTTTACTTGATGCGGGTCAGTTTATAGCAACGATAGAACGGCGGCAGGGCTTAAAAGTCTCGTGCCCGGAGGAAATTGCGTACCGAAATGGCTGGATAAGCGCTGAAGAGTTAGAACAACTCGCGCAACCTTTGATGAATAATCAATATGGACGCTATTTGCAAAGGATTTTGACCGAGAAAGTCTTTTTATGAACATTGTTAAACTGGATATTCCTGAAATTATCGTTTATGAGCCGAAGGTTTTTGACGATGAAAGAGGCTGTTTCTTTGAGAGTTTCAACCAAAAAACACTCGAGGGGGTAATCGGTCGAAAGCTTGAGTTTGTTCAGGATAACTACTCAGTTTCCAAGCGTGGGGTAGTTCGGGGATTTCATTTTCAGCTACCTCCCATGGCGCAAGGAAAGTTAGTGCACGTTGTTCGAGGTGAGGTTTTGGATGTGGTGGTTGACGTTAGACAAAGCTCACCAAGCTTTGGACGGTGGACAAGTCAGCTTTTGACTTCTGACAACAGAAAGCGTATGTGGATTCCAGAGGGGTTTGCTCATGGCTTTTTGGTGATTTCGGAGGTCGCTGAGTTTAACTATAAGGTCACCAATTTCTATTGTCCCGAGAAAGAGGTCACGCTTTCCTATTCTTGTATCGACTTGGATTGGAGGCGGTACTTACCAATAGGTGTTGAGCTGTTGGTAAGCGATAAAGACAAGATGGGTGAACAGCTTGATGTGCTTGTTTCAAGCGAAAGAGTGTTTGCACAAAATTAGCCGTGATTCGGAAGTTTAAAGTGAGCAAATTGAGTAAAGATATTTCTCTGGCTATTAGGTCATATCATTTGTGGGGCTATTTGTCTTGGCAAGACATTCGGCTGCGATATAGGCGGTCAAAGATCGGCCCACTTTGGATTACTTTAAGTATGGCACTTTTCTGTTTGGCGCTCGGATTTGTTTATAGCAAACTATTCAATGCCGATCTAAAGGAGTATTTGCCATTTTTGTCGTTTGGTTACATCGCTTGGTCTTTTGTTTCAGGCCTAACTACAGAGATGCCGAATATTTTTGTAGATAGTTCAGCCTACTTTAAAGATATAAGGCTTAACCCTCTTGTTGTGATAGCTAGAGCATTTTCCAGGGCAACGATAATCTTTGCTCATAATCTTATAATTGTTGTTGGAATTTGGTTTTACTTCGACATGTTCCCCGGCTGGAACCTTTTACAGATTTTTCCGAGTCTAGCATTGGTTGTTTGCAATTTGTTTTTCATTGGCGTGTGTTTGGCAATTGTCGGTGCAAGGTTTAGAGATATTGCCCCAATAGTTCAGAGTTTAGTTCAGATTGTGTTCTTTATTACGCCTATTTTTTGGTTTCCACGATTGCTGCCAGAAGGAAGTCTAATTATTCACCTGAACCCGTATGGCTACTTTGTTGATTTAATTCGATCACCACTATTGGGGCAGAGTGTAGCTTTCGATACGTGGGTTGCTTCGGTTCTGGTTTTGTTTTTGAGTGCGTTCGCCGCTTCGTGGCTATATAGAGCGAAATCCGCAAGAATTCCTTTCTGGGTGTGAATCATGGCGAAGATAATTGTAAAAAACTTAACGCTTGACTACCCCATCGTAGGAGTATCCAGTCGCTCACTAAAGAACAGAATTATTGGTGCGGCTACAGGAGGGATGGTTTCCGGCGGAGAGTCAGTCCGGGTTGTTAGAGCATTGAATAATGTTAACTTCGAATTGAACGACGGCGATCGGCTTGCGTTAATTGGTCACAACGGTGCGGGTAAGTCAACGTTGTTAAGAGTTTTGGCAGGAATATTTGAGCCTTCCTTCGGATCGGTTTCAGTTTCGGGAAGAGTGGTTTCGACGTTGAATTTGAATTTGGGGATGGAAAGCGAAGCTACTGGTATTGAGAATATTGTCAGTAGAGGATTGTTGTTAGGAATGCCTAGAGCTGAGATCAATTCGCATCTCGAAGAGATTGCCTGTTTCACCGAACTTGGCGAGTTTCTTGATATGCCAGTTCGAATTTATTCATCAGGAATGTTGACTCGATTAGCGTTTGGCACGGTGACTGCCATGCAAGCCGATGTACTCTTGATGGATGAGGTAATTGGTACGGGTGACGCATCATTCATGGATAAGGCAGAGAGAAGGTTAAACGCCTTTATGCAGAACTCAAAAATTTTGGTGCTTGCTTCGCATTCTGAGAGTGTGCTGAAAAAGTTCTGCAACAAGGGTTTGTTGTTAGACCATGGAAATCAGGTACGCTTTGGTGAAATAGGCGAAGTAATCGCGGAATACGAGAAGGTAAGATCAAGATGATACATTCCGACGTGAAATCGTTGATTATACTGGCAGGAGGCCTAGGTACTCGTCTGCGATCCGCCGTAGCGGACAAGCCTAAACCATTAGCTCCAGTTGCCGGTAAACCGTTTATCGACTATTTGATCGAGAGATGGGCCAAGCTAGGTTTTAGTAGTATTACTTTGTCAGTGGGTTACTTGGGCGATATGATTGAGCAATACGCGCAGTGTAGCCCTCACAGTTCAATTTTGCGAATCGTTCATGAGGCCACTCCATTGGGGACTGGAGGAGCTATTCGCCATACCTTAGTTGAATTGTCTGATGATGAAGAGTGGGTTTTGGTAGCGAATGGCGATACATGGTTTCCTTGTGAGCCAGATAAGCTTGCATCGGTTTCAAATAGGCATGGTTATCCAATCGTTGTCGCGGCCACCACGGTTACGACCAACGATCGCTACGGTAGTATCCGTGTGGGCGAAAACCAGTCAATAAGCAGATTTTCAGAACCTACTAACGGTGATGACATAATAAATGCAGGCATATATTTGCTTAAGCGTAGCTATTATCTGGAAGCCACGGCCGAATTTAACGGGCCGTTCTCGTTTGAGCGAGACGTACTAGTGTCTCAAGCACAAATGGGAAAGGTCGGCGTATCCATACAAAACGGCCTTTTTATTGATATCGGTATTCCGAGCGACTTTAAAAGGGCTCAATCTCTGTTTTTGAAATGAATTAATAAAGGTAGGAGAATGTTATGTTGAACTACAAGTCGTTGCTAAGTCAGAACGTGCAAGATTCAATACACGCCAAGAAATCAATTTTGGAAGACAGCACGTTGCTGGATAACTTTAACGCGGCGACAGAGTGTCTTGTCGAATGTTATAAGCGAGGAGGTCGGCTGTATATCGCTGGAAATGGAGGGTCGGCTGCGGACTCTCAACATCTTGCTGCCGAGTTTGTGAGTAAGCTTGCTCGAGACCGAAACCCGTTACCGTCCGAGGCTTTAACGACAGATAGCTCAATTTTAACCGCTATTGGTAATGATTACGGATATCAGTATGTGTTTTCTCGGCAGTTACAAGCGAAGCTGCAACCAAACGACGTTTTTTTGGCAATTACCACCTCTGGTATGTCTCAGAACATTGTAGAAGCACTGAACGTGTGCAAAGAAAAAAATGTCAAGTCCATTTTGTTAACTGGTCGTGATGGCGGTCGGTGCGCAGAAATTGCAGACTTTAACTTGATTGTGCCTGGTACAAAAACTAGTACCATCCAGGAGCTGCATATCGTTCTCGCTCACACCATGTGTGAGGCGGTTGAAACAAAGATGTTCTTTGAAAATACCTAATTTAGGGGAGTAAGTAAATGAGTCTTCAAATTCTTGTGACGGGTGGTGCGGGCTATCTCGGTTCGATTATGGTTCCGGACCTGCTTTCTCTAGGGCACAAAGTAACGGTCATCGACAACTTCATGTATGAGCAGAATAGTCTTGCTCATGTATGTGCCAATGAGCATTTTGACATCATTCGCGGTGATATTCGTGATGAGTCGTTGATGAAGCAAAAGCTTTCAAAAGCTGATGTAGTCATTCCATTGGCGGCATTGGTTGGCGCGCCTATCTGCAAAAAAGATCCCGTTGGTGCAACCACAATTAACCACGACGCAGTTTTGATGATGTTAAAGCATGTTGGTCGTCAACAGATGATTTTGATGCCAACGACAAACAGTGCATATGGTTCTGGCGATAAAAATAATTTTTGTACTGAGGAGTCTCCATTAAATCCCGTATCAAAATATGCCAAAGACAAAGTCGAGATTGAGAAAGCATTAATGGAACATCCGAATGCGATCAGCTTTCGCTTAGCAACAGTTTTTGGTATGTCGCCTAGGATGCGTCTGGACTTGCTTGTCAACGACTTTACATACCGAGCCGTAAACGATCGTTTTGTTGTGCTCTTTGAAAGTAGTTTCAAGCGCAATTATATTCATGTAAGAGACGTCAGTCGCGCCTTTCAGCATGGCATCAAGAATTTTGAGACAATGAAAGGACAAATCTACAATGTAGGATTGTCCGAGGCAAACGTATCTAAGCGTGAGCTATGCGAAACAATTAATAAATATGTTCCGGACTTCGTTTTCCTGGATGCTCCGGTAGGAAAGGACCCGGACCAAAGAAATTATATTGTCTCCAATGAAAAAATTGAAAGAACCGGATACAAACCAGCACACTCACTAGATTCTGGTATAAAGGAGCTCATTAAGGGATATAGCATGATCAGAAATACTCGGTATGGGAACGTGTGATCATCTCAATGAATTCCACATTTGATTATATCATCGTTGGGGCCGGCATAGTCGGCCTCAGCGTTGCCAGAGAACTTAGATTCCGGCAGCCAACCGCGCGCATTCTTATTATTGAGAAAGAATCTGGCCTGGGTTTTCATGCGAGTGGCAGAAACAGTGGCGTGATGCACTGCGGTATTTATTACGGAACCGATACCCTGAAAGCAAAGGTTTGCGCAGAAGGCGCCAAACGGATGATTGCTTATGCTCAGCAAAATAGTATTGCGGTTGAGCAAGCAGGAAAGGTTATTCTTGCCAGCAGTGATGAGCAGTTACCCATCGTTGAACGCTTAATGACCAATGCAAGGGAAAATGGCATTCACGCTGAACGGATTGGATTAGACCGGTTGAAACAATTGGAGCCCGCCGCTGCTGAGGGGGCTGCGATATTCTGCAAAGACACGGCTGTAATTGATAGTAAGGCAGTGCTTAAGCATTTATGTAATGAACTGATGACGCAAGGCGTAGTGTTTGAATTTGATTGCGAGTTTCAGCGAAAGATTACGAACGGTGTTATTCGAACCAGCAAAGGAAAGTTTAGTTACGGTAGATTGATCAACTGTGCTGGTGCTTATGCTGACCAGGTCGCCAAGTCATTTGGGCTGGCAGAAGATTATGCATTGGTGCCTTTTAAGGGCATCTATTGGAAGCTGAGTGACAAGGCTAATCATTTAGTGAGGTCAAATATTTATCCTGTGCCAGATATTTCACTACCGTTTCTCGGTGTTCACCTAACCAGAGTGGTGAGTGGTGACGTATATGTTGGTCCGACGGCTATCCCTGCACTCGGAAGGGAAAATTATGGCATTCTTCGCGGGAGCAAGTTCTTTGAGGCTTCAACGATTGGCTTCAGGCTTGCGAGAATGTATTTGGAAGACAAGAATAACTTCAGAAAGTTGGCGCATCTGGAGATGGGGAAATACTTCAAACGGAACTTCCTTTCCGCTGCTCAAAAATTGGTGCCGTCTTTGACTCTTGAGGATTTTGTTCCAACCGAAAAGTGCGGGATCCGTCCTCAACTCATTAATAAAAGAACTGGGAAGCTTGAGATGGATTTTATGCTTGAAAGTACTCAAGACTCAGTGCATGTTTTGAATGCAATATCTCCGGCGTTTACGAGCGCATTTAGTTTCTCCGAGTTCGTGGTTGAAAGAGCCAAAGGTTAAAGTTGTTTCGGAAGAGTATAATGAAAAAGTTTATCTTGATTGACCATTCTATTAAAGACTCAGGAGGTCACCATCTAGAGTATGCTGCCAGAGTCTTGAGGGCGGCAAAGGCGGAAGGGTTTGAGACCGTACTTGCAACCAATAAGGTGGCGGATATTGGTGTGATTGAAGATGTCGATTCTATTAAGCCTGTATTCACGTACACGTTCTGGGAGAATTTTAGAAGTGAGTCGATACGGTCCGTTGTAAAAGGTGGGTTTATACTAGAACATCTTCGCAATTTTGCTTCGCGTTTAAAATACTCATTCTTGTTCACTGATATCGGTTTTTCAGTAATTGCTTTGAAGGAAGGCTTTGGGTTAAGAGAGATATTGGAGCGTTACTCATCGGGTTTTTCCGGAAGGAGTATTTCGGTTGTTTCTATTTTAATTGCATGGGTTTTGACGCGCCTAGAATTTGTTGTTCTAAAAGTCGAGAAAAAGCTTTCATTCTTTGGGCGCTTATACGAAAGAACTAAAAGGGTTTTAAAATTATTTACGTTGCTTTTTGCTGCACTAGTTCTATCACCTATTCTTATTTTCGTGGTTCTAGTGGGGCTGCGGCGCGTGTCAAAGCGTAGACAACATTATGTGGATACGTTTTTAGCGGATCTTAGGAATATGGAGGCCGTAACATGCGTGAATGACGGCGATGTTATTTTTATTCCAACGCTAGGAAACCCGGAATTACTCGGATGTGCCGAATTTATTCGGGCAACAAATAAAAAATTTTCATGGCATTTTTTGTTTAGAAGAAACATTTTCGAGAAACGAGAGCCCTCCTATTCTGAGGAGATGCAGAGGAATTTCACGTTGGCTCATGTATTGAGTCACACAAGAAAAGATCTGAGAGAGGCAAACGCTTTCTTTTACACAGATACTGATGCATTAACAGAGCAGTACAATAGGTTTGGCGTCTTTGATTTCAAAACGCTTCCAATCCCTCATGATGAGAGCTTAATAAGAACAAAGAGTCTTGATGGAGCTGATGGGGTTATTAGGGTTACCTATCTCGGTGATGCAAGAGATGAAAAAGGATTTCAGCTTTTGCCAAAGCTCGTCGATGACATGTTTTCTCTTGACTCATTTTCAAGGCGTATTTCGTTTGTTTTCCAGAGTAACTTTAATACCAAATTAGGTGAACCTGAAACAAGGGTTGCGAAATCAGAGCTTTCTCATTGGGATTGTGCGAGAGTCAACTTAATTGAAGGGCCGTTTGGTAGCGATGTTTATAATAAACTTATTTGTGATTCAGATATATTGCTGATTCCATATAACGCAAGAAATTATTACGCAAGAAGCTCGGGGGTATACGCCGAAGCTAGAGTAGCTGGAGTGCCATTTGTAACGGCAGATAAATCATGGATGTCGCAAGAGTTGCTCCAGGAGCGTAACTCGCATTTCTCGGATTGCGTGAGTAAATTTCACGTTCGTACTTTGTATCGTTTTGATGGAACTGAAAAGCGTGCAAAGTTAACGCTTAATGGTTTAAGGACCGATTCATCTCCCATTATCATTAAGGTCGTGCAAAAGTTTCCTAAGCCGGGAGTGTTTCTTGATATTTCGAGGCAGTCAACAGGAGAGCCTTGTGAACTGGCAAAACGTTTTTTACAAACTTCGACAGTCGATTTGAGAGCGCTGGAGTCGTACTGTTTAATTCGGGCGAATGCTACCCATGGTTGCGAGTTAAGTTTGCACGTAGACTTTGGCGATGGAAAACCTGTTGAGTATGATAAGTCAGAGTTTAGCGACATTGAGCTCTTTGTCATCGAGCTCCAAAATAACGACGAAATTACAGACTCGTTTTGTGGGGCAACCTACGTGAATGATGATGATTTCACGCTTGCAACACTTGAGGTTTTGAATAAGTACTCGCTCTATGAGAAACAGGCAAAAACTTCCTCGATTCGATGGGCTTCGTTACATTCGGCTAGAACTCTAGTTCGTGTACTTGGGGAAGCTTGATGTCAAAAAATGTAGTCACCATTTCTGATACTGTTGTTGGGTACGGATCCCCACAAATACTTGATTTTACGCGATCCATGTCCGAGACCACGGGAGGGCGTTCTATATTGGTTCAGCCGCTCGTTCCACAAAGGCCAGTGTTGAAGACCGATGAACGATACACTGTTATTGAGACGGTGCCAACCGCGTGTCACCCATATTCTTTTCTGGGAAGGCAGGAGTATCTTTCT
This sequence comes from Permianibacter aggregans, assembly GCF_009756665.1. GTDB lineage: Bacteria > Pseudomonadota > Gammaproteobacteria > Enterobacterales > Permianibacteraceae > Permianibacter > Permianibacter aggregans. Next base: position 3,854,284 of record NZ_CP037953.1, read on the forward strand.
GAATGTGCCAAGATTGTGAATGCAGAAAAGCCACGAGTCTTAATCATAACAAACTATATTTTGTTTGACATTTTCGAACAACTTAAACATAAGCCACGCATAGTGATCCATCTTGCTCTTGAAGATTTAGAGCCTATTCTGGCTGGTGAGTTTCCAGAGCAGCGGTTGCGGCGTCTCAAGCATCAAGCAAAGAATGTCGGAATTTGGTTATTTCCAGAGCGTAATCGCGCAGTACATGATTGTCAGATTCTTGGTATTCCATACGATAAGATTCACATCTTTTATAACGTTGCCAACAGTGATTTTGATGAGCACTCAAAAAAGAGAAATGGTCGTCTAATCTATTCTGGGACATTGGATATTGAATTGTCAGTGGGGCGATATATTTTTGAACAGGAGCTTGCTCCTTACCCAATAGATGTTTACGGAGACTTGCAAGGCTCGGCTTCCTCTAAGTCCGCACTGAAATCCAACTTGAAATCCTTGGCAGCGCTTGGGAGCTCTAATAGTATACGTTGGTTCGGTCAAATTCCCGGTAAAAGATTGGACTCTATTTTACCCGAGTATACTTTCTCCATCGTGTTTTGGATGCCTGTAAGGCACGCGTTATTAAATGCTGCGCCTAACAAGTTTTTTCAAGCAATTGCAAACGGCGTTCCAGTAGTATCTGCTCCACATCCTCAGTGCAAGATGTTGATCGAGCGATATAATTGCGGAATTGTTTTGGATGGGTGGGAGAAGTCGAACTTTCTGAAAGGTGTGGAGGCGGCTACGTCGTTGGCTTCCAAGCCAGGGTATCAACAGCTAGTAGATGGTTGTCGCAAAGCAGTAGCGTGCGAACTTTCCTGGACAGTGCAGTTCGGAAGGTTCATTGCTAAGTTCAAGTTAGATGGTGATTTATGAAAGATCAGAAAGTTCTATGTACAGGTGCTACTGGGTTCTTAGGAAGGCACGTTGTAAGTGCGCTACAAGAGCGTTATGGTGAATCTAATGTCGTCTCGGTGTCGTCGAAAGACTATAATCTGCTCAACTTTTCAGATTGCCAGAAAATGTTGGTCGATACTAACCCTGGTATAGTTGTTCACTTGGCCGCTTACTCTGGAGGTATAGGCGCTAACAGAAAATACCCAGCGGATTTTTTCTTCAAAAACTCTTTGTTCGTGACCAATATGTTTGAGGCTGCGGCGAGGTTCGGCCTGAAAAAGCTGGTGTACACGATGGGGGGGTGCAGTTATCCTGCGAAAGCGACGTCGCCTATCGATGAGTCGCAAATGTGGAATGGTTATCCACAACAGGAGAGTGCAGGGTATTCAGTTGCAAAAAAAATGGGAATCGTTGCTTCGGAAAGCTATAGACAACAGTATGGTCTGAATTCTGTCGTTTTGATACCAGGAAATCTTTATGGCGAGTACGATAATTTTCGTACTGAAGAGTCGCATGTGGTGCCTGCGATGGTGCGTCGTTATTTCGAGACGAAACAACGTGGCGAAAAGTCAATTACGATGTGGGGGGATGGTAGCCCTGTCCGCGATTTCGCATACGCCGGCGATGTCGCAAAACTGATTCCGTGGTTTCTCGAGAACTACGATAGTAGCGAACCGGTTAACATTTCTTCAGGAACTGAAACTTCTATACGTTATCTCGCGGAAACCATCAAAGAGAAGATGGGCTGGGATGGAACGATTGAATGGGATACATCAAAACCCAATGGTCAGATGGTAAAGATCTTTGACGTAAAACGGTTAAACGCTCTAGGGCTTTCTTGTGACACCCCATTGAGTGAGGGGCTGGATAGAACCATCAAATGGTTTGAAAAAAATTACGCAGCTGCATCGGATGGCTTGCGTTTGTGAGTCATTGAGCGTTCAAGTTCGTTGCTGCCGGCATTGTCGGCAGCAGATTCTTGAATCAGATCCTGAACAGTAAATGCCTATTTTTGAGAGGAGCAACATGTACTATATTCTGGGTGGAAATGGCTTTGTCGGGTCTGCATATGCGAAACTTTTGGCTGAACTGAACTTGCCATTTCAGGTTATCTCTCGAGGTAACTATCAAAAATTTGTTGGCACGTCTTGTGATGTATTAATCAATGCCAATGGAAACTCGAAAAAGTTTCTTGGTAATACAGATCCTGAAAAAGAGTTTATAGAAAGCGTTCTCAGCGTAAGAAAGAGTTTAATTGATTTCAAGTTCAACAAGTATGTGTATCTTTCTACGAGTGATATCTATCCGGACTGCTCGAATGTCGAGCTGACACATGAAGATACGATTCCCGATGTGACTAAGCAAAGCACCTATGGATTTCATAAGTATCTCGCTGAGCAATGTGTTCGCCATTCCTCTAAGCGCTGGCTAATTGTGCGACAGGGCGGTTTTGTGGGTGAAGGGCTTAAAAAGAATGCCATTTATGACGTACTACATGGCGAGAAACTTTGGGTTAATCCAGAAAGTACGTTTCAGTTCATCAATACGCTTGACTCGGCGAGATGTGTATTGGAACTCATTAAGAGTGACATTAATAATGAGGTGGTCAACCTTACAGCAAAAGGCGTTATTTCCATTGCTCATGTCATGAAGCTTGCGAACCGTGAGATTCCAGGTGGTGAGGATGCAAAACCAGTGCACTACGAAATCTCAACAAAAAAAGTAGAGCAACTTGTTGAGCTGCCCACAACGATTGAAACGATTACTCGCTTTTTAGATGTGCATTAATATCTGATGAACGCACTGTTTAAATGGGTAGGATTGCTGGCTCCTCCGATAAGAAGAATTCACGCTCAACGCGATGAGTATGCACGCCGCCTTGAGGCGAATGCGCATCAAAATGAGCAGTTACGGACTAAGTTCGAGCAAGAGAACTCGATACTGTCAAATATTGCTCTTGGCTTGCGTGCAAAAATTGAGCAGATGGAACAAGCGGCTCGCGAACAAATAGAACGCGAAAGATGTCTTTTACAAGAGCGGAATCAGGCCAATGAAAAGATGGTTTCCATTGCAGAAGAGCGAGCGAAGTGTCAGAAAGAGCTTGACCTCCAGAAAACAGAAATCAATCAGCTGCGTCGCTTAGTAAAAAGCAAGCGTAGAACCATTTTAAAGTTTCGTAAAAGACTGACAAGCGAGCGTGAGCAGCATAAAGAGGCGCGCGCGATAGCATCCATTTACCAAAAAAAGTTGAGAGTTGCTGAAGCTCAAGTTCAAGGAATGATCCGGCTTTTACGAGAGGAGCGAGTTCATAATGCCGTGACATCAACTGGACAGTCTCGTGTGGCGTCGTTGTCCACGAGCTCAAATTTCGAGAGAAATCAGAGCTTACGAAAGCTTCATATTATAGGTTTCGCTCGATCTGGCACAACTATAACGATGGATATACTCAACTCCAGTCCCGATGTTTTTATTTTTAATGAATTGAATTTGCACGCGCTCAGACACGATATAACGGTATTTAGAGATTACGGCGGGGATAATTTTTTAGAACAGTTTCTGGCTAGAAAAATGGCTGAACTCCCGCAGCTGTATAAAGGAGCGATCGTACCTGATGTCATTGAAAGCTTTAGTACTCCAGATGAGCTGATAACGGCGTTAATGGGGCAGTTTCAGTATGTAGGGGATAAGATTGCCCTCGCAGCGAGGGATTTCTCTGGGCGTTCTGATATTGAGCTTATAGATGAGTTTGTTCGGAGAGAGCGCAACGCTACGCTGATCTTTTGCTTAAGGAAGCCAAGTGAAATTCTCTACTCTGTTTCAAAGATGTTTCCAGGGGCTAATATAGCAGAGTGGTTTGATTGTATTTGCCGATATATGAACTTGGCTTTAAGGGCGTTTTTACATTCAAATTCTGCAATGCTGGTTTTTCATGCGGGTATTAATTGCAAATTGATATCAGATCTTGAGACCGTGCTTGGCATCAATTGTCAAATAAGCATTAACGCTGTTGGTCGGAAATTTCAGCATAAATCCATTGATTACCCCTCAGAAATTAGTGAACGGTGTTGCGAGATCGATGTGAAGTTTATAGAACTTGAGAATCATCTTACTGCGGGAGAAATCGCGTTAGTTTTCTCTAGAACGGATTTTCTTGTAAAGAAAATAGCTGAATTTATACGTTTTTTGGAACAAATGGCGGACCTCAAATAAGTCCTCCGAGGACTGCTTAATTATTAGGATGAATCTATGATTATCTCTAGAACCCCATTTAGAATCTCTTTTTTTGGCGGTGGTACAGACTATCCCGGTTGGTACCTTAAAAATGGTGGAGCAGTGCTTAGTACGTCATTCGACAAGTACTGTTATATTACTTGCAGGGAACTGCCACCATTTTTTGATCATAAATATCGAATTGCCTATTCTCGTGTAGAAAATGCACTGACTGCGGATTCTATTGAGCATCCTGCAGTTCGCGCAGTTATTTCTCAAATGGAAATAAATGAAGGATTGGAAATTCACTGTGACGCAGATCTCCCGGCGCGCTCTGGCTTGGGATCGAGTTCCTCGTTTGTTGTGGGGCTATTAAATGCGTTAAAAGCTTACAAAGGTATCAGAGTTTCAAAACAGTGGCTGGCTAAAGAGGCAATACGCATTGAACAAGAGGTTCTTGCTGAAAGTGTTGGGTCACAGGACCAGACTGCGGCGGCCTTTGGGGGAATGAATGTTATTCATTTCGATCGAGATGGTGGAATACGAGTTGAACCAGTCATCTGCTCGAGAGATAGGGTAGAGCTTCTTAACGATCATCTTATGTTGTTTTTCACAGGATTTTCAAGAATCGCATCAGAAGTCGCAAAAGCGCAAGTTCAGAATATCTCAAAAAAAGAAGCCGATTTGCATCGGATGCGCACGATGGTTGATGAGGGCTTGGAAATACTGTGTGAGAATCGTGATATTAGAGAGTTCGGTGAGCTACTACATTTGGGCTGGACACTTAAGCGCGGCCTGTCTGAAAAGGTAAGTAATGATCAGATTGATGCTCTTTATGAACGCGCCCGAATTGCTGGTGCGGTTGGTGGCAAGTTGTTGGGGGCTGGCGCGGGGGGATTTATGCTGCTTTTTGTCGAGCCTTCGCGTAGAAACGAAGTTAAGGCTGCTTTGAGTGAGTTGATTCACGTTCCTTTTAGGTTCGAGAATTCAGGGGCTCAAGTAGTTTACTATCAGCCATAAAAGCCCAATTCATTAATCATAAAGCGATTTTGATTAATTAGTTCAATTGGCTTTTGGGTCTTGGAGAGCGAACCAAAGTCAAATGAGCAAGGATAGGCTTCACCTTTAATCATTACATTTGGTGTTGTGAATATGGACTATTTTGGACCAGCACGCAAAATGCAAATGAATGCCTAGTATTGCTTTTCATTATTCTTACATGATGTCAAATTTTCAGGTTGTATGATGCGATACAAATGCGTGATTCTCGACAGAGACGGGGTGATAAATCACGACTCAGACTCTTACATTAAGTCACTTGAGGAATGGTCCCCCATTTGTGGCTCTATTTCGGCAATCGCAGAACTCTGTAAGCTTGGATTGACGGTTTGTGTCGCAACCAATCAATCCGCTGTAGCGCGAGGCTTAATGACGGAAGAATCATTACTTCGAATTCATGAGCACTTGAAAACCCTTGTTAAGGATGCAGGGGGATGCATCAAAGAAATTCACTATTGTCCTCATCACCCTCAGGACAACTGTACATGCCGTAAACCAAACTCGGGGATGCTGGAAAATATTTGTACCAACCTACACTTCCACCCGAGTGAGGTTTTGTTTGTAGGCGATAATCATAGTGATTACGAATGCGCGAAACGTTTTGGCTGTGATTTTGCTTTGGTGCTAACGGGAAAAGGCGCGCGAGTAGAAAAACTGATCGATAAAAATGTCAGTCGCTTTCTGAATTTGCAGGCGCTTGTAACATCATTGAGAGACCAAGGAATTAAGGACCCCGCGCTAGATTCCCGATAAAATGAACTGCGTAAGCGGCGATCAGCCCCCCAATGCAGAGGTCTTCTTGAAGAATCTCATATACTTTTCTCCTGTTTCTTGGAATAGTTTCGCTCAACGACCACATAAGTTTGTGGAATGGTATCAGCAGCGTACCGGTTGCGATGTTCTATGGGTTGAGCCCTATCCGACGAGACTTCCTCAATTTGACGATTTTTTTTCGCTATTCAATAGGAAATCATTCACTGACACTCGCAATGCATTGCCGGAATGGTTGAAGAGGATCATGCCCAACGTTTTACCTCTTGAGCCAGTTCCCTTACTTAGTAGGGTGAATACGCTGTTCTGGCGGGAAACAATTTCAGAGCTTAAAAAGTTTGCGGATAAATCCGATACAGTTGTTGTAATTGGTAAACCATCTGAGTTGGCGTTGAGGTTTCTTTCACTTGGATTACATAGCTTCTCACTATATGACTGTATGGATAACTTTCCAGCGTTCTATACCGGAATATCAAAAGTATCGATGGCAAAACGCGAAAGCTCATTGCTCTCCTTCGTCGATGCAGTTGTCTCATCTAGTACATATCTTAACCAGCGGTTCGAGGCATTTGGAATTTCATCCAGCCTAGTAAAAAATGCTTTCGATGCAAGGTATTTAGTTGAGAGGGTGGGAGACTCGGATCTGGAGAGACCCATCTTCGGATACATTGGTACGATTGGAAAATGGTTTGACTGGGAGTGGTTGTTTAAGTTAACTCGTTTGTTTGATTTTGCCCGGTTTCAGCTTATTGGGCCAGTTTTTGGAGGGGCGCCAAACCTGCCGAATAATGTTGATTTACTTCCGGCTGTAGCGCACGAGGAGGCAATGAGACTCGTTTCTAAATTTGATGTGGGTTTGATTCCCTTCCTCGATACCGACTTAACAAAGGCCGTTGATCCAATTAAATATTATGAATATAAGGCTCTAGGGATTCCGATTGTGAGCAGCCGTTTTGGTGAAATGAAGTATCGTGAAGCAGAGAGCGGAACCTTTATTTTTGACGGAAAAAATTTTTTAGGCGGAAAGAGTGCCAATGAAATTTTAGTCTACAGAGTGGAACAGTGCGAATTACAGGTGTTTCGTGAGCGGAATAACTGGAATGCACGCTTTGACGCCTCAGGTATCATTTGTTAATGAATGAGGGTTAATATCACGTGCTCGGCATCGTTTGGTGGATTTTCGCCATTATGTTTTATTGCGCGTAACGTGTGAGGTGACTATGTCCGATGGTGTTACGGTTTCGATTGTCAGCCATTTGCACGGTGACATGGTTTTGAGACTCGTCAATTCGTTGCTAGAGTTGCCTTCTGTCAGAAAAATCGTTTTAACAAAGAATGTTCCAGAAAAGATTGAGTTGCCAGACTCCGAACGTTTGATGGTGATTTGTAATGAGTCGGCAAAAGGCTTTTCTGAGAATCATAACTTCGCTTTCGCTTTTGCGGAAGGTGAGTTTTTTTGCGTGATGAATCCTGATGTTTCATTTGATAAAGATCCTTTTCCTGAGTTGTTCGCTGTTTGCTCGTCGGATGGCGTTGGAATTGTGGCGCCAAGAGTAGTTTCTAGGTTGGGTGTTGATGAGGATAGTGCTCGTAATTTCCCGACTTTTGGTTCGTTAATTCGAAAATTGATTTTCGGTGACAAAGGTAATGTTTCTCTTGCCGAAAAGCACGATGCTGTAATAGTTGATTGGGTTGCAGGAATGTTTATGTTGTTTACGCGAGATTCGTTTTCTAGACTCGGTGGATTTGACAAAAGCTTTTTCCTGTATTACGAGGATGTCGATATTTGTGTTCGCGCCTGGCAGTTTGGGCTTATGGTTAAAGTTTGCCCTCTCGTAAGTGTTGTTCATGATGCCCGGCGTGCAAGTCGGAAAAATTTTCGATATGCACTTTGGCATTTGAAAAGCATGGCTCGCTATATGGCTAAGCACTTCGGGCGACTACCTTCTATTTCGGAGTGATATGGTAAAAAGTGTATTGGTGACGGGGGCAACTGGCTTTATCGGTGCCAAGGTTGTCCTCGCGCTTCGGTCGAAAGGGTATTCTGTTTACATCAGACAACCTGACATAGAGCCAATATCGCCTAGCCAAAAGCTCGATAGAGCTCTTTCCGATACAGCCAGTATTTTAGGTGAAAATAAAATTGATGCTGTTGTTCACTTGGCGGCTATTAACTCTAGCTCAGTGAATGGCATTGACGCTGCGCTGCTAAGAAGGGTGAATGTTGATTTTACTAAGCATCTCGCAGAAACCTGCGTTGTGTCTGGAGTACGTCGTTTTGTTCAACTGAGCACAGCCAAGGTGCTAGGAGAAGGGGGGAGCGGCGTCTATTCCGAGTCTTCACGAATCTCCCCTCAGGATGATTATGCGCAATCAAAGGCTGATGCTGAAATTGAGTTGTTTAATCTTGCTAGGCACAGCTCAATGGACGTCGTAATATTGCGTCCTCCTATTGTGTACGGACCATCGGGTGGTCCGAATTTCCTAAAATTATTTGGCTTGGTTGAACGGGGCATTCCTTTACCTCTTGGAAAAGTAGGCAATAGGCGAAGCTTCATATTTATAGATAATCTGGTTGATGCCATCATGCTCTCTATTCAGCATTCGGCTGGCGTTAATCAAACGTATATGTTGTCAGATGGTTGTGTCGTATCCACTCCTGAACTCATAATGTCCATTGCGCATGAGTTGCGCTTACGGGCTAGGCTGTTTGATTTCCCTGTTTCTGTATTGACCTTTTTAGCAAAATTGCTCCGAAGAGAAAAACTAGCTCAAAGCCTACTTAATTCATTTGAAATCGATGATTCTAAGATCCGGCGAGAGCTCGGTTGGATACCACCCTATTCTTTTGAAGATGGGCTTCGGGCTACGGCGACCTGGTATCGGAATCCATTGCCTTAGCGATTTGCTTCGGCTCACAAATCAATCATTACACGTTAGAATGCTACGATTGAGATTGTTCTGAGAAAGCTTCAATGCTTCGCGTACTCGATTTTTTGATCGCTGTTGTTGCTCTTATTTTTTCAATGCCGCTATTGATTTTGGTGTGGTTTGCAGGTCTTTGGGATACGGGTGCTCCGCTTTTTTTTCAACGCCGGGTAGGGCGGCATCAGAAACCTTTCACACTCGTTAAGTTCCGCACGATGCGTCGTGATACGCCGGACATGGCCTCACACTTGGCAAGTGCGGGTATGGTGACGAGGTGGGGAGCCTTTCTGCGTCGAACCAAGCTCGATGAGTTGCCTCAGTTATTCAACGTTGTTGTTGGAGATATGTCTCTGGTTGGTCCGCGGCCCTGTTTATTCAGTCAAACCGAGTTGGTGTGTGAGCGGGAACGGCGAGGCGTATTCAAGGTAAGACCGGGTATCACCGGCCTAGCTCAAATTCAAGGCGTGGATATGTCGGATCCGGTTCGTCTTGCCAAAATTGACGCGGAAATGACTCAGCATTTCAGTTTGAAAATGTATTTTAAATTATTGTTCTGGACAGCTTTGGGTAAGGGGCGAGGCGATCGGGTGAAGTCGTCTTAGCCGCTTTGCATTGCCGATGTTTGAGCTTCTTGCCGGTTCTGCGTGACACTTTCCTGCCCGGAATAGCCAAGAGGAAGATCTCGCATTAGCTTGGTAATGCCCGGCTCATCAATCAGGGCACAAAATGACTTCAGATTATCCAATGCTTTTTGCAGCTCGGCGAATGGTAGTGAAATTTCTCTGGCTTTCATGATGCGTGGATGCACGGTGCCGACGACGTTGTTACCAATCAGCAACTCTTCATACAGTTTTTCGCCAGGGCGCAATCCGGTGTAGACAATGGCGATATCGCCACTTGGATTGTTATCGTCTTTCTCTTTGAAGCCGTACAGGTGAATCATTTGTTTGGCAAGATCGGCAATTTTCACTGGCTCGCCCATATCCAGCACAAATACTTCACCTCCGGAGCCAAGTGCGCCGGCTTGAATGACTAGCTGTGCCGCTTCCGGAATGGTCATGAAGTAACGGACCACTTCCGGATGGGTGACGGTGACGGGACCACCACGGGAAATTTGTTCTTTGAACAATGGAACAACAGATCCCGAGGACCCAAGTACGTTGCCAAAGCGGACATTGATAAAGCGGGTGACTTGCTGCTCTTGGGCCAAGGCTTGCAGGCAAAGCTCCGCAAGACGTTTGGAAGCTCCCATCAGGTTGGTCGGGCGCACTGCTTTATCGGAAGAAATCAGCACAAAGTTTTCGACTTTCGCCTCGATAGCCGCTTGCGCCAAGTGCCAGGTGCCGAATACGTTGTTCTGCACGCCTTCGCAGATATTGTCTTCAAGAATCGGCACATGCTTGTATGCTGCAGCGTGATAGATCGTGCAGACCTTGTTTTTTTTCAACACATTCAGCGCGTGGCGGCGGTTCTGGGCGTTACCTAACACGCCGACGATTTCGATATCGAGATGCTCTTTAATGAGCGTGTGGCTCAGTTCGCGATGGATGTTGTACAGCGCGTATTCGCTTTGTTCAAATAATACGAGTTTGGCAGGACCATATTGAATTAACTGCCGACAAAGCTCCGATCCGATGGTACCGCCAGCACCGCTGACCAACACCACGCGGCCCTCGATGTTTTTGCTCATCAATTCGGTTGATGGCGCAATGGGATCGCGACCGAGTAAATCTTCGACATCGATGTCACGAAGCTCTGCAACAGTGGCTTTGCCGCTAACCAAATCAGAAATGCCTGCAACGGTTTGCACCTTGACCGGAAATGGTTCGAGTTGCTGCAGGATTTTGCGGCGTTTTTCGTGGCTGGCCGAGGGCATGGCCAACAGAATTTTTGACGGTGCGTAACGCAGAATCAGGGTGTGTAAAAGGTTTGGGTTATAAACGGTCAAACCCTGCACGGTGTTGCCATGCAATTTCGGGTTGTCATCGATAAATGCCACCGCTTCGTATTCCTGACCGAAATGCAGTGCGCTGGCCAATTGCGAACCGGCATTGCCAGCGCCATAAATAATGACCTTTTGCTTTTGCCATCGCTGCATGCCAATGATGACGTTTCGCACCATGTAGCGGGTACCGCCGATAGCGATCAGGGCAATGGCGGCGTAGATGACCGGCACTGTGCGAGGAATATCAGCACGCAGGAAGAAACTCAACGCGACAAGCGTGACGGTTGAACTCATGACGCCCAGTAATACTGTGGTCATTGCTTGTGGAGCAAGATGGCGCAGAATGGCTCGATAAAGTCCCGTGCGGGCAAAGATAAAAATGCTGACGGCGATGGTGGTAGAAATGACGCTCCATTCTTCCAGCGTCGAAGGGAATTCCAATGTCCCCATTCGCAGTGCTTTGGCGCCGAGATAGGCACCAAACAGCAAAAACGCATCCAAAGTGACGCAAATCCCTCGTTTTACCGGACGGGGCGTTTCAAGCAGTCGGTCTAACAGTTGGATTAGGTTTTTGCGTTTTCCCATTTTCTGGCTTCTATCGTTCTATCCGTTTTTACGACGCCAATGCAGCGAACTTCCCTGGCCAAACACCACAATTGCCTCAGCTCATCTGAGCGGTCCTGCATTCCGGATCAGTGACGGGTAAGTGTAGTACAGAGTTTGAACCTGCAGCGGCGCTGCATGATATCGTATTTGATCGTGATTGGCATCACAGTTTAGGGCTCGAATGCTGCCTGTCATTCGATGAATAAACGCTGAATGGGAAGATTGGTTGACAGGAAAAATGGCGCCCGCTGAAAGACTTGAACTTTCGACCCTGCGATTAACAGTCGCATGCTCTAACCAACTGAGCTAAGCGGGCGTATCAGAACTACTTTGAAGGTCTTGGGAAGCAAGCTCCACAAGAGGACGCGCATGATAATGGCTTTGTGGCGCGGAATCAACGGTTGTCTGCAACTTTGTCGAGAAGGCTAAAAATCGTTCAGATTTAAGGGCTTAGCAGCGCCTATCGGTGGCGTCGTAAACCCTTTGTTTTTCGCACTTCAAAGAGGCTTATCGGCAAACCCAATCAGCTCTCTGCGGCTGCTCGCAGGCGCCGAGCTGCTTCTTCAAGAACCTTCATCGATGTCGCGTAGGACAGACGCATATGACCTTCGGCGCCAAAGGCAGAGCCTGGTACCAGCGCCAGGTCATGCTCGTTGATCAGGTATTCAGCAAGTTCCAAATCGGAGCTGATACCTTTGACCTTCTTGATCAGGCCTTCGACATTGGGGAAGGCGTAGAACGTGCCATCGGATTGCAGGCAGCTGACGCCGGGGATGTCGTTCAGGGCATTGACCAGAAAATCGTGGCGTTCTTTGAAGGCTTTGACCATCGGCTCCATGCAGCTCTGGTCGCCACGGAGGGCGGCTATCGCAGCGGCTTGGGAGATGGAGCAGGGATTAGAGGTGCTTTGGCTTTGCACGGTGTCCATTGAGGCAATCAGGTCTTCCGGACCTGCGCAGTAGCCGATGCGCCAGCCGGTCATGGCATAGGCTTTCGACACACCGTTCAGCACAATGGTCCGGTCGTAGAGGTCCGGGCAAACGTTCAGGATGTTCTTGAAGCCTTCGCTGATCCAGATGATGTGCTCATACATGTCATCGGTTGCAACCAACACGTGCGGGTTACGCAACAGCACCTCGGCCAACGCCCGCAGTTCTTCCGTGTTGTAGGCAATGCCGGAAGGGTTCGACGGGCTATTCAGAACCAATAATCGGGTTCTCGGGGTAATGGCTTTTTCCAGCTGGGCCGGCGAAACCTTCAGATTCTGTTTGATCGTAGTATTCAGGATGACGGGTACGCCCTCGGCCAGAATGACCATATCCGGATAGCTGACCCAGTACGGCGCCGGGATGATGACTTCATCACCAGGATTCAATAGTGCTTGGCAAAGATTGTAAAAGCTTTGCTTACCGCCATTGGAAACCAGAATCTGACGACGACCGTACTTCAAGCCATTGTCACGCTCAAATTTGTTTATGATGGCGTCTTTCAGTGCCGGCGTTCCACCCACAGCGGTGTACTTGGTTTCACCGCGATTAATGGCGTCGATCGCGGCTTGTTTGATATGGGCCGGGGTATCGAAATCCGGCTCGCCAGTGCCGAGCCCAACAATATTGCGGCCTTGCGCTTTCAGTTCTGCGGCGCGCGCGGCGACTGCAAGTGTTGGGGAAGGTTTGACGTTCTGAATTCGGTTCGAAAGTTTGATCGACACAATCAAGCGCTCAGTGATGAGATTTGCTCCTGATTTTACGTGAAGAGTTGAAGAGTCCAAAGGCATGACAGCAGATTTTCATATATCAACGCGTTTTAAACCGGCTGGCGATCAGCCAAAAGCCATTGAGTCGCTGGTTTCCGGTATCGAGGCGGGGCTGGCTCATCAAGTATTGCTCGGGGTAACCGGCTCCGGCAAAACCTTCACGATGGCCAATGTGATCGAAAAGTTACAGCGCCCAGCGCTGGTGCTGGCACCGAACAAAACTTTGGCCGCGCAGCTCTATGGCGAGTTCAAGGACTTTTTTCCGAATAATGCCGTGGAATACTTCGTTTCCTATTACGACTATTACCAGCCGGAAGCGTACGTCCCGACCACCGATACTTATATCGAGAAAGACGCCAGCATCAACGATCACATCGAGCAAATGCGTTTGTCGGCAACGCGGGCGATTCTGGAGCGACGCGACGCCATTATCGTTGCCTCGGTTTCGGCGATTTACGGCTTGGGTGACCCGGAGAATTATCACTCGATGGTGTTGCATATCAAACGAGGCGACATCATGAATTTGCGTGATGTGTTGTCGCGTCTGGCCGAGATGCAATACACCCGTAACGATCTGGATCTGCAGCGCGGTACCTTTCGTTTGCGCGGCGATGTGTTGGACGTGTTTCCGGCCGAAAGCGACAGAGAAGCCGTGCGTGTGGAATTCTTCGATGAAGAAATTGAATCCATTACGGAATTCGACCCTTTGACTGGCGAAGTCATTCGCAAACTTGCGCGTTTCACGTTCTACCCGAAATCACACTACGTCACGGCTCGTTCGACGGTGCTGGAAGCCGTTGATCACATCAAGGCCGAGCTGCAAGTGCGTTTGAAAGAGCTACGCGACAGCAACAAGCTGCTGGAAGCGCAGCGCCTGGAGCAACGGACCAATTTCGACTTGGAAATGATGGTCGAGCTGGGATATTGCTCCGGTATTGAGAATTACAGCCGCTATTTGTCTGGCCGAAAACCCGGTGAGCCGCCACCGACGTTGATCGAATATTTACCGAAGGATGCGCTGATCATCATTGATGAATCCCACGTGACCGTGCCGCAAATCGGTGCGATGTATAAAGGCGACCGTTCCCGCAAGGAAACACTGGTTGAATATGGATTTCGCCTGCCGTCGGCGCTCGACAACCGGCCACTGAAATTTCAGGAGTTTGAACGGCTTTGCGGGCAAACTGTTTACGTTTCGGCTACGCCCGGCCCCTATGAAAAAGAGCATGCCGGTGCCGTCGTCGAACAGTTGGTGCGGCCAACGGGGTTGATTGACCCGGAAATCATGGTGCGGCCGGTCGCGACCCAGGTCGATGATTTGTTGTCGGAAGCGCGCAAGCGCGTTGAGATCGGTGAGCGCGTGTTGGTGACGACGTTGACCAAACGTATGGCCGAGGATTTGACTGATTATCTGAATGAGCACGGTGTGCGTGTGCGTTATCTGCATTCTGATGTCGACACCGTTGAACGTATGGAGATTATTCGTGATTTACGTCTCGGCACTTTCGATGTGTTGGTTGGTATCAACCTGTTGCGAGAAGGGCTGGATATTCCGGAGGTGTCATTGGTCGCTATTCTCGATGCCGATAAAGAAGGCTTCCTACGTTCCGAGCGCAGTTTGATTCAGACCATCGGCCGTGCTGCTCGTAACCTGAACGGCAAGTGTATTCTCTATGCTGATCGCATTACCGATTCGATGAAAAAAGCGATGGATGAAACCAATCGCCGGCGTACCATCCAACACGAGTTCAATCTGAAACATGGCATCACGCCGCAGGGTATCAAGAAGCGAGTGGCGGATGTCATGGATACCGGCGATGGTGGTCGGGTGCGGATGAAGAAAGTGGCCGACAAGCGAGGAGCTTACGATAATCTGCATGGCACTGAGCTCGTCAAAGCGATCAATCAGCTGGAAAAGAAAATGCACGACCATGCACGCAATTTGGAATTTGAAGAGGCGGCGAAATTGCGTGACCAGATTTCTCGGTTGCGAGACCGGGTGTTGGTGGCGGAGGCGTAGGTCGGGAAGTTTTTCTGAAAGTCTCTACAGGGCACGCCCTGACAGGATTCGTGGCGTATTTGTGCGAATAAATTCGCACCTACATTTGTAGGTCAGGATTTATCCGGACAATATGAATGGCCTAAAACGTAGATGAATTTGAATTCATCCGAACATCAATGAGGCGTTAATCAGGAGATTTGCATGCTGGATAGCGAAGCAAAACAATGGGGTATGTTCATCCACTTCAGTATTCTGGCCGGGTATGCGGTGCCGCTGGCCGGGCTGATTGTGCCGATCGTCATGTGGCTGATGAAAAAGGATGAACATTATCTGGTGGACCAACATGGCAAGAATGTTGTCAACTGGCTGATCAGTCTGTTTATTTACGGCGTCATTTCACTGATTCTGGTTTTCGTTGGTATTGGCGTGATCCTGCTATGGCTACTGGCGATTTTGAATATTCTTTTTGCCATCGTTGGAGGATTGAAGGCTTCCAACGGTGAAGTCTGGGCTTATCCGTTTACGATTCGCGTGTTGAGGTAACTCGGTTAATAACGCCGCAATAAAAAAGCCCCGCAATGCGGGGCTTTTTTATTATCGGTGATTAGTCGATGTCGGCAACACGATTTGGATAATTGTGCGCCAACACCTTGCGGGATTCGTTGGCCAACTCCGTCATGCCGAGCTTTTCATAGCTTTCTACCATGATAATCAGTGCTTCCGGCGTATTGGCCGCACCTGGGAAATGTTCGATGACATTGCGGGCGCGGTTGGCGGCGGCCAACCACGCTTCGCGCTTGATGTAGTAATCGGCAACATGCAGTTCGTGCGCAGCCAGGCGATCGCGAAGGTAAACCATGCGTTGCCGGGCATCGGCTGCGTAGGGACTGTCTGGGTAACGCTTGATCAACTCGGCAAAGTCGCCAAACGCTTTTGAGGCGGTGCTGGCATCACGCTGCGAGAGTTCTGCCGCGAAGGCTTCGCGCAGAAAACCCAGTTCCGAATAGAAGTGCACCAAGCCTTTCATGAAATAGACATAGTCCAAGTGTGAATGGCGCGGATTTTGGCGAATGAAACGGTCGGCGGCGCTGACGGCCGATTCAGTGTCGTTGTTCTGATAGTAAGCGTAAATCAGGTCAAGTTGGGCTTGTTGTGAGAAGGCTCCGAACGGATACAGCGAGTCGAGGCGCTCCAGTTTTTCCACGGCAGTGCGCCAATTGCCGACTTTCATCGAGCTTTGCGCTTCGGTGTAAAGCTGCTGGGCGGATTGCTCTTTGCGGCGCTGTTCGTGCGCTTCGCGGCTGGTGGCACAGCCGGACAGGATCAGGACGGCGAGGACAACAACAACGGAAAACTTCTTTATCAACATGCGACCAATCTTCGCTGGGTTGCTAGAATAGCGGCCCATTCTATAGAAGCCGGTCCGTTAGCGCACCATGTCAGAGCCCTCGGCAAAAAAATACACAGAAGAACGCATTTCTCGGGAACTTTTCGCCGAGGCGGATGCGTTTGGTCAGCGAATAGACGTATTTCTGGCCGCCCAATTGCCGGATTTTTCCCGCTCGCGCCTGCAGGAGTGGATTAAGGAAGGTTGCGTTCGCATCAATGGCCAGGTGGTCGACAAACCGCGTGAAAAGCTGATGGGCGGCGAACAAATCCAAATCGACGCCCAGCTGGAAGTGCAGAGTGGTGATGTCGGCCAGGACCTCGACCTTGATGTCGTTTATGAAGACGAAGCGATGCTGATCGTCAATAAACCAGTCGGTCTGGTGGTCCATCCGGCGCCCGGTCATCGTGACGGCACGCTGGTCAATGCTTTGCTGCATCACGCGCCGGAACTGCAGTTGTTACCGCGTGCCGGCTTGGTTCATCGTATCGACAAGGACACCTCCGGCCTGCTGGTCGTGGCCCGTACCCCGGAAACCCATACGCTGTTGGTTCGGGCCTTATCGAAGCGCGCCTTTTTGCGTGAATACGATGCCATCGTGCACGGCTTGGTTATTGCCGGCGGCACCGTCGATGCTGCCATTGGTCGCGACCCCGGCAATCGTCAACAAATGGCCGTTGTCGAGGAAATGGGACGCGAGGCGGTCACCCATTACCGGGTCGTCGAGCGTTTCCGTGCTCACACCCATATCAAGTGCCGTCTGGAAACCGGCCGCACCCATCAAATCCGCGTGCATATGAATCACGCCGGTTTTCCGCTGTTAGGCGACCCAACTTATGGCGGCCGCCAGAAGCTGTTGGCCAAGGCTGATCCGGCCGTGGTCGATGCCTTGAAACAATTCCGCCGACAGGCTCTGCACGCGGCCCGCCTGGGTCTGGAACATCCATTGACCGGCGAATTCATGGAATGGGAAGCGCCATTACCGTCAGACATGGTCAATCTGATGGCGTTGCTACGCAAAGATCGCGAAGACAAAGATTACTGATGAACGAGCGTTCTGCCTCGCTGATTGCCGCTGACTGGCCGGCGCCGCCAAATGTTCATGCTTTTGCCACGACCCGTTTGGGTGGATTCAGTGCCGGCGCCTTTGCCGGCCTGAATTTGGCCGAGCATGTTGGCGACGAGTCGACGCACGTGGCGCAGAATCGGCGGTGGTTGCGTGATGCGCTGAATCTGCCGGCCGAACCACATTGGTTGCAGCAGGTGCATGGGGGCGATTGTGCTCGTCTACCGGGCGAGGCTCGAAAGGCTGACGCCGCCTTCACGGAAACAACCGGGCAGGTCTGCGCCGTCATGACCGCTGATTGTTTACCGGTGCTGTTCTGCGATCAAAAAGGTTCCTGGGTGGCGGCCGCGCATGCCGGCTGGCGCGGCTTGGCAACTGGCGTGCTGGAGAACACCATCGCCAGTTACCCCGGCAGTCCGGAACATCTGATGGCCTGGTTCGGTCCGGCCATTGGCCCAAAGGCCTTTGAGGTGGGGCCGGAAGTTCGCCAGGCATTTATCGGCCAAGATGTGGCTTCCGAAGCGGCGTTTGAAAAAGGGGCAGGTGATCGGTATTTTGCCGACCTTTTCCAACTGGCTCGGCTGCGGCTTCAGGCTGCTGGCGTTATGGCGGTTTATGGTGGCGGTCTCTGCACCTATAGCGATCCTGAGCGGTTTTTTTCCTACCGGCGTGATGCCGTCACCGGCCGACAAGCCAGTTTGATTTGGATGGGAGCACCTGAACGTTGATGGCGTTGTTGTTAGCGGCAGCTTTGTTTACTGCTTGGCTGGCGTTTGGCCTGCATCGCAACGAAGTGAACTGGGGCTCGTGGTGGACCAATGCCATCGATGGCTGGGTACGCTGGTTTGCCCGCTGGTATCACCGGCTCGACGGCGACCGTATCGAGCTGCCGGAGCAGGGTGGGATTTTGCTGGCTGCCAACCATCTGTCCGGGCTTGACCCGTTCCTGTTGATATCGATGTGCAACCGGCCGCTGCGCTTTCTGATCGCCGAAGAAGAATACAACCGCTTCGGGCTGCGTTGGCTGTTTCGCGCCGCCGGTTGCATTCCGGTCGATCGCGGTGGCCGCACTGACGCCGCGTTTCGCTCGGCAGTGCGGGCGTTGCGCAATGGCGAAGTGATTGCGCTGTTTCCGCATGGCCGCATTTATCTGGATGACCAGCCGGAATCGCGGGTCAAACCAGGCGTGCTGCGCCTGGCGCAGCTATCGCGTTGCCCTATCGTGCCGGTGCGCCTGCAGGGCGTGAAAGGCGTCGGTACCGTTGTCAGTTCGGTGTTTCTGCGTAGCCACGCCAACGTCAAAGTGATGCCGACGATCGATGCCGAAATCACCGAGCACCATGATATGCGTCAACAATTGGGCGAGCTTTTGCTGGGCCGCCGCCTTGAAATATCGCTGGAATAACCACATCTTTCCTCGTAGATAAACTTCCCTACGAGGATATCCTCATGCGTATGGATCGACTGACCAGCAACCTGCAATTGGCGCTGGCGGATGCGCAATCGATTGCGCTCGGACGCGATCACCAGATGATCGAGCCCGTCCATATTTTTCAGGCACTGCTGAATCAGGACACCGGCACCGTTCGGTTATTGCTGGAGCGGGTTGGCGTCAATATCAATTCGCTGCGTTCACAGCTGGCGGAATTGCTCGACCGCTTGCCAAAAGTGTCCGGCAGTGAAGGCGATGTGCATCTGTCGAATGATGCCGGCCGTTTGCTGAATATCTGCGACAAGCTGGCTCAGCAGCGCAAAGACGCCTACATCTCTTCCGATGTTTTTCTGATCGCGGCGGCCGACGACAAAGGTGCGCTCGGCGATTTACTGCGCAAGCTGGGTTTGCGTAAAGAGGCGCTGGAAAAGGCTATTGATGAAGTGCGTGGTGGCCAGAAAGTCGAAGATCCGAACGCCGAAGAAAATCGCCAGGCTTTGGAAAAATACACGATTGATTTAACGGCGAGAGCCGAGCGGGGCAAGCTCGATCCGGTCATTGGTCGCGACGATGAAATTCGCCGGACCATTCAGGTATTGCAGCGTCGCACCAAGAACAACCCGGTGCTGATCGGCGAACCCGGCGTCGGTAAAACCGCGATTGTCGAAGGCTTGGCCCAGCGCATCGTCAACGGCGAAGTGCCGGAAGGGCTGAAGCGCAAACGAGTGCTGTCGCTCGATATGGGCGCGCTGATTGCCGGTGCGAAATTCCGTGGTGAGTTCGAAGAGCGCCTGAAAGCGGTGCTCAATGATCTGGCGAAACAGGAAGGCCAGATCATTCTGTTTATTGATGAACTGCATACGATGGTCGGTGCCGGCAAAGCCGAAGGCTCGATGGATGCCGGCAATATGCTCAAGCCGGCGCTGGCGCGCGGTGAGTTGCATTGTGTTGGCGCCACAACGCTCGATGAATACCGCAAATACGTCGAGAAAGATGCCGCACTCGAACGTCGCTTTCAGAAAGTATTGGTTGATGAACCGACGGTGCAGGACACCATCGCTATTTTGCGCGGCTTGAAAGAACGTTACGAAGTGCACCATGGCGTGGAAATTACCGATGACGCCATTGTCGCCGCCGCGACGTTGTCGCATCGCTATATTTCCGATCGGCAACTGCCTGATAAGGCCATTGATCTGATGGACGAAGCCGCCAGCCAAATCCGCATGGAAATCGACTCGAAACCGGAATCAATGGACCGGCTCGAACGCAAACTGATTCAGCTGAAAATCGAACGCGAAGCGCTGAAAAAAGAAACGGACGCCAATGCTCGTAAACGCCTGGAAGCGTTGGAAGATGACATCAAGAAGTTGGAGCGCGAATTTGCCGAGTTGAATGAAGTCTGGGTCGCCGAGAAAGCCGCCGTACAAGGTTCGAAATCGATCAAAGCCGATCTGGAGCGTGCCCGCCAGGATCTGGAAACGGCGCGTCGCGCCGGTGATTTGACCCGGATGTCAGAGTTGCAGTACGGCCGCATTCCGGAGCTGGAGCGCAAACTTGATATGGCCGCGCAAGCGGAAATGCAGCACATGAAACTGCTGCGCAATAAAGTCTCCGATACCGAAATTGCCACCGTTGTTTCACGCTGGACTGGTATTCCGGTCTCGAAAATGCTCGAAGGTGAGCGCGACAAATTGCTGCGCATGGAAGAAGCGCTGCATCAGCGTGTCATTGGCCAGGATGAAGCCGTCAATGCGGTGGCCAATGCCGTGCGACGTTCGCGCGCCGGTCTTGCTGATCCGAACAGACCTAACGGTTCGTTTTTGTTCCTCGGTCCAACCGGCGTCGGTAAAACCGAATTGTGCAAATCGCTGGCCTCGTTTCTGTTCGATACCGAGGAAGCGATTGTCCGTATCGACATGTCTGAATTCATGGAAAAGCATGCGGTCGCCCGTTTGATTGGCGCGCCTCCGGGATATGTGGGTTACGACGAAGGTGGTTATCTGACTGAGGCCGTACGTCGCCGTCCGTACTCGGTCGTGCTGTTCGATGAAGTCGAAAAAGCCCATCCGGATGTGTTCAACGTATTGTTGCAGGTGTTGGAGGACGGTCGCTTGACTGACGGCCAGGGCCGCACCGTCGATTTTCGTAATACGGTTGTGGTCATGACCTCGAACCTCGGTTCGGATTTGATCATGGAATATGCCGGCAAGTCGCACGAAGAATTGAAGTCGATGTTGATGGATGTCATCGGTAAATTTTTCCGTCCGGAATTCATCAATCGCATTGATGACGTCGTCGTGTTCCACGCCCTGCAGCAGGAGCACATCATCCATATCGCCGAACTGCAGATTGAACGCCTGAAGCGTCGTTTGGCAGATCACGATATGTCGATGAACCTGACTGACGAAGCGCTGAAACACTTGGCTGAGGCCGGTTCTGACACGGTATTCGGTGCGCGGCCATTGCGTCGAGCGATTCAGCAACTGGTCGAAAATCCGCTGGCGCAGCTGATGTTGTCAGGCCGCTTTGTCAAAGGCGATTCAATCGTTGTTGATGTTGCGCCGGATGGACTGACGTTTAACAAACCATCATGACTTTGATCGAGTGCGATTCGTCCAACCGTAGTTGTCGAATATGGACGCTTGCCGCGGTCAGATAAGCTGAACGGTGTTGAGCTCAAATAGTCGGTCGACCGCAACGCCTGTGAGACTTTTCTCACAGGCGTTGCCGAGAATATCGCAAACTTGTGAGGGACACTCGCCTGCTATTGGAGCGGGTTCATGACTAAATGATTGAATGTAAAGAGATTTCCAAACTTGGTTCGATTTGGTAAGTCGCCGTGCGCAAAACACGGATGGTGAAGATTCGGCGTCTAGTCGATTAGCATGCACACGTTGCCTAGGACGGCACAGGGAGTGACAACAGGAGGTTGTCAGTCAACGGAGTGACGGCAGGGAGCCTGCGCTTGACCAGGAAGGGAACCTGAAATCTCAGGGCATGAGCGATATAGAAGGGGCGATCAGAAGATCGCCCCTTTTTCGTTTGCTATAGTGTGCGCCCTTGCTGCCACAACAATAGTTGGTCCATGAACGAAAACAAGCCGTTACCGGAGCTAGAGCAACCCAAACCGATTCGCGACAACATCATTATCGGATTGGTGGCATTGTTGCCGATTACCATACTCGTGTTCTTTTTCCGTTGGCTTTATTTGACCACCACGGAACTGATTAGCCCGTTGACACAGCTTGTTGTTGGCTGGCTCAGTGTCGGCGCGTGGTTTGCCGATATTTTTGTGCTGGCTGTTCTGATTGCTTTTTTGTTTTGTGTTGGCCTTTTGGTACGCACTCGCCTTGGTGCATTTTTCGGTGAGTTGATTGGTCGTTATCTGCTGGCCAAACTGCCAGGCTATCGGCTGGTCAAGGAAACCATTGCCCAGTTCATTCGTACGGACAAAGCCAGTCCGTTTTCCAAGGTCGCCGTTGTCAAATTTTACGGCGAAGATGTAGGCGCGACCGCATTCGTCACAGCCGAGCATGAAAATGGTTATGTCACGGTGTTTGTGCCGACCGGTCCGAACCCGACCAGCGGCCTGATGTTCCATGTGCCGGCGCACCGTGTGGTTGTGTTGAGCGATATCCCGGTTGATATGGCGATGAGAACGGTGATTGGCTGCGGGGTCGGGGCTCAGCCCATCGTCAATGCGGCATTCGCGCCGATAATCACGGGCCAATCTGGAAAAGTGTAAAAAAATGTTGATTCGGTCGTTGTAATGCGGTGGTCCAGCCTTTACCATTTTGGCGCTGCATTGAGAAGCCATCATCAAAGATGACCGGAGTTCGTTAAGCCGTCCGATCATTTTTGAGATGGCTTCTAGTTCCCTATTTTGTGGCATTTTTTTCTTACTCGAGGCAGAAAAACCATGAAGACCCTGAATATTCTCGCTATTGCCGCTGCAATCGCCGCTCTGGCTGCTTGCAACCAACAAGAACAAGCTCCGGCTGAACAAGCTGCTCCAGCCGCTGAACAAGCTGCTCCAGCCGCTGAACAAGCTGCCGAGCAAGCTGCTCCGGCTGCCGAAGAAGCTGCTCCAGTAGTTGAAGAAGCCGCTCCGGCCGCTGAAGAAGCTGCTCCGGTAGCTGAAGAAGCTGCTCCGGCCGCTGAAGAAGCCCCAGCCGAAGAAAAGCCGGCTGAAGGCGAAGGCCAGTAATGGTCTGGGCGCAGAGCTCAAGGCTCTGCGCTTCGCTGAATTGAAAAAGGCTACCGATAGGTAGCCTTTTTATTGCTGATGCGTTCAACGCTTCCGCTCATTTCATCGTCGGCATTGAAAATTCGCTATGCAGATGCAGATTGCCGGGCCAGCGACCGGTGATCGTTTTCAGCTGGGTGTAAAAACGCACGCCTTCCATGCCGTGCATGGCCTGACTACCAAACAATGAATGTTTCCAGCCGCCAAAGCTGTGAAAGGCCATCGGCACCGGTATCGGCACATTGATGCCGACCATGCCAACCTGGATGTGCTGGGCGAACTCGCGCGCCGCCTCTCCATCGCGGGTGAAAATCGCGGTGCCATTGCCGTAAGGATGGTCGTTGATCAGCGCGACGGCCTGCTCAAGATTCTCGACCCGAACGACGACCAGCACCGGTCCGAAAATTTCCTCTCGGTAAATCTTCATGTTGGGCCTGACGTGATCGAACAGCGTGGCGCCGAGGAAAAAGCCGGGTTTTTGGCTGATTTCCTGTTCGCGGCCATCAACCCGCAATGTCGCGCCTTCAGCAACGCCGGAGTCGATATAGCTCAGTACCTTGTCTTTGTGTGCCGAGGTGATCAGCGGCCCCATATCGACTTGTTGATCGCCAGCCCCGACACGCAGCGCCTGCGCTTTCTGCGCCAGTTTCTCGACCAGTTCATCAGCACAATCACCGATGGCCACCGCGACCGAGATCGCCATGCAGCGCTCGCCGGCCGAGCCGTAAGCGGCGCCAATCAGGGCGTTCGCGGCCTGTTCCAAATCAGCATCCGGCATTACGACCAAATGATTCTTGGCACCACCGAGTGCTTGCACACGCTTGCCGTTGGCTGAGCCGCGTGTGTAGATATATTCCGCTATTGGCGTCGAGCCAACGAAACTCAACGCCCGCACGTCCGGATGGTCGAGCAGGGCATCGACGGCTTCCTTGTCGCCATTGACGACGTTGAATACTCCGGCTGGTAAACCCGCTTCGCGCAATAATTCAGCCAAAAACAAGGCAGGGCTTGGGTCACGTTCGGAGGGTTTCAGAATGAAGGTATTGCCACAGGCAATGGCGATCGGAAACATCCACATCGGCACCATGACCGGGAAATTGAACGGTGTGATGCCGGCGACGACACCAACCGGCTGACGCAGCGACCAGCTATCGATACTACGGCCGACATTGTCGCTGTGCTCGCCTTTCAACAAATGCGGAATGCCGCAGGCGAATTCGACCACTTCCAGGCCGCGGGTCAGTTCGCCATGGGCATCGGACAACACTTTACCGTGCTCAGCGGTGATCATCGCGGCCAAGGTATCGGCATGTTGCAGCAGCAATTCGCGAAAACGAAACAGGATGCGGGCTCGGGAAACGGCCGGCATCGCGGCCCAGTCGGGCAGTGCATTGCGAGCGGCGTTTACGGCTACTGCGACGTCCTCGCGGCAAGCCAGCAGCACTTTATTACTGACTTGTCCGGTTGCCGGGTTGAATACCTCGGCGGAACGCTGGGCGCTCAAGGCCGTGCGTTCGCCATTAACAAAATGACCTAACACATTCATCGAATACACCTACGGTGTGGCGGCCAGCACCTCGGCCAGCCGACCAATCAACTCATCAATTTGCGCGCGCTCGATAATCAGCGGCGGCGACATCGCAATAGTGTCGCCAGTGACCCGCACCATGGCGCCGCGCCGGAACATCTCGGTGAACACCTGATAAGCGCGCTGGCCCGGTTTGCCGTCGCGTGGCGCCAGTTGCACGGCGCCAATCAAACCGAAATCGCGGATATCGACGACATGTGGCTGCTCGCGTAACGAATGCAGACGTTGCTGCCAGTAACTTTCCAACTCGCGTGCCCGGGTAAACAGATTTTCCCGTTCGTAGATATCGAGCGCTGCGATGCCTGCCGCGCAGGCAACCGGGTGACCGGAATAGGTGTAGCCATGGAACAGCTCAATGCCAGCTTCGCCGCCTTGCATAAAGGCGTCGTGGATAGGTGGCCGGACAAATACCGCGCCCATTGGAATGGCGCCATTGGTCAGGCCCTTGGCGGCGGTGATGATATCCGGCAATACATCGAAACGCTGCGCCGCGAACGGCTCGCCGATGCGGCCGAAACCAGTAATGACTTCATCGAAAATCAGCAGGATGCCGTGCGCATCGCAAATTTCGCGCAGGCGTTTCAGATAACCTTCCGGTGGCAGGATGACACCGGCCGAGCCGGAAATCGGTTCGACGATAACGGCCGCAATCGTCGACGCATCATGCAACGTGATCAGCCGTTCCAAATCGTCGGCGAGTTCAGTGCCATTTTTCGGTAAGCCTTGACTGAACGCGTTTTCCGGTAACAGCGTATGGCGCAGGTGATCAACGCCAGTCAAAAGGCTGCCGAAATACTTGCGGTTATGAACAATGCCACCGACCGAAATACCGCCAAAGCCAACACCGTGGTAACCCTTTTCCCGGCCGATCAGACGTTGACGGGCCCCATCGCCACGCAGGCGGTGATAAGCCAGCGCCATTTTCAAAGCCGTGTCGACCGATTCCGAACCGGAGTTGGTGAAAAACACATGACGCATATCACCCGGTAGATGCTTGGCCAGCCGGTTGGCAAACTCGAACGGCAGCGGGTGTCCCATCTGGAAGCTTGGGGCATAATCCATTTCGCCAATCTGTTTCGCCACGGCATGGCTGATTTCCTCGCGGCCATGGCCGAGGTTGCAGCACCAGAGTCCGGCGGTGCCGTCCAGTACCTGGCGACCGTCGACATCGGTGTAATACATGCCTTTGGCAGATTGCAGCAGGCGAGGGGCGGACTTGAACTGGCGATTGGCCGTAAACGGCATCCAGTAAGCCTCCAGGGAGGAGGTATCGGGCAATGTGGACATCGGTAATGATCACCGGTGGAACAGACTCGCCGGCATCATAGCTGATTAAAAAATTAAACAGCAATATGCTTATTGCACTAGAATCAAGCGCTGTTCGCGTGTCGCTGTGGCAATAAAATAAACAGGAGAGCAGGAAACCGATGTCCGATGATATTGGTGAACGTCTGAAACGGGTACGTCAGCGCCATGGCATGTCGCAACGGGCGCTGGCCAAGCGCGCCGGCGTCACCAACGGCTTGATTTCATTGATTGAGCAGAACCGGGTCAGCCCGTCGATCGCCTCATTGAAGAAAGTGCTGGATGGCGTACCGATTTCACTGGCCGAGTTTTTCACGGCCGATATCGCTGATCAGCACAAGGTGTTTTATCAGGGCAGCGAGCTGCCGGATTTGGGTAAAGAGGGCATCAGCTATCGGCTGGTCGGTTACGACCGGCATCAACGCCAGATGTCCATCCTGCGCGAAACCTATTTGCCGGGCTCCGATACCGGCGCCGACATGCTGACCCATGACGGCGAAGAGGGCGGCGTCGTGTTGCGCGGCACGCTGGAAGTGACGGTTGGCAGCGAAGTGAAACTGCTCGGCCCTGGCGACAGCTATTATTTTGAATCCCGCATTCCGCATCGTTTTCGCAATGTCTCCGATGAGCCCTGTGAACTGGTGACGGCCAATTCACCCCCGACCTTCTGATTCTTGAGGATGGTGAGCGACATGAGTCAACGCAACGAAAGAAAACCGCTAAGCAAAACCGAATGGCAGCAGCGTGCGCAAAGCATCAGTTTTCCGCAGCTGGCGGTGATTGACGGCAAGAGTGTGCCATCGGTCAGTGGTAAACGTTTCGACACGATTAGTCCGCTGAACGGCAAAGTGCTGACCTCGATTGCCGAATGCGATGCGGCCGATGCCGAAATTGCCGTGCATGTCGCTCGCCGTCGTTTTGACGAAGGCGTTTGGAGCCGGCAATCGCCTGCACAGCGCAAGAAAGTGTTGGTGCGTCTGGCGGAGTTGATGCTCGCCCATCGTGAAGAACTGGCGCTGCTGGAAACGCTGGATATGGGCAAACCCATTTCCGATTCGCTCAATGTCGATGTGCGCAGCTCAGCCAATTGCGTGCGCTGGTTCGGTGAGTTAGTCGACAAGGTTTACGATCAGGTGTCGCCCACCGGTGAAGATGCAATTGGTTTGACAACACGTGAACCGGTTGGTGTGGTCGCTTGTATCGTACCGTGGAATTTTCCGCTATTGATGACCTCGTGGAAAATCGCGCCAGCACTGGCCGCCGGCAATTCGGTGATTCTGAAACCCTCGGAAAAATCGCCAATGACGGCCTTGAAACTCACCAGTTTGGCGCTCGAAGCCGGCATTCCTCCCGGCGTGTTCAACGTATTGCCCGGATACGGTCACACCGTTGGTAAAGCATTGGCTTTACATATGGATGTTGATTGCATTGCCTTTACCGGTTCAACGGCGATTGGCAAACAAATTTTGCAAATGGCTGGGCAGTCGAACATGAAACGCGCCTGGCTGGAATGCGGTGGCAAGAGTCCGCATCTGGTGTTCGCCGATGCGCCGGATTTGGATGCCGCCGCCGAGGCGGCTGCCTACGCGATTTTTTACAACCAGGGCGAAATGTGTTCGGCGGGTTCGCGCTTGCTGGTCGAGAAAAAAATTGCCAAGGAATTTCAGCAAGAAGTACTACGGAAAGCCAAGCACTGGCAGCCGGGCGATCCGCTGGATCCGGAAACCAAAGTCGGCGCCATCGTCGATGACAAGCAAATGAAAACGGTGCTGGACTATATTGAGCAGGGCAAGCAGGAATGCGAGCTGGTGTTCGGCGGTAATCAGATTTTTCAGGAAACCGGCGGCTATTTTATCGAGCCTACCGTGTTCAGCAATGTTCGCTCTGATCACGTCATTGCCCGCGAAGAGATTTTCGGGCCGGTATTGGCCGTGCAAACTTTTGAAACCGATGAGCAGGCGATTCGCATTGCCAACGATACGCCTTATGGTTTGGCGGCGGCGCTATGGACTCGCGATATCACCCGTGCCCATCGCACCGCACGTGCCTTGCGTGCCGGCTCGGTCTGGATCAATTGCTACGATGGTGGCGATATCACGACACCGTTTGGCGGTTACAAGCAATCGGGTAACGGTCGTGACAAATCGATTCATGCGCTGGATAAATACACGGAACTGAAAGCAACCTGGATTCAGCTATAAACCAATCGATCAGTTCGTTACCCGAATAAACTCCGGCGAATGGGGGGCGCCATGCTCATCGAGTTCGGCGCGATTACGACCGAGGCTTTTGGCTTTGTATAGAGCCGCATCGGCGCGCGCCAGCCAGCAAGGCCAGTCTTCGCCGTTTTTCAAGACCGCTGCACCGATCGAAATGGTGACGCGACCGCCCGGGCTTTTCAAATCCTGTTCCATTTGCTGACGTAGTTTCTCGGCGAAATGTTCAGCACCATGCCAGTCGGTATTCGGTAGCAACAATAGAAATTCTTCGCCACCAAAACGGAAAAACCGATCGACCTGACGGATATGCTCGCTGGCCAGGTGGGCAAAGCGCACCAGCACTTGATCGCCGGCATCGTGGCCATGACGGTCGTTGATTTGTTTGAAGTGATCCAGATCGATCAGAATCAGCGACACCGGATTTACATCACGCTTGAAGGTGTCGACGGCACGCTGCAACTCGACGGTCATGATGCGCCGATTCAAGGCTCCAGTCAGCGGATCACGTGTTGCCAGTTGTTCCAGTTTGCGGTGTTGCAAATCGTAGCGGAAGGAAATGATGTAGCTGAGTGTGCCCAGTAACAGCGCCGTTGCCGTGAATGACACCATCTGTGGCACCGAGGAAAAAGCGCGACCATCGACGACCAGAAAAATAATCGCGGCCAGCGTGATGGTGGCGGCATAGAGGCGATGTCGGGTCAGGAAAAAATTGGTGACGATTGCCGTCGACATCCAGAATAACCCGGCAACGCCAAGTAACTCTGAACTCGCGCAGGCACCAACGCTGCTGACCAACACCAGCACGCGTCCGGCGCGTTCATTATTGCCGCTGCGCCAGGCGTAGACGACGACACCGCCGATCAACAACACCAGCAGCGTGTCGAGTACACCGACCCAGAAATTCCCACTGAGAAAACGATAAGCCGCGAACGGGCTGATGACAGCAACCGTGCAGGCGCCAAACACCGAAATGATGGCTAACTGAAAATCCGTCTGCAGGCGGTTAAGTAATGGAGATGCTCGGGTATTCATTTCTGCACCGTACCTCATTCATCCTTGAATTTGCGGTGTGCACAGCGATGCCGAAGCATAGCACCGATGCGTCGCCGGCGCTATGCACAATGGGCACGCTCGAATCAGATAGGCGCGATCAGAGGTAGCGAATCAGCCAGCTCCACGGCGTATGCAGATGTGCAGCGCCGATGATGTAGATGAACGTCGCGACGGCCAGCAGAAAATAGAACAGCTTTTCAACGAAGCCCTTGGCTCTTTTCACGGCCATGTAGCCAAACACGATGTAGACAATCAGACCGATGACTTTTGCGGTCAGCCAGGCATGCACGAACGGATACTGCTGCATCAGATAGGACAGATAGATCGCGGATACCAGCAACGCGGTATCGATGATATGCGGCAGCACCCGGTAGGCAAACGCGTTGTTGTTGTAGCTCATCAGCGCGCGCAAGCCGCGCCACAAAAACAACAATCCGCTGAGCACAACGGCAGTGATATGGATGTGTTTGACGATGGTATAGAGCATGGCGACGTCTTTATTGTTTGGTTAAGAAAACAGCCCGCCGAAGCGGGCCGTGTATCGGCAATTAGAATTTACCGGCCAGTTTCTTGTTGCGCATGATGCACAGGAAATCGCAGGCGATATGGGCCGCAGCCAGCGCCGTGATTTCGCTCTGATCATAAGACGGCGCTACTTCAACGACATCGGCGCCAATCAGGTTCACATCACCAAGCGCCCGCACGATGTTAAGGGCTTGCGCGGTCGACAGACCGCCGGCGACCGGCGTGCCGGTGCCCGGGGCATAACTCGGATCCAGACAGTCGATATCGAAGGTCAGGTAAACCGGGTTATTGCCGATGGCGTTCTTGATTTCGGCAATCGTTGCCGCGACACCGTTTTCGTGCACCCAGGGCGCGAACAGCATGTTCATGCCCATGTAGTCGTCATTCCAGGTGCGGATGCCGACCTGCACCGAGCGCTTCGGATCGATCAGGCCTTCGTTGATGGCCTTGTAGAACATCGTGCCGTGATTCAGCGAGTCCGGCGAATCATCCGGCCAGGTATCGCAATGGGCATCGAAATGGATGATCGATAGCGGCGCGCCGTATTTTTCCGCATGTGCCTTCAGCAGCGGATAAGTGACGTAATGATCGCCACCGAAGGTCAGCATCTTGGCGCCGCTGGCCAGAATGGTGCGGGCATGGTCGATGATGCTGTCTTTAATGGTCATTGGATTATGAGCATCGAAATAGCAATCGCCGTAATCGACGACGGCCAGATCATCGAACGGATCGAAACCCCAAGGGTAAGGCTTCAGTTCCGCCAGTTGTACCGAGGCAGCGCGAATCGCCTGCGGGCCCATGCGGGCGCCGGAGCGGAAGGTGCAGGCCAAATCGAGCGGAATGCCGCTGATGGCGACATCAACTCCAGTCAAATCCCGGGTGTAGCGGCGGCGCATGAACGACAGCGCGCCGGCATAGGTATTTTCAATCGAGGAGCCGTAAAGGGAAGGACGGCGAAAGGCGCCATCGCCTTTGATGATTTCACTCATGGTGCATGACTTCGAATAGCGTCCACCTGCGTCGGTGAACTCCCGGTCGTTTGAGTGGCCGACGGGTAAAGGCCTGGCTGGCAAGTGTAGCGGGTTGGCGGGGTGAACTCAAAAATCCGCGGACTTTCAGGACCGGCGATATGACCATAAATTGCCGAATAGATTCATTGTGCGTGGAGTTTCCTGGCCGTTTAGAAGTCGACGCTGCCTACAACAAATCGCGCAGCCGGTACCAGGCCATCGCCAGCACCAGCGCCGGGGTTCGAAACATCGTGCCGCCGGGAAAATTGTGGTGCGGAATCCTGGCGAACATATCGAAGCGTTCAGCCTGGCCACTGATCGCATCAGCAATCAGCCGCCCGGCCATGCCGGTCAGCGCGACACCATGGCCGGAAAAACCCTGGGCGAAAAACACATTCGGCTGCAGTCGGCCAAAATGCGGTGCCCGGTTCATCGTGATATCGACATAGCCGCCCCAGGTGTAGGCCGGCTGGATGTCGTGCAATTGAGGAAACACGCGCAGCATGTGGCGGCACAGGCGCTCGGTCAGATTGCGTGGTTCCAGTTTTGAATACGATACCCGGCCGCCGAACAGCAAACGATGATCGGCCGAGCGGCGAAAATAATCGAGCACAAAATTAGTGTCGCAAACGCAGATGTCGTTGCGGATCAGCGATTCGGCTCGCTCTGGGCCTAGCGGTTCGGTGGCCATGATGTAGGTGCCGACCGGCATGATTTTGCGATCGAGCTGTGGCGCCAGTTTGCCGAGATAGGCGTTGGCGGCGAGCACGACAAAATCGGCCGTCACGGTACCGCGATCAGTTCTGATTTGCACTTTGCTGCCGTGTTGTAGTGACAGGGCCCGCGTTTGTTCGACAATGTCGGCGCCAGCCTTGCGCGCGGCGCTGGCAAGACCCAAGGTGTAGTTCAGCGGATGCAAATGTCCCGAGCGGGCATCAAACAAGCCGGCGATATAGCGTGGGCTGTTCACCTGTTCGCGCAATCTTTCGCCGGTCCACAATTCAGTTGGATAATCGTAGGTTTGCTGCAGGAATTCCTGTTCCTGTTCCAAGGCGCGCTGTTGCCGTGGTTTGATCGCGGCGGCACAAAAGCCGTCGCGTAAATCGCAATCGATGCCATGATCCGCGACGCGTTTTCGCAACAGAACCAGTGCTTCAATCGAAAGCTGCCAGTGCTGGCGCGCTTGCGTTTTGCCGACCAGGCGTTGCAGCGTTTGGTTACCACACGCGTAATCGTGAATGAATTGACCGCCGCTGCGACCGCTGGCACCCCAGCCGACGCGTTCGGCCTCTAGCACAAGCACTTTATAGCCGCGCTCAGCCAAATCGAGCGCGGCAGCGCAACCGGTCATACCGGCGCCGATAATGCAGACGTCGACGTTACGGTCGCCATCAAGCGATGGCAAACTCGGGAACGAATTGGCGCTGGCGGCATACCAGGAAGGAGCGTGTGCGGACATCGAAAATCGTGTAGTGAATGGACCTTATACGGTGCGCAAATACCACTGATATTCCAGCGGCGAGACATGGTAGTTGAATTCGTTATTCTCAGCTCGTTTGCAGGCCAAGTACACTCGGCAAAAATCCTTGCCGAGGTATTCGGAAATCACTTCACTTTGCTCGAAAATATCCAGTGAATGAGACCAGATATTCGGCAGCGTCCGCTTGTGCTGGGTGTAAGCATTGCCGATCGTTTCCGGGCCGCAATCGAGCTGCTTGGTGATGCCGTGATGGATACCGGCGAGCACACTGGCAACCGCCAGATACGGATTGGCGTCGGCACCGGCAACGCGGTGTTCAACGCGCATTGCATCCGCTGAGCCGGCCGGAATACGCAGGGACACCGAACGATTGTTGACGCCCCAGGCCGGGCAATTCGGTACAAACGAATTGGTCCGGAAGCGGCGATAGGAATTGGCGTTTGGTGCGAAAATCGCCATCGCTTCGCGCATCGTCGCCATCAAGCCGCCTAGCGCATGTTTCAACGTGTCGCTCAAATCGCCTTCGGCGGTAGCGAAAACATTGCGGCCATTTTCATCAATCAAACTGACATGGATATGCATACCGGAACCGGCCCGATCATCATAGGGTTTGGCCATGAACGTCGCTTCGACATTGTGGTTCAGCGTCACGCCTTTGATGAGGCGCTTCAACAAAAACGCGTCATCACAGGCACGCAACGCATCGGCGCGATGTTCCAGATTGATTTCGTACTGGCCCGGTGCGTATTCTGCGACAGCCGTGTCGGCCGGCAGATCCTGAATTTCGATGGCATCGGCCAAATCCTCGAGCAGTTCATCGAAATCATCAAGATCCTGAATCGCGTAAACCTGGGTCGACTCTTCACGCAGCCCGGTAAACGGCGAAATCGGCGGCTGCGGTGTGTAGGTGTTGATGCGCTGACGATCGATGACATAAAACTCCAGCTCGACGGCAACAACTGGCGTCAGCTTCAATTCCTTGAAGCGATTGAGCACGCGGGAAAGAACCTGGCGCGGATCGGCAAAAAATGGCGCGCCTTTGCCATCGGTCATCGTCAGTTGCACCTGCGCCATCGGCCGTTTTTGCCAGGGCGAAACTTTCAAGGTGCCGGGAATCGGCCAGCAGATTTGATCGGCATCGCCAATATCAAAACCCAAACCGGCTTCTTCGATATTGTCGCCGGTGATATCCAGCGAAAAAATCGAGCCGGGCAGGGCAACGCCGGATTTGTAGGCTTTCAGCAGGCTGTCCTTATCCACCCGTTTGCCGCGTGGTACGCCGTTGGTGTCGCAGACAAACATGTCGACGCCGGTCACCTCCGGGTGCTGTTGCAGAAAGGTTTCGGCTTCCTTGATGGCTTTTTCATCAAACATGATTGCCCTCGCGTGTGCAAACCCGGTCGCCAGGTTGGCAGAACCGTTTGGGTGTTTAATATCTTTAAATGCTGGCTGGCCGGTTGATGGCCTGTCAAGGGGGCTCGGTATTGCGGTGCAAAAAGAGTGGTAAACGCGAACCTTGGCCCGTTGACGATTTCACGGTGGCGCAGATATAAAGGTAGCTGGTAGCTTGCTGGCGTCCATCGTCAGCACCTGATGCCATCTTTCCGGGTCATCACCCCCATCATTTGCCCTACTGGCCTGTTTAATAAAATGAACGCAAAGACAATGAAACCTCTGGTCGCGATCATCTCGGATTGCCGCGAAATCGGCCTGCACTACTATCATATGGTCGGCGACAAGTACGTGCGTGCGGTGGAGCGCTGCAGCGGTGTGCTGCCGGTGCTGCTGCCGGCCTTCGCCGGTTCCATCGCTATCGACGATCTGGTCGAGCGTTTTGATGGCGTGCTGCTGACCGGTAGCTACTCCAATGTTGAGCCGCATCGCTACGGTCGGCCGCAGCGCAAGGAAAAAGACTTGAACGACCCGCATCGCGACGAAACCGTGTTGCCGCTGGTACCGGCACTGGTGTCGGCTGGCGTGCCGGTATTCGGCATTTGCCGCGGTTTTCAGGAAATGAACGTCGCCTACGGCGGCACGCTGCATCAGGAAGTGCACAAGGTCGACGGCAAACATGACCATCGTGAGAATCAGCAGGACCCGCTCGATATTCAATACGGGCCGATTCATGACCTGAAACTGGCGCCAGATGGCATCATGAAAAAACTGTTGAACACCGACACCATTCGGGTCAATTCGCTGCACAGTCAGGGCATTGATGATTTGGCGCCATCACTGGCCGTCGAAGCAATAGCGCCCGATGGATTGGTTGAAGCCTACCGGGTCCAGAACGCCAAACAATTTGCCCTGGCGGTGCAATGGCATCCGGAATGGAAGGCCTGGGAAAATCCGGTTTCGATGGCTTTGTTTAATGCTTTTGGTGAGGCCTGCAAAGCACGTATGCAACAGAGGAAGGTATGAGTCAGACTGACGAAGAATTTTTAAAACAGTGGATGGAAGCACGCGGCATTACCGAAGTGGAATGCATGGTGCCGGATTTGACCGGCGTTGCCCGTGGCAAAATTGTGCCGGCGAAAAAGTTCTTCCGCGAGAACATGCGGCTGCCGGAAGGCATTTTCATTCAGACCGTCACCGGTGATTGGCCCGACGACGAAGATTACGACAAGCTGGTCAATCCGACCGATATCGACATGGAACTGGTGCCGGACCCAAAAACGGTTTGTCTGGTGCCCTGGGCTGTTGAGCCAACAGCGCAAGTAATCCACGATTGCTTGTATCGCGATGGCACGCCGGTTGACCTGGCGCCACGCTCGGTATTGCGCCGGGTATTGAAGCAATTTGAACTGCAGGGCTGGGAGCCGATCATGGCTCCGGAAGTCGAGTTTTATCTGGTCAAGCAAAACACCGATGCCGATTATCCGCTGGAGCCGCCGATTGGTCGTAGCGGCCGAAAGGAAACGGCACGTCGCAGTTATGGCATCGATGCCGTCAACGAATTCGATCCGGTGTTCGAGGAAATGTATGACTACTGCGAACAGATGGAACTCGATATCGACACGCTGATTCATGAGGAAGGCGCTGGCCAGATGGAAGTGAACTTCCTGCACGGCTCGCCGATGGATTTGGCCGATCAAGTGTTTCTGTTCAAACGTACGATGCGGGAAGTGGCCTTGCGCCATAATATTTATGCCACGTTCATGGCCAAGCCAATGGAAAACGAAGCCGGCTCGGCGATGCATGTGCATCAATCCATTGTTGACAAGAACACCAAAGAAAATGTGTTCTCGACACCGGATGGCGAACCGAGCGAATTGTTCTTCCATTACATCGGCGGTTTGCAGCGTTACTTGCCAGCGGCGATGAGCCTGATGGCGCCAAACGTCAATTCCTATCGCCGCATTGCGCGTTTCAATTCTGCGCCGATTAACGTGCAATGGGGCTACGACAATCGCACCGTCGGCTTGCGAATTCCGCATTCATCACCAGCCAATCGCCGGGTGGAAAATCGCATTATCGGCGCTGATTGCAATCCGTATCTGGCTTTTGCTGCCTCGCTGGCGGCCGGTTATCTCGGCATGGTGCAGAAAATCAAGCCGAGCGATCCGGTGTCGGCCTCGGCACACAATTTGCCGTATCAATTGCCGCGCAATTTGCTCGATGCATTGGCTTTGCTGCGCACCAATGATGAGTTGAAACATGTGCTAGGCGAACGCTTTGTTCGCGCCTACACCGCCGTCAAAGAGAAAGAGTACGAAACGTTTTTTGCGGTAATCAGTTCCTGGGAGCGCGATTTCCTGCTATTGAACGTATGAACGCTGCCGCCTTCGGGCGGCATTTTTTTTGCGCCTGGTCAAACCGATTCAAAAGGGGAGCACGACGTGAAAAAAACATCCGGCGATATCGATTGGCGGCATCTGGATGCCAGCCATCATTTGCACCCATTCACCGACAACAAGGCTCTGCGCCTTACCGGTGTGCGGGTGATTGAGAAAGCGGAAGGCGTTTATCTCTGGGACGGTGATGGCAATCGGTATCTGGATGGTTTCGCTGGACTGTGGTGCGTCAATGTCGGCTACGGGCGAAAAGAGCTGATTGAAGCAGCGGCTGCGCAGATGCAGCAACTGCCGTATTACAACTTGTTTTTTAAAACGACGACGATGCCAGCGATTGAGCTGGCACAGGCGATTTGCGAGCTGACGCCGCCCGGTTTGAACCAGGTGTTTTTCACCGGCTCCGGCTCGGAGGCCAATGACACCGTTTTTCGGATGGTGCGCCGCTACTGGGATTTACGTGGTCAAAAAAAGAAAAAAGTTTTCATTGCCCGAAAAAATGCCTATCACGGTTCGACCGTTGCCGGCGCCTCACTCGGCGGCATGCGCTATATGCATGAGCAAGGCGACTTACCGATTCCCGGCATCGAACATATCGAACAGCCTTATGCGTTTGAGCTCGCCGGTGATTTGTCGTCGGAAGCATTCGGTCGGTTGGCCGCTGGGTGGCTCGAACAGAAAATTCTTGAACTTGGTCCGGAACATGTCGCGGCATTTATTGGCGAACCGATTCAGGGCGCCGGTGGGGTAATCATTCCACCGCTGAACTATTGGAGTGAAGTCGAAAAGATTTGCCGCAAATATGACGTGCTGATTTGCGCCGACGAAGTGATCTGTGGTTTTGGTCGCCTGGGCCATTGGTTCGGTTGTCAGCATTTCGGTTTTACGCCGGATTTCATGTCAATAGCCAAAGGGCTTTCGTCCGGTTACCTGCCGATTGGTGGCGTGGTCGTGCGCGATGAAGTTGCCGAGCTGTTGGTCGAGCAGGGCGGTGAGTTCAATCATGGTTTTACCTATTCCGGGCATCCGGTTTGCGCCGCCGTTGCTTTGGCCAATTTGCGCATTCTGCGTGAAGAAAGAATCGTCGAGACGGTGCGTAAGCAGTCCGGACCCTATTTGAGTCGCAAGCTGGCCGAACTGGTTGATCATCCTTTGGTTGGCGAGGTACGTAATATTGGCTTGATCGGGGCTATCGAACTGGTGGCCGATAAACACACCCGAAAGCGCTGTGGCAAGCTCGGCGATACCGGCTCGCTTTGTCGCGACATGGCGTTGAGGGAAGGCCTGATCTTGCGGGCGACCGGCGACACGATGCTGCTGTCGCCGCCGCTGATCATTTCTGGTGCGGAAATTGATGAATTAGTCGCCAAAACCAGGCTCGCACTGGACGCGACGGCTGCGCAATTAGGACTGTAAAATCCGCGCGTCAACTGCTATGGTTGACGCGGCCTTGAATAGCCCAAAAAGGCGGGCGGGGGCGCGTCCCTGGTGACGCGATGGCCATCACTTGGAGATAAGGGGAATAACGAATGGCAAAGCAGAAATTTGCACTCGCCGCAGCCGTAGCCGCGGCTTTGAGCTTGGCGGCGTGCAGTGACAAACCAGCACCGGAAGAACAAGCCGCTGCTCCAGCAGAAGAAAAAGCCGCGAAAGTCGTGCATGTTTATAACTGGAGCGATTATATCGACGACAGCGTGCTGGCCGATTTCGAAAAGGAAACCGGCATCAAAGTGGTTTACGACGTATTTGATAGCAACGAAGTGTTGGAGGCCAAACTGCTGGCCGGCAGCACCGGTTTTGATGTCGTAGTGCCTTCCGCTTCTTTCCTTGGCCGTCAGATTCAGGCCGGCGTGTTCCAGCCGCTCGACCGCACCAAGCTCTCGAACTGGGGTAACCTCGACAAGAGCATCATGCAGCGTCTGGAAAACTACGATCCGGGCAACCAGTACGCCGTGCCTTACCTGTGGGGCACTACCGGCATCGGTTACAACGTCCAGAAAGTCAAAGAAATTCTCGGTGAAGATGCACCGGTCGATTCCTGGGATCTGGTGTTCAAGCCGGAAAACATCAGCAAGCTGAACAAGTGCGGTGTCGCCATGCTCGACGCCCAGTCGGAAATTCTGCCGGCGGCGCTGAACTATCTCGGTAAAGATCCGAACTCGCTGGTCGAAGCTGATTACACTGATGTTGCCCAGCCGTTGCTGGAAAGCATTCGTCCGCACGTGACCTATTTCCATAGCTCGCAATACATCAACGACCTGGCCAACGGTGACATCTGCGTTGCCATTGGTTGGTCCGGTGATATTTTCCAGGCTCGTGATCGCGCCGCCGAAGCTGGCAAGGAATTTGAAATCGCTTACAGCATCCCGAAAGAAGGCGCGCTGATGTTCTTTGACATGATGGCCGTGCCGAAAGACGCCAAGAATGTTGATGAAGCCCATCAGCTGGTCAACTACCTGATGCGTCCGGAAGTGATCGCCAAGGTCACCAACTTTGTCACCTACGCCAATGCCAACCCGGCATCGCTGCCGATGGTCGACGAAGAAATCAAGAGCAACAAAGCCATTTACCCACCAGAAGAAGTCATGGCCAAGTTGTATACCCAGCGGGTCATGCCGCTGGAGATTGAACGGGTGATGACCCGGGTCTGGACGAAAGTCTCCAAAGGCCAATAAAATAGTGCCCCTGAGCCTCGCCACTATCATGGCGAGGCTTTTTGTTTGTCTGTTGTCCGTTTTTTGTTGAAACACCGGTGCCGAATGGCAACGGTGCCTTGAAGGAAGCTTGACACGCACCATGAACAACGCCGCCGAACCGCACGCTGCTGCGCCAGCGAAATCCGATGAAAATTACGTGGTTATCGAAGGGATAACCAAACGGTTTGGCGACTTCATCGCCGTCGACAATGTCGATTTGAAAATACGCAAAGGCGAGATTTTCGCGTTGCTCGGCAGCTCCGGCTGTGGCAAATCCACCTTGCTGCGAATGCTGGCCGGCTTTGAAAAGCCGAGCGAAGGACGCGTGCTGATTGATGGCCAGGACATGGCCAAAGTGCCGGCCTACAAGCGGCCGACCAATATGATGTTCCAGAGCTACGCGCTGTTCCCGCATATGAGCGTCGAAGACAACGTCGCGTTTGGTCTGAAGCAGGATGGCATGCCATCGGCGGAAATCAAACAACGGGTCAGCGACATGCTGGCGCTGGTCGACATGAGCCAGTTCGCCAAGCGCAAGCCGCATCAGTTGTCCGGTGGTCAGAAGCAGCGTGTCGCGCTCGCCCGTTCGCTGGCGAAACGGCCGAAATTACTGTTGCTCGACGAGCCGATGGGGGCGCTCGACAAGAAACTGCGCGAACGCATGCAGTTGGAACTGGTCGATATCATTGAGCGGGTTGGCGTCACTTGCGTCATGGTTACCCACGATCAGGAAGAGGCGATGACGATGGCCTCGCGCCTCGGCATCATGAGCAAAGGCCGCATCCTGCAAGTCGGTGCGCCATCCGTCGTTTATGAAACGCCGAATTGCCGTTTCTCGGCCGAATTCATTGGCTCGGTCAATATGTTTGAAGGCACGTTGGTTGTTGATAAACAGGACCGTGCCGAAGTCGCCGTACCGGAATTGCCGGCGCATATCTACGTCAATCATGGTGTCGTTGGCGAAGAAGGCGAGAAGGTTTGGGTCGCGGTGCGCCCGGAAAAAATCGAAGTGGGTTTTTCCAAGCCGGACCGCAACGTCAATTTTGCCAAAGGCAAAGTCGTCAACATTTCCTATTTCGGCAGCCACTCGGTTTACCACATCAAACTCGATAGCGGTAAACGGGTCATTGCCAACGCGTCGAATTTCATTCGCGACACCACCGATCGCCCAACCTGGGAAGACGAAGTCTATCTGTCTTGGGAGCCGGAATCTGCCGTGGTGCTGAACATATGAGCCTGGCCGCTACCCTGAAAAAGTGGTCGCCGAATCCGCGCGCCGGCATCGTGCTGGTGCCGGCACTGTGGATGACGTTTTTCTTCCTGGCGCCGTTCGCGATCGTGCTGGTCATTTCGTTCATGAAATCGGCGATTGCGATGCCGCCGGTCGCGTTCGAATACACTGCTGATGGCAGTATTTCGCTGTTGACCACCAGTTACGCGCGGCTGTTTGATTTTGACGATCTGCTGTACATCAATGCCTATCTCGGTTCATTGAAAATGGCCGGTGTCGCGACCCTGTGCGCGCTGCTGATCGGCTACCCGATGGCCTATGCGATTGCACGTGCGCCGGGTGCCTGGCGTCATGTGCTGTTGATGATGGTGATCCTGCCATCCTGGACCAGTTTTCTGATTCGCATTTATGCCTGGATTGGTTTGCTGAAGAACAACGGCTTTATCAACAATTTTCTGATTTGGCTTGGCGTTATCGATACGCCCATTCAGATGATGCAAACCGATTTTGCGATTTATGTCGGCATTGTCTACGCCTATCTACCGTTCATGATTCTGCCGCTGTACACCAACCTCGTTAAGCATGATCACACGCTGCTTGAAGCAGCCAATGATCTCGGCGCCAATCGCTGGACCGCGTTCTGGCGAATCACTGTGCCGCTGTCGTTCAACGGCATTGTCGCCGGCTCAATGCTGGTGTTCATTCCTGCCGTTGGCGAGTTTGTCATTCCGGAAATTTTGGGTGGCCCGGATCAGTTGATGATCGGCAAAGTGTTGTGGCAGGAGTTCTTCAACAATCGTGACTGGCCGAGTGCCTCGGCTGTGGCGATTGTCATGTTGGCCGTACTGATGATACCGATTGCGATTCTGCAGAAGTATCAGAACAAAGCCAGCGAGGAGAACGCCTGATGCAAAACCGTAACAGCGCCTTCTCCTGGACCTGGCTCGGCCTCGGCTTTGCGTTTCTGTATATGCCGATGGTGTTGATGGTGGTCTATTCGTTCAACGAAAGCCGGCTGGTCACCGTCTGGTCGCAATTCAGCACCAAATGGTATGTCGAGTTATTCAATGATACCCGGATGTTGGAAGCGGCCTTCACCAGTTTGAAAATCGGTGTCGCGACCGCAACGTTCGCAGTTCTACTCGGTACGCTGGCGGCTATCGTCATTACCCGGATGGGCCGCTTTCATGGCAAAACGTTTTTCCAGATGCTGATGACGGCACCCCTGGTAATGCCGGAAGTAATCACCGGTTTGTCGTTGCTGTTGTTGTTTGTCGCGATGAAGCAGTTCTTTGGCTGGCCGGAAGGGCTGGGCATGACGACCGTTTGGATTGCGCACGTGACCTTTACCAGCGCATTCACGACCGTTGTGGTTTCCTCGCGCCTGCGAGAAGTCGATAACTCAATTGAAGAAGCTGCCCGTGACTTGGGTGCACCGCCGTTGAAAGTGTTCTTTGTCATCACGCTGCCGATTATCGCTCCAGCACTGGTGTCGGCGTGGCTGCTTGCTTTCACGTTGTCGATTGACGATCTGGTCATTTCCAGCTTCGTTGCCGGGCCGGGCTCGACGACACTGCCGATGGTCGTATTCTCATCGGTACGTCTCGGGGTCAGCCCGAAAATCAACGCCCTGGCGACCATCGTCATTGGCATCGTCTCGGTCGGTATCATTATCGCCGGCTGGTTCATTTACCGTGCCGAGAAGAAGCTCGAGCGGGAAATGGAACAGGCTTCAGCCGAAATGGCGATGAACCGCACCGAGTAGGGGGCTTGGCCTGCCAATCAAATCTCTGTGCCGGCCGTTAACAGGCTTCGCCAGCCGGCACTGAGACAGTATTCACAAAATTGAAATGCGCCAGCAGATGGTGTAGGCTCCGGGTGTTGCCGTTCATGGATGATGTTGGCTATGCCGTTACCCGAGCCAGAAGTATTCAGTCATTTTCTCCCCTTCCGCCGTTTGAGCCCGGTCGAGCACTGTCTGCTCAGCCGTCGTGTTCGCATTGAACAATACCGCCGCGGTGCCGAACTCGCCGCCATTGGTGATACCGATGGTGATGAAATTTTCCTGTTGTCTGGCGCCCTGACACTGGTGGCTCAGGATGGCGGCCGCCGACGGGTCGATACCGGCACCGCCAGTGCGCTTGGCGCCATTTCCCAATTACGTCCGCGCCAGTTCCGCGTCGTAGCCGACAGTCTGGTTGAGGTGCTGTTGGTTCCGCTGGACGTCATGCATTGGCTCAATCAACAAGCCACAAACCAATTTTCCGTCGCCGAACTGGAGCTCGACGAAAACGATGACGATGATCGCCTGTTCGCCGCGATGCTGACCGATTTGCCGCAGTTTCGCGTCAACCTGCCGGTAACTCGCGCCGGAGCGGCGGCGATTCGCGGCATCGTTAATCAGACCAATCAGGGTTTGGCGCAATTGGCGCAGGCCGCGATGATCGAGCCATCGGTTGCGGTAAGGCTGATTGGCGCTGCCAATCATCCATTGAGTGCTCCGGGGCGTAATAAACAAAGCTGTTTTGAGGCCGCTGCGCATCTTGGCGTTGAAACGACACGGCGTTTACTGACGGTGTTTACCTCCAGCGAATTCGTGCCGGACCGTTATTCGACCATTCACGCCCGCTTTGCCGAGGCGGTGCGACGCAGCCGTGAATGTGCTTATCTGTGCGCGCAGTTGGCTGAGTTGACGGGTACGTTGGTCGCGGCCAACGCCTATCTGGCGGGCTTGCTGCACGCCGTTGGCGAAATCGCGGCGCTGGCTTATGCCGAGCCATGGCATGAACTCTGTTTGGATAAACAGCGCTTGGAGGCTTGCCTTAACCGCTTGCGACCCACAATGGGCGCTACCATTCTGCGCGAATATGGTTTCAACAGTGATGCCGTGCTGGCGGCCAGCAGCGCTACCGATTGGGCACGGGAAATTGAAGACGGGCTTGATTACGCGGATTTGGTGATTTTGAGTTTACTGCACAGCGCGATCGGAACCGAACATGCGCGCAAGGTGCCGCCGATGCACACGATTCCGGCGTTTGCCCGGGTAACCCACGGCGAACTCAGTCCATCGAAAAGCCTGGCGATGATTCGCACCGCGCGAGCGCTGGCCGATAAAGCCCGGCCCCCGGATTGGCAGTTCTCTGTAGCATAAAAAACGGCGCCTCTATGGCGCCGTTTTCTTATGCCCGTTTGCAATGGATTTACAGTGTCCAGATTTCGATCTGCGCCGATTGCTGCAAGAATTCCTCGGGGCCGTTGGTGACCAGCACCTTGTCGTAAACCGGAATATTCTGCGTCTGTAGCAACGACTCCAGGCGTTGGATTGCCGGTGAAAATTCATTGCTGTTGCTGCCAGGGCGAACATCCACGAGCACCAGGTTTTTTGCCTTGCCATCCTGAATGAACTGCTGCACGCGCAACAGATCGCGTTCGAACTTGCCGTCCTCAACCAGCTGGGCGTTATCCATCATCGCAAACGTCACCGACAATCGATCACCCAGCGATGCCAATGAACGATAACGGGCCGAGTATTTCTGATTGGCAATGCGTGGTTTGTCGCGGGTTGGGTAGAACGGAATCAAACCGCTTTCGCCGGCATAGCGCTGGCCTTCGTTACTGCGAACGAACTCGATAAATCGGGTAACAACATCAGTACCACCGGTGGGTTTCGGCTGGTACAAATACAAGCGACGCGACAGCACATAGTTCTCGGTGCCGATCGTGTGTCGGCTCGGTAAGGCAAACGGTGAGTTGTTGTCTTTCGCGACGGCCAAAGGTTTGCTGCGGTAAACGTGCGCAATACCGACGAAACCGATGGCATTGCGATCATTGCTGACTTGCGTCGCCAGTTCTTCGCTGGATTCAAAACGCTTGGCGCCGTCAACCAGTTTCACTTTCGCTGGTTTCAGCACCAGCGAATCAAAGGTGTCCCAGGTACCGGATTTATCGTCGCGAGCCAATACGGTAATCGCGCCTGCCGGTGCCCCCACACTTGACCAATCGCTGATTTGCCCGGAGAAAATCTGCGCGATTTGTTCCAGCGTCATCTGCTTCAACGGGTTTTCCGGATGGACGATGACAGCCAGCGCATCGAGCGCGATGATGTGTTCTTGACCATCGGCGGTCATGTCGCCAAGTGCCGATAGTTTTTCCACTTCTTCGCTCTTGATGCGACGCGACGACATGCCGAGATCGGCTGCACCTTCGGCCAGACTGACGAATGAGGTGCTGGAGCCGTGCGCTTTGATTTCGATGTTGACGTTTGGTCGCGATGGATGCTGGCGCGCAACGATCAGATTTTCCACTGGCGCCAGGTTTTGCAGACGAACATTGGCGTAACCTTCTTTTTGCAGGTAGGCCGTAGCGAGCTGCGGCATCAGGTGTTCACCAATGGTATTGGAGCCATGAATCCTTAGCAGCGGTTTGTCCATTGCCGGTGTTGCGGCGGTGGTGGCAGGCGTTGATGAGTTCATGACCCAGACGCCATAGCCACCACCGAGAACGGCCACGATCACAAGAATGATAAGGATGTTGCGCATGTTTGATACAGCCGATGCAAAAGAGGGCGGCATGATACCGACCGGTTTTGAATGACGGATGACAGTTTTCTTACATCGACAGGCCCTGGCCAGGTACTGGGTTTGAAATTCCATGCTAAAGCCGGCTGATGACCGGCACATGACTTCTGGCACTGTTGGCCGCTTCGTGC
The DNA here is from genome assembly GCF_009756665.1 of Permianibacter aggregans. Lineage (GTDB taxonomy): Bacteria > Pseudomonadota > Gammaproteobacteria > Enterobacterales > Permianibacteraceae > Permianibacter > Permianibacter aggregans. Next base: position 3,899,219 of record NZ_CP037953.1, read on the forward strand.
ATTTCGCATCATGGCTTCATCGTGAAGCGAAGGGTAAGGAAATCGCCATGACTGAAGTACTGCGTTGGACTCATATCATCACCGGCATGTTGGGCCTGGTGTTGTTCTGGATACCGGTGTTCGCCCGCAAAGGCTCGCCGTTGCATCGTATCGCCGGCAGAGGGTTTCTCTGGTGCACTTATATCGTTTCGGTGTCGGCGGTAACTGTTCTGGCTTTGCGTTTGTCGGAGCCGATCAGCCGCGGCGTTGATATCACGACGCTAAAGTTGTTCCCGTTTTTCGTCATGCTGGTTTATCTGGCGGTCATGTTGGTCATTGGTGCTTGGTACAGTCGCCATGTGTTGCAGTACAAGGCCGATTTGACCGGTTTGCGCAAACCGCTCGGCTGGGCGCTGGCCATCGTGTCGATACTCGCATCCGTCGTACTGGTGATCATTGCGCTGAATGGCAACCCGGCGCTGCGTGTGCTGTTGCTGGCGTTGTCACCACTCGGCATTCTCGGTGGCGTTGGCATGATCCGTCACTTCCTGGTACCGACACGTGAGCCAAAAGCCTGGATGATTCAGCACCTGAATAACGCACTCGGGCTTGGTATCGGTTACCACACGGCGTTCTTCGTGTTCGGCATGCGCAGTTTCACCGAACAATGGCTGACCGGTTTCTGGGGCATTCTGCCTTGGGTGCTGCCGGCGCTGATTGGTATTCCGATGATCTCCTGGGTAACGCGCCGCTACCGGAACCGCTTCAAGGTTGCCAATGCCCCATCGCTGTCTACACTTTCGATACGAGAGCCTGCGATGGAAACAGCCGGTGAATACCCTTACACCGAGAACCGCTGAACAAGAACGACAATTCTGGCGTCAGCAACTGCATGAAGAAGTACGTCTGCAACGCCTGCAACTACCCACGCTGCCGGAGCTGACGCAAAAGCTCCGGCAGATTGTTTCTGACAATAATGCGCCGGTACGCACGCTGGCCCAGGTCATTCAAACCGACCCGAGTTTATCGACCCGCATAACTCAAGCCGCCAATGCCGCCTGGATGGGGCTGGAGTCGGCTAACTCACTGGAAACTGCCATTACCCGGCTGGGCTACAACGCGGTGCGCGGCATGGTCTACAACCATTGCCTCTCGCGCTTGTTCCGCGAACGGCAAACCGGGCCGCTGCGCGACGAACTGCGCAAAATCTGGCTGCGGGCAACACTGACTGGCGCCTACGGCCAGCGGCTGGCGCTGCACCTCAATATCGAAAACTCGCATGCGCTACTGGCCGGCTTGCTGCATAACATCGGGGCTCTACCGGTGTTGTCGCTGTTTGCCCAGCACAAGAAACAACTGGCCGGCAAACTCGACCTGATGCACTGGTTGATTGCCGAGGAGCAGGGGGCATTGGGTGAAATGATTCTGCGCCAGTGGCAGGTACCGGAAGATCTGATTCCGGTACCGAAAGGTATCCTGACCGATCATCCTGAGCGACCGACACAGGTGATTGATCTGGCCCGCATTTCGCTGTTGCTGGCGATTTGGTACGAGACGCCGGACTCAACCGTGCCGCGCATCGATCAAGTGCCGGCCATGCAACGGCTGCGGATGACGCTGCCGCAACTGGAGAAATTTTTGCAGGAATCCCGGCGCGACATCGGCGAATTTATTCAGCTGCTGCAAGCCTGATGCTGCGCGAATTCTGGCAATGGTGCCGGGCCGAAGCCAGTCCGGTGGCCCGACGGATGGGGCACTTGAGCGAGGCCATTGCGCTGGAGGCGCGAGCCCGGCGTCAGCAGAACCAATGGGCTGAGCACCTGAATTTGACCCGACAGGCCATTTTGCAGCAGGCCAATGCCATTCACGCCGAAGGCAATGCGCTGATTTTCGGTTCCGGTGGTTTGCTCGATATTCCGCTAGCGGAGCTGTGTGCGCACTTCCGACGGGTTTATCTGGTCGACATCGTTCATTTGCCGGCTACCCGCAAACAAGTAAGGCAATTTGCCAATGCCGAACTGATTGAGCAGGACGTTACTGGCTTGCTGGAAGCGTTGATGCAGTGTGATCCGGATATGGATGAAGCAAGTTTCGAACGCTGGTTTCGTTGCCAACCGCTGCCGGTCGAGTTTCCGCCCGGCGTCGTCTTTGCTGCCTCGGTCAACCTGTTGTCGCAACTGCCGGTGAAACCGGTGCAATGGCTGCAGAATTTGCATCCGGGTTTTTCCGAAGCGGTGCTCAATCGCTTCGCTTGGCATCTGATGGAGCAGCACCTGAAACTGCTCCGTAGCCTGCAAGTGCCGGTTTGCCTGATTTGTGATGATGAGCTGGCGACGTTCAGCGAATCCGGGCAATGCCTGGAACGCATTCATTTGCTCGATTATCTCGGGCTCAACCAGCAGGTTTGTCAACGCTGGTCCTGGAACCTGGCGCCGGCCGGCGAACTGCCTGACCGGCAACAGGCCATTCATCAAGTGGCGGCCATCCGTTTGAGTCACTGACAATCCGGTACAATGCCCCCAGTTCGTTGATCCGGCGTACATCCCGTTAACGCCGCGTTGCCGTCATCCCGAGCGGTGCGATCAATTGACTTTCTGCACAACAACACAAGCGAGTACAGAATGAACCAGAAATCTACCTTTCTGTTGTTGCTCAGCGCCATGGCGCTGGCAGCCTGCCAGAGCGAAGTGAAAGAAGCCGCGGTAAAGAGCAGCGATCCGATTGCCGCCAACCGTGTGCTGGAGCACATCAAGGTGCTGTCTTCCGATGAATTCGAAGGCCGGGCCCCCGGTACTGTTGGCGAAGAGAAAACCGTCAATTATTTGCGCGAGCAATTCAAAGCGGTGGGCGCTGCACCAGGCAACCCTGACGGCAGCTATACCCAAACGGTGCCGCTGGTCGGCATCAAAACCACGCCTACCTTTGCCACCAGTGGCTGTGCTGCTGACATCAGTTGGCAATCGCCGGATGAATACGTGGCATTCACCACCCGCGTCAGCGAACAAGTGAAAGCCGAGCAATCAGAAATGGTTTTCGTCGGTTACGGCGTCAAGGCACCGGAATACCAGTGGGATGATTTCAAAGGGCTCGACGTCAAAGGCAAAACCTTGATCGTGCTGATCAGTGATCCGGCGATTCCGGATCCGGCCAATCCGGATCAACTCGACCCGTCGATGTTCAAAGGCAAGGCGATGACCTATTACGGCCGCTGGACCTACAAATATGAAATTGCCGCCGAACTTGGCGCTGCGGCCGTAATCATCATTCATGAAACCGAACCGGCCTCGTATCCCTACGAAGTGGTGCGCAACAACGGCATTCGCGAAAGTTTTACACTGAAAAGTCAGGATGGCAACGCCAGTGAATTGGGCGTGCGTTCATGGATTCGCGAAGACAAGGCTCGGGCCTTGTTCAGTGCTTGTGGGCAGGATTTCGATGCGCTGAAAAAACAGGCCTTGAGCCGCGACTTCCAACCAGTACCGCTGAATGCCAAAGCCGATTTTGTGCTCAATAGTCAGCTGCGTGAAGTGCAATCGCAAAACGTCATTGCCAAGGTGGAAGGTAATGATCCGGCAATGAAAAACGAATACGTGATTTACACCGCGCATTGGGATCATCTCGGCAAGAGCGAAGATGAGCACGGCGTGCATATCTATAACGGCGCCGTTGATAATGCCTCCGGCACCGCATTGCTGATTGAACTGGCGCGGCGCTTTGCCGAGGAGCAGGCACAGATGAAGCGCAGTGCTTTGTTCCTGGCCGTTACCGCGGAAGAGCAGGGACTTCTTGGCGCCAAATATTACGCCGACAATCCGCTGTATCCGCTGAAAAACACCATCGCCAATATCAACATGGATGCCATGCAGCCCTGGGGCCGCGCGCGCGATTTGCAGGTAATCGGTTACGGCCAGACGACGCTGGAACCGCTGGTTGAACATCATGCCAAAGCCCAGGACCGTTACGTAGTGCCGGATACCGCGCCGGAAAAAGGCGGCTATTTCCGCTCGGATCATTTCGCTTTTGTCCAGAAAGGTGTGCCGGCGCTGTACGTCAAAGGCGGGGTCGATATTCGCGACAAAGCGCCGGACTACGGCAAGCAACAGGCAAAAACGTATACCGCTGAGCACTACCACAAGGAAAGCGACACGGTAAAAGAAGGCTGGGATGTCAGCGGCATGGCCGAAGATGGCGATTTGCTGTTCCTCGTGGGCCGTGACTTGGTCGTCGATGGCAAATCCGCCGATTTCCAAGCCGGTTCAGAGTTCAAGGCCGCTCGCGAAAAGCTGCTGAAATAAGCTTGATGCACAACGACTGAACCACAACGCACCGCCGCCTTAACGGCTCGGTGCGTTGTGGTTATTGGCTTTACCGATTTCCCGCCGCGAAAGGTTTTTCTGATGCATCCTCTGCGCAAACTCTACGACTACGCTTCGCAATACCGCCGTGACTTCGTCATGGGCAGCATCTACTCGGTGTTGAACAAGTTTTTCGACATCATGCCGGAGGTGTTGATTGGCGTCGCCGTCGATATTGTTGTCAATCAGGAAAAAAGTTTTCTGGCCAGAGAAATTCTGTCCGATTACGGCATCACCAGCACCTGGCATCAGTTACTGTTTTTGGCAGCATTGAATGTGCTGATCTGGGGCGGTGAATCCCTGACCGAATACCTGCACCATCTGCGTTGGCGCAATCTCGCCCAACGCTTGCAACATGACATGCGGCTCGATGCTTACGACCATGTCCAGCGTTTGACCCTGTCGTATTTTGAGAATCGCAAAACCGGCAATCTGATGTCGATTCTGAACGATGACATCAACCAGATGGAGCGCTTCCTGAACACCGGCGCCAATGAAATCATTCAGGTGTTTTGTTCATCGATTATGGTCAGCGCGGTGTTTTTTGTGCTGCAACCCACGATAGCGCTGGTTGCTTTGCTGCCGATTCCACTGATCCTGTTTGGCGCATTCTGGTTCCAGAAAAAACTGGCGCCGCGCTATGCCGCTGTGCGTGAAGCCGCCGGCAACGTCAACGCCAAGCTCAATAACAATCTGCTGGGGTTAGCAACAATAAAAAGTTTTGCGGCGGAAAAATTTGAATTGGAGCGGGTGCGCGAGGCCAGTGAACATTATCGCGCAACCAATGCCGAGGCGATTAAAGTTAACTCGGCGATTACGCCAGTAATACGTATGGCGATTCTGGCTGGCTTTACCGCGACCTTGGTTTACGGTGGTTATCTGACGATCCATGGCGAGCTCGCCATTGGTGCGTTTTCGGTCTTGGTGTACCTGACCCAGCGATTGCTGTGGCCGTTGACGCGCCTTGCCGATGTCGCCGATATGTATCAGCGCTCGATGGCCTCGATTGATCGGGCGATGAATCTGCTGCGCACACCGATTTCGATTCCGTATGAGGGCCGGCATTTTTCGCCGGACAGCGTCAAAGGCGATATCGAGTTTTCCGATGTGCGCTTTGGTTACGATCCTGAGCTGCCCATTATCGACAAGCTGAACCTGTCGATTCCGGCCGGCCAAACCGTTGGCTTCGTCGGTGCCACCGGCGCCGGCAAGAGCAGCGTGGTCAAACTGCTGCTGCGTTTCTATCAACCGCAGCAGGGCGAGCTCAAACTCGATGGTGAAAATATTCAGAATCTGAATTTACAAGACCTGCGTCGCTGTATTGGTTACGTCAGTCAGGATACCTTTCTGACTGACGGCACCGTGGCCGAGAACATCGCTTATGGTATCAATGCCGAGCGCAAAGCCATTGAGCTGGCGGCGGAACTGGCCAATGCCACCGATTTCATTCGCGAATTACCGCAGGGCTTTGATACCCGCATCGGTGAGCGCGGACAGAAGTTGTCGGGCGGTCAGCGCCAGCGGCTGGCATTGGCCAGAGCCTTGCTGAAACAACCGCCGATATTGCTGCTTGATGAAGCTACCTCGGCGGTCGACAATGAAACCGAAGCGGCCATTCAGAAATCGCTGGCGATTGTTGCCAAAGGCCGGACAACGATTGTCATTGCCCATCGTTTGTCGACGGTGCGTCATGCCGACTGCATCCATGTGCTGGAAAAAGGGCGTATCGTCGAGTCCGGCAGTCATGACGAGCTGCTGGCCAAAGACGGCAGTTATGCGGCGCTGTGGCGACTGCAGACCGGCGAAGTAGCCATTACGGAGGAGTAGGCATGTTACGTGGTTATGTGCGGCTGTTTTTCTTTGCTGCCGGTTTGTTGTTCGGCATTCAACTGCCGGCATTTGTCATCCAATATGCCCAGCGCATCGACGCTCACTATCTGGAAGTCAAACAGAATTTTGCCGGTTTTCAACGCACCGCCGATCGCCATTTTGGTGGTGATGTCGCGGCGATGATTCGTCATCATGAACAAAGCGGTGATGTCGTGTTTATTGAAGGCGGCGAAAATATTCGCGAGATCTGGCAACGCTTGCAGCATTTCACTGCCGAGCGCGCCGCGATGGAAGCGCCGCTGCACTGGCAGCTTTGGCATGTCGTCAGCGAAGGGGATAAGGACATCATTCAGGAAACCCGGAACGCTTACAATTACACGGTACCGCTCGATCTGGATGCGATCATTTACGGTTTGATTGCCGGATTGTTGCTGGCATTGATTTACGATTTATTGGTGACGCTATTTCGCTTCGCCTTCTTCCCGCACAGCAAACGCGTTTAAAGCGCCGGTGCACGCTTGCGGTACAACACATGTGGCCGCAGGCGATCGCCGACGGCAACCAGCGGATGTTCGAAATCATCGGCGTCGCTGGTTTGCATACCGATACGCTGCATGACCGCCTGTGAGCGTTTATTCACGCGTGCCGTGAACGACACTATCTCGTCGGCGCCAAGCCGGTCAAAACCAAATTGAAGGCAGGCGTTTGCCGCTTCAGTAGCAAATCCCTGACCCCAGGCATCCGGCAGCAATCGCCAACCAATTTCCAAACAAGGCACGAAATGGGCGTCAAACCGCGGTGCGTTCAAACCGACAAAACCGATAAACTCACCGCAGTCTTTACGTTCGACGGCCCAAAAACCAAATCCGCGTTCACCGATCGCTGCCTGATGGCGTTGATAAAACGCCAGGATTTCCCGTTCTTGTAATGGCGCCGGAAAAAACTCCATGACTTTTGCATCCGTGCAAAGCGCTCTCAAGCCCGACAAATCCGTGACTTGCCATTGACGCAGTCGCAAGCGATGGGTTTCCAGATAGCTGCTCATGTTTTCAATACGGGCCGATTTAAGCTTGAGGCGGTATTGTCGCTGATCCGTCGATTATCAGTGTCGATAAATATGAGAACTTGAAATTCCCCCAGTCAGATTACTTTACGAAAGTAGAAACAACGTAAAGCGCGACCTGAAATCGAACGATCAACTAATCCGACTTCTTGGCCAAAGCGAGCCGAAGCTCAATCATTTATTGCATCAACGTCTGTCTCAGATTAGTTTTGTTACGGGCGAACAACATAAGAAGTGTTCGACCTATACAACCATTATTAAGAGGGAGTAAATAAAGTGAAAAAAACGAGTCAACTGTGGCGACAGTCACGCGTTGGAGCGGCTGTTGCCGTGGCATTGATGTTCACTGCGCCGAGCTTTGCCGATAACGCCATGGGGTCCATTTATGGCCAGGCCAAAGCCGGAAGCAGCGTCAGCATTGTCAGTGTGGATACCGGATTGAAGCGGGATTTGACCGTTGCTGCCGATGGTCGCTTTAATTTCTCGCAGCTTCCTACCGGTCGCTACAAGGTCTCCAGTGGTGCAGAGTCCTATGAGATTCTGGTTACGATCGGTACCGGCTCGCCGGTGTATTTCGGTCGAGAAGGAGCGGAATCCATCACCGTTACGGGAGGTCGTATTTCACCTATCGATACCTCGTCGGCAGAGTCAACAACCGTTTTCACGCAGGAACAGATTCAGCGCTTACCGGTTTCGCGTGATATTACCAGCGTAGCGCTATTGGCTCCCGGCACGGTCAAGGGGGACACCGGTTTTGGCAACCTGGCGTCAATTGGTGGCTCTTCCGTGGCAGAGAACGGTTATTACATCAATGGTTTTGATGTCACCAATATTCGGGACTTTTTGTCGTACGCTGAACTGCCGTTTGATGCCATTGCCCAGCAGCAAATTAAAACCGGTGGTTATGGTGCGGAATATGGTCGCTCACTAGGCGGGGTGATCAACCTGGTGACAAAGCGCGGAACCAATGAATGGCAAGGCGGTGTCGCGGCGTATTGGTTGCCTGAAGCGTTGCGTGAACCAGGCAAGAATGTGTTGAGTCGTGATTCGACTCGTCCGGACGACCAACGATTCTACGTTTATCGTGCAGACAACACTTCCGAAACGATGAGTTATAACGTTCACGCGGGTGGTCCACTGATAGAAGACCGCTTGTTTGTATTTGCGCTAGTTGAGGGACGCAATAATGAATCGGATATCTATAATCGCATTGACAGTTACAGTACCAACAATACCAGTCCACAAGTGCTGTTGAAACTCGACTGGAACATCACCGACGATCACATCGTGGAGTTCACCGGTATCCACAACGAAGAAGAAGTGGATTACGTCACCTATGACAATCCGGATGGGAGTGGCGGCTCGCCATTGGCTTATACCGGCAATCATGGGTTGGAAAATTCCCGGTATACCATCGAAAGCGGAGGTCATGTGATGATCGGTCGTTATACCGGCCATCTCAGCGACAACTTCACGCTCTCTGCACTGTGGGGCAACCTTGAGCATACCAATAGCTATCGTACGCCGGAGTCGTTGCCAGGTGCAGAATGTCCGCGCGCATTTGACAGTCGTAACAATCCTGCAACGGTTACTTATATCGGCTGCTGGAACACCGCTCAGGTCACCATTCGTGATCCGGATTTCGGCCCCAATTATGACGAAAGGACCGCCATGCGGCTTGATGCCGAATGGGTAATCGGCGATCACACGGTGCGTTTCGGTTATGACGATGAAGTATTCGAAAGTGGTAACGCCGGTGCGGTGTATACCGGCGGCATTTATTATCGCTACTTCACCTCCACCGGTACCGTCAATGGTGTCGCCGTGCCCGCTGGCACCCAGTACGTTCGCACTTGGGATTACAATACCGGTTCAGCAAGTTACGAAGTGCACAACAGCGCGATTTATCTCGAAGATAGCTGGCAGGTTACCGACAACCTGATGGTCTATGCCGGTCTGCGTCGCGAAACGTTTGATAACAAAAACGGTGACGGAGACAGCTTCGTCAAGGCCGAGGACTTGAATGCACCGCGGTTTGGATTCTCCTGGGATATGGCAGGGGACTCGAGCAAAAAATTGTTCGGTACCTTGGGTCGATACTTCATCCCTGTGGCATCCAATACCAATATCCGTGCATCAGGAGTCGAATACATCCAGATTGATTACTGGAACTTCACTGGCATTGATCCCGTTACTGGTGCACCGGTGACGCTTGGATCGCAAATTGGGCCAACCGGATTCAATGGCAGTCCGACTCCACCCGATCCGGCCACTGTTGCAGCTACCAACTTGAATCCGATGTATCAGGATGAATTGATTCTGGGCTATCAGCAGCAATTGAGCAGTGACTGGACTGTTGGTGTGCGTTACATCGATCGAGAAGTCAAAGATGGCATGGAAGACTTTTGTTCTCACCAAGGCTTTATCGACTGGGCAGCCGATAATGGCTACAACAACTTTGACTATCACTCGATGGCAACCTGCATCATTTTGAATCCAGGGCGTGATTTGGCATTGAACGTTGATGTCAATGACGATGGTAATCTGGTGCCAGTGGTGATTCCGAATGAGTATCTGGGCTTGCCGAAATATGAGCGGACATATCGTGCGCTGGAAGTGTTCTGGGAGCGTACACCGTCGGATGGTTGGTTCCTGCAAGGTTCCTACACCTACGGAAAGAGTGAAGGCAATGTTGAAGGCTATGTCAACTCGACATTGGAGCAGGACGACCCGGGTTTGACGCAGGACTTTGACCATTACCTGTTTACCGATGGTGCCAAAGGTTATTTGCCTAACGATCGTCGCCATACGTTGAAGGTGTTTACCGCTTACGATCTCAATGATGAGTGGGCGGTTTCGGCCAATCTGTTGGTGCAATCCGGTCGACCAGTCAGTTGCAATGGTTATGTTCCGCTGGCGGGTCTTGGTGTTGATGCCAGCAGCTTGCAGGCTTATTCGGCGTCCAGCTTTTATTGTGTCGACGAAAACGGCAACACTGTGCTGACACAGCGGGGACAATATGGCGAAACGCCATGGACCTATATGGTTGACGTTGGTGTTGCCTACGTCCCTGCATGGGCGGACGGCAAGCTGGTTTTGCGCGCAGATATTTTCAACCTGTTTGACTTCGATAAAGTCACGGAATATGAAGAAACTGGCGAGTTTAATCGTGCCTCACCAACCCGAAACCCGGACTTCCTGAATGATGTCAATTATCAGAGTCCGCGTGCGGTACGGTTGACAGCGCGATACAGTTTTTAATAGCGCTGTTTTTCTGGTTGATTGGGGAGGGGGTACACCCCTCCCATTTTTCAGGAAACCATTTCTGGCGAAAATGCCCCTGCCTTCTCAGTGACCTTTCCACCACATAACACCCGCAAATTGATGGTCTTTACCATCGGTAAATGACAACTCACCAGTGATGATAAATCGCGTAACCAGCCGACTGGCCAAGTTGACTGATAAAGCGGTGTCATCCACCGGCTGGCCGTTTGATAAAAATTCAGGGTACGGCGACGCTGACGCGAGTATTCGGCAAATGCTTGCCCGATATTGTCGGACCGCTGCATGACGGAACTCAGCACTTGTGCATCCTGCAATGCCAGATTGACGCCTTGACCGAGCTGCGGGCTCATCGCATGAGCAGCATCACCGATGCACAATCGGTTTTGATCGTGCCAGCGCTTCATGACGATATCGGCGTAGCTTGCCCAGTAGACTTGATCGGCTTGCATGCGTTCAATCAGCGGTTTGGCTTCGGGCCAAAAGTCTTGCAACTGATCTTGCCACCGGTGAAACGGCTCTGAACGCCAGCGCATGTAGTCACTGCTCGGCAAACTCCAGAACAGCGAGTAACAGGGGCGACCGGTAACCGGGTGCAGACCGGTTGGCAGTACGCCCATCATGTGGCGGGCGCCGCGATAACGCTGTAACAGCCGTTGCCGTTCCGGCCATTCCTCTGATTCGACGATGGCCCATAGTGCGCCCCATGGGTAAGGGGCTTTACGTTGCGGAATGCGTAGGGCGTTGCTGAGCAGCGAACGAGTGCCATTGGCGATGATCACCGCATCAAATGATTGGCGCTGGTGTTCATTGATTTCGAGTGTGCAATCGGACAATGTTGAAACCGTTGCGCCGTAACGAATGGTGGCGCCTGCGGCAACGGCAGCCGCTGCCAGTTCTCGCGCCAGGTGTGCGCGATGAATACCTATACCAAAAGCATCAGCAGCGGCGTCGCGATAACGCAAATGTAGAACTGGAATCCGCCAGTGATTGACGCCGTGCAGAGCGTCGATGCGACTGCCTTGTTGTTGAATCGCATCGAGAGCACCTAAGTCCGCCAGCACGCGTTGTCCTGACGGTTGCAGCAACAAACCGGCGCCGACCGGGCCTTGACGTGGAATCTGGTCGAACACCGTGACGTCATGTTGCTGCTTGGCCAAATAGCTTGCGGTTGCAAGGCCGGCGGTTCCGGCACCAATGATGGCGATGCGTTGTGCGTGCATGCGAGATTTCCGAGTCGGGTAAAAGAAAATCCCCGATAACCGGGGATTTTCTTTTCTGATTACGCGCCGAACTTGGCCAGTTGTTGTTGCAATTTCTGATGCGCTAATTCGACATCAGCCAGTCGATCGCGCTCTTTCTGTACGACCGCAGCCGGCGCCTTATCGACGAACGCGGCATTGCCGAGCTTGCCTTGAATGCGCTGAATTTCATCGCCGAGACGAGTCAATTCTTTTTGCAGACGGGCCTTTTCCGCTTCGACGTCGATCAATCCGGCCAGAGGTATGTGAATCTCAACGCCATCGAGAATACCTGCGGCCGAGGCGGGCAAGGTACCGGTCTGATGAATCGTAATCGATTCCAGTCGCGCTAATGCCCGCAGGAATGGCTCCAGTGCATTGACTCGACGTTCGGTTTCACTATTCACGTTGTTCAGCAGAACCGGCACCAGTTTGCCGCCGGATAAATTCACTTCGGCTTTGATATTGCGGACGCTGACGGTGAATTGTTGCAGCCAGGCGAGATCGGCTTCGGCGATTTCATTCCTTGGCCATTCGCTGCCATTCGGCAATGTTTCCCGCATGATACTGGCGCCACTTTTGCCGAGCAGGCGCGAAACCTTTTGCCAAATTTCCTCAGTGATGTACGGCATAACTGGATGCGCCAAACGCAGGAACGCTTCCAATACTTCCAACAGAGTACGACGTGTTGCGGCTTTCTGCGCATCATTGCCGTCGGCATTCAAAATTGGTTTGGTCAGCTCCAGGTACCAATCGCAGTATTCATTCCAGAAAAAGTCATAAAGCGTTTGCGATGCCAAATCGAAGCGATAGGCGTCGAGATGTTTGCCGAAATCTTCGGCGCAGGCGGCAAAGCGAGAGCGTATCCAGAAATCGACGATACTTTGATCGTTCAGATCGGTGCTCAGTGGCTGGGCTTCGACATTCATCAGCACAAAACGCGTGGCGTTCCAGAGCTTGTTGCAGAAGTTGCGGTAGCCTTCAACGCGACCCATATCGAATTTGATGTCGCGACCAGCCGAGGCCAGCGAACAGAACGTGAAGCGCAGCGCATCGGTGCCGAAAGAGTTGATGCCTTCCGGAAATTCCTTGCGGGTGCGTGCTTCGATTTTCTGCGCCATCTGCGGTTGCATCAAACCGGTTGTGCGCTTAGTCACCAGATCATCAAGACTGATGCCATCAATGATGTCGAGTGGGTCGAGCACGTTGCCTTTCGACTTCGACATTTTCTGGCCTTCAGAATCGCGAACCAAGCCATGCACATACACTTTCTTGAACGGTACCTGTGGTGTGCCGTCTTCATCTTTGATGAAGTGCATCGTCATCATGATCATCCGGGCCACCCAGAAGAAAATGATGTCAAAGCCGGTGACCAACACACTGGTCGGGTGGAAGGTTTTCAGGAATTCGGTTTGTTCCGGCCAGCCCAGCGTTGAGAAGGTCCACAATGCCGAGCTGAACCAAGTGTCGAGTACATCCTCATCCTGACGCAAACTTATACTGCTATCGAGTTTGTGGTTGGCGCGCACTTCCGCTTCGTCGCGACCGACATAGACATTGCCGTTATTGTCGTACCAGGCCGGGATGCGGTGACCCCACCAGAGCTGGCGGGAGATGCACCAATCCTGAATATCGCGCATCCAGGCGAAGTACATGTTTTCGTATTGCTTCGGCACAAATTCGATACGGCCATCTTCAACGGCGCGAATGGCCTCTTTTGCCAATTCGCCAGCACGTACATACCATTGATCAGTCAACCACGGTTCAATGACGACATTCGAGCGATCACCGCGTGGCACTTTCAAGGTATGCGGCTCGACTTTCTCGAGCAGACCGAGCGCATCGAATTCGGCGACGATTTTCTTGCGCGCGTCGAAACGATCCATACCGGTATAGGTTGATGGCGCCGATTCGTTGCTCATATCAACGCTGGCGTCGTAACGGTAAATCTGGAAGCTCGCCAAGACCTTGGCGTCGCGATCGAAAATATTGATCAGCGGCAGATCATGGCGCTTGCCGACTTCGTAATCGTTGAAGTCGTGAGCCGGCGTGATCTTGACGCAACCGGTGCCGAACTCTTTGTCGACATAGCTGTCGGCAATGATCGGCACCAAACGACCGGTAATCGGCAATTGGATTTGCTTGCCAATCAAGGATTGATAACGTTCGTCTTCCGGATGTACCGCAACCGCGGTGTCACCAAGCATGGTTTCCGGACGTGTGGTCGCGACCACGAGATGACCAGAACCATCAGCCAGTGGATAACGGAAATGCCACAGCGAACCTTTTTCTTCTTCTGATTGCACTTCCAGATCAGAAATTGCTGTATGCAGTTTGCTGTCCCAGTTAACCAGGCGTTTACCGCGATAAATCAATCCGTCTTCATGCAATTTGACGAAGGCTTCTTTGACGGCATTCGACAAACCATCATCCATTGTGAATCGTTCACGGCTCCAATCGACTGAGCTGCCGAGCCGGCGCAATTGACGTGTGATGGTACCGCCGGATTCGGCTTTCCATTCCCAGACTTTTTCCAGAAACTTGTCTCGGCCCAAATCCAGTCGCGATTGATTTTGCGCGGCCAATTGCCGCTCGACGACCATCTGTGTCGCGATACCGGCGTGATCGGTGCCGACCTGCCACAGCGTGTTGTCGCCTTTCATCCGGTGAAAGCGCGTCAGCGTGTCCATGATCGTGTTGTTGAAACCGTGGCCCATATGCAGGCTGCCGGTGACATTTGGTGGCGGAATCATGATGCAGAACGGCTCGGCGTCTTTGTCCATCGACGGCTTGAAATAGCCTTGCTGTTCCCAAAAATCGTACCAACGACGTTCAATGTCGTGCGGGTTATAGGATTTGTCCATACTAAGATGTTCCGAAAAAGAAAAACGAATCAGGTTTTGCGTGCCGCCAATTGGTGATAGTGTAATTGGTAGCCGCGTTGTTTGTAGTAACTGTATCGGCCGCGCGCTTTCAGTCGCGCTTCTTCGGCCGCCGGCACCAACTCCAATACGCGCTCAAAGCGCTCGAAGCGTGCCGGAATCTCCTCGCCAAGATTGATCAACACCGCGTGAAAGGTATCCGGCGCTGGTCCAACACCAATGGCGACCGATGTGTTCAGCACCGCTTTGCTTGGCAACACCTGATGCGGAATGAACGCATCTGGATGAAACGACCAGAGCAGCTCGTCGAGCTGCTCTGCTGTGCGCTGATCCGGCACCTGGCAATAAACATTTTCATGCGCGGCCAGGGCCTTTTGCACCAACTGACAACTCACCTGTAACGTCGCTTTCGGTGAGTCGTCTTCCAGCTGGTAGAAATCGACACGGGTCATTTGCGTTTCTGTTTACCGGCGCGGTCAATCAGGAATTGCATCAGCAACGGTACGGGTCGACCCGTTGCCCCTTTGGCCTTGCCGGATTTCCAGGCGGTGCCGGCGACATCCAAATGCGCCCAGTGAAATTTTTTCGCAAACTTCGACAGGAACGCAGCGGCGGTAATGGTGCCGGCCGGACGACCACCTAAGTTGCTGAAATCGGCAAACGGACTTTCCAGTTGTTCGTGATATTCGTCGTACAGCGGTAGACGCCAGACCCGGTCGCCCGAGCTTTCACCGGCGTCGAACAACTCATTGGCCAGCGGATTGTGGTTGCTGAGCATGCCACTGACCTGATGACCCAGAGCAATGATGCAGGCGCCGGTCAGCGTTGCGATATCGATGACGGTATCCGGATCGAAACGCTCGACATAAGTCAGCGCATCGCAGAGCACCAGACGGCCTTCGGCATCGGTGTTCAAAATTTCCACGGTTTGGCCGGACAGCGTCGTGACGATGTCGCCCGGGCGGGTGGCTTTTCCGCTCGGCATGTTTTCCGCAGCGGCCACGACACCGATGACATTGATCGGTAGGCCCAATTTGGCCAATGCGGTCATCGTGCCGAACACGGAAGCCGCACCGCCCATGTCGTACTTCATTTCATCCATCGCTTCCGATGGTTTGATCGAAATACCGCCGGTGTCGAAGGTGATGCCTTTACCGACCAGCACGATCGGCGCTGTGCCGGATTTGCCGCCGTTATATTCCATGACGATCAGTTTGCCCGGTTGATCGGAACCCTGGGCAACGGCGACAAACGCGCCAGCGCCCATTTTTTTCAACTCGGCCTGGTCGATGATCGTGGTCTTGATCGATTTATTGGCTTTGGCGATTTCCTGCGCTTTTTGTGCCAGGTAAGTCGGGTGGCAGATGTTCGGCGGCAGGTTGGCCAGATCACGGGTCAGCTTGACGCCTTCAGCAATGCTCAAGGCTTCTTCAATGGCGCGCGCACTTTCGGTCAGTTCCTTGCGGGTGGTGACGTTGAACACCAGTTTGCGCAGCGGGCGACGTGCCGCATCTTTCTTGCTTTTCAGCTGATCAAAGTTGTACAGCGTTTCGCTGGCAGTTTCGACTGCTTGTTTGATTTTCCAGTGAGCGTCGCGTTTGCCGACCGAGAGCTCTGGCAGAAAGCAGACCGCTTCCATCGAGCCGGTGTCTTGCAACGTGCTGACCATCTTACCGATCACTTTGCGGTAGGTGCTGTCATTGAGATCGCGTTCCTTGCCGCAGCCAATCAGCAACACGCGATCGGCGAGAATATTCGGCACCGAATGCAGCAACAGGGTTTGACCGACTTTGCCTTCGATGTCACCACGACGCAGAATGCCGGCGAGATAACCACCGCTGACCTCGTCGATATCGATGGCGGCGGCGCTCAGCTTCCGTGGTTCGAACACGGCGACGACGACGCAGGCGCTGCGCTGTTTGGCAGGGCTGCCACTTTTGACATCAAACTCCATTAGGTGAACTCCAAAGCTGGTGTATCATGGCGACCGCTTAGCGGCGATCTCGTTAGAAGTCATTGAAAAATAGCCGATCGGCGCTCGAATGGCTTCTGGAAAAAGTGGAAAAATACACCCTTTTTTCGGCAAAAGCGAGATTTCGCACCAAAACCACAAGTTTTCTGGAACCAAAGCGTGCCCGGCAAGATTCTGTTTAAGTACTTGAATCGCGAGATTTTGCGTAATTTTTACGCAATCCTGGCCATTCTTACGCTGATCTTTTTATCCCAACGTCTGGTCAATTATCTGCGCGACGCCGCGTCCGGCGATTTGAGCGGTCTGGCCGTGTTCCAGTTGCTGGCGTTGTTCCTGCCGGTGTTGTTCTCGTTGATGTTGCCGCTGACACTGTTTCTGGCGATTCTGCTCGGTTTGGGACGTTCGTACGTTGAGCACGAAATGACCGTGATGCGGGCCTGCGGTGTTGGTGAGCAGGACGTACTGAAACACCTGATGCGGCCGGTTCTGGTGCTCAGTTTATTAACGGCGCTGATGACGCTGGTAATGATGCCCTGGGCGGTCGAGCAACAGCAGCAGGTCATGGATACCCAAGTCGCGGAAGCAGAATTGTCGCTGTTGTCACCGGGGCGCTTTCAACAGAGCCGCGACAAGCAAAGCGTGTTGTATGTGGAAGAGTTTGGCGCCGAGAAAGCGCTGTCCGGTGTGTTTTTCGCGACAGTGCCGGAGCTGACCGCGGAGCCGTTCAGCGTGCTGTCGGCGAAAAGTGGCTATCACTGGCAGGGCGAAGGCGACAAGGAACGTTACCTGGTGTTGAAGGATGGTTATCGCTATCAGTTCAAACCGGGCAGCAGTGAGTGGAACGTGGTCAAATATGAACGCTATTTCATGCGCGCCGGAGCGCCGGAAATTGCGGCGGCAATACGCAAAGCTAAAGCCGTAGCGACCTGGAATCTGATTGGCCCTGATGTGGAGGACTGGCAGCGAAAGGCTTACGCGGCAGAACTGCATTGGCGTCTTGCGGTGCCACTATCTATGCCGATTCTGACGCTGATCGCGATTCCGCTGTGCAGGGTCAAACCGCGTGATGGCCGCTTCGCGAAAATTCTGCCGGGCCTCGGGATTTACTTGCTGTACACGATGCTGCTGATCACCTCACGCAGCGCGATGGAAGACGGCAAACTGCCGCTCTGGCTCGGTATGTGGCCGGTGCATATCGGCGCTTTCCTGATTGGCATGTTCCTGATTCGTCGGCGCGAGATCCGCCGGGCACCGGCTGTCGCCAGTGCAGGAGCTGGCGCATGAAGATTTTCAATCGCTATATCATCCGCAGCGTGTTGACTCCGACGCTGTTTGTGCTGTTTTTGCTGGTGTCGTTGCGGGCATTGTTTGCCTTCATTGATGTGCTAGATGACGTAGGCAAAGGCGAATTCACCGCGATGACCGGTCTGACCATTGTCGCGCTGTCATTACCGCTGTGGATTGTTGAATTGCTGCCGATGGCGACATTGATCGGCACTGTGCTCGGACTTGGTGTGCTCAGTTCCAATAGCGAGCTGACGGCAATGCGCGCAGCATCGGTTTCGCCGATGCGCATCGGCATGGCGACTCTGCGTTCGGCCTTGGTCCTGGTGTTTGCCGGTGCGCTGATTTCCGAGTTCATTGTGCCGCGCACCAGCTCGATGGCAGAAGACGTGCGTCTGAATGCGATTGCACCGGACCAGTTGCTGCATATGCGCGGCACCGGCGTCTGGATGCGATCAACCCAGGATTATGTGTTCTTCCGACGGGTGTTGCCGGATGATACCGCCGAGCAGATTTACATCATGAACTTCTCAACACCGCTGCAATTGTCACGCGTGACGTTTGCGGAGTCGGCGCGATATGAAGGTGATGGCCAGTGGTTGCTGAGTCACGGCTCCCAATCGGATTACGATGGTGAGCAGGTACGCACCGAGAAATTTGAGCTCAAGACCTGGAACTCTGATCTGGCCCCGGATCATTTGCAGTTGCTGCAAACCAAACCAGAAGAACTATCCGGCGCAGGCTTGTTCTCTTATCGCAATTACTTGCTGGCCAATGGTCTTGATGCCGGCAAATACGACCTGGAATTCTGGCGCAAGGTATTCCAGCCACTGAACCTGATTGCGATGGTATTGGCCGGTATTGCTTCGGTATTCGGGCCGCTGCGCACCGTCACCGTCAGCGCCCGAATTCTCGCCGGCGTCGCGGTTGGCCTGGCCTTTCACTATTCCAGCCAGATCTTCGGGCCAGTCAGTCTGGTCTATGACCTGCCGCCCATTTTTGGGGCCCTGATGCCGCCGCTGATTTTCATGATTGGCGCGGTTTTTCTGTTACGGCGAGCGCGTTAGGCCTTGGTTTTCGCGTCCGGTTTTTTCGGAGCCTCTGTTTTTTTCGGAATATGGATGACCTCGGTGTTCGACACCAGATCCTGCAGCGAGTAGCGCTCGCGATGGAACGGTACTAATAGAAAACCGGCACCGAGCAGCGCACCAATAAAACGCTTCAGGCATTGCAGCCAGCTTACCGTGCCGCGCTGCCGGTCAATCACCCGGATATGCCAGGCTTTCATGCCGACCGTTTGCCCGGACTTGCGCCAGCTGAACGCGTAATAACCAAACCAGCAGGCCAGCAACCAAAGCTGATGCAGTGGGTGGTGGCTCAGATAGTCTGGTTCCCGCTCCTGCAAGCCGGGCAGCAACAGATTGGCAACCAGCGTCGAAAGCGCGGCGGCAACCATCAACAGGGCAACCAGCAGCAGTGTGTCATAAACCAGGGCAGCCAGGCGACGCCATAGCGGGGCAGGGTGGGCAATAACCGACATCAGCAAAGGTCCGGGTAAAAAAGCGGCGGTATTGTAGGCGAAAAGTTCAGGTTCGGCGCAAAAATGCCGGATGGGGCATGGATTAGCGATAGTGTCAGGTCCGCCAATGCTGCTAAGATCGCGGCCTCACAAGGACAGTCACATAGGAATCGTTCTGTTATGGCGCATCAACGTCGTATCGCCGTTATCGGTCTTGGTTATGTCGGTTTACCGGTCGCGGTTGCCTTCGGACGCAAGGAAAGCGTAATCGGATTTGATATCAACAAGCAGCGCATCGCTGCCCTGCAAAAAGGCCATGACGCCACAGGCGAAGTGACCAGCCAGGAACTCGCTGAAACCACAATCCTTTATACCGACTCAATCGATGAGTTGCGTCAGGCGGATTTTTTCATTGTCGCGGTGCCGACGCCGGTTGATGAAGCCCGCATTCCGGATTTGACGCCGATGATCAAAGCCTCTATCACCGTCGGCAAGGCGCTGAAAAAAGGCGATATTGTCGTGTTCGAGTCGACCGTCTATCCGGGCGCCACCGAAGAAGATTGCGTGCCGCATCTGGAGCGCGAATCCGGTTTGAAATGCGGTGTCGATTTCACTGTCGGCTATTCACCGGAACGGATCAATCCGGGCGACAAGGAACACACGTTTACCAAGATCAAGAAAGTCGTTTCCGGTCAGGATGCCAAGACGCTAGATATCGTCGCTGCCGTTTATGAATCGGTGGTTACGGCCGGCGTCCATCGCGCCAGCTCCATTAAAGTTGCTGAAGCAGCAAAAGTCATTGAGAACACCCAGCGTGATTTGAACATTGCGCTGATGAATGAACTGGCGGTGATTTTTCATCGGATGGGTATCGATACCGTTGATGTGCTGGAAGCGGCTGGCACCAAATGGAATTTCCTGCCGTTCCGTCCTGGTCTGGTCGGTGGTCATTGCATCGGTGTCGATCCGTACTATCTGACCCATAAAGCACAAAAACTCGGCTACAACGCCGAAGTCATCCTGGCCGGTCGTCGCATCAATGACGACATGGGCAAGTTCGTTGCTCAGGAAGCGGTCAAACAGATTCTGCAGGCGGGTCTCGCGATCAAAGGCGCACGTGTCGCGGTACTCGGATTGACCTTCAAAGAGGACTGCCCGGATTTACGCAATTCGAAAGTCATCGACATCATCACCGAGCTGCGCAGCTTCGGTATTGAGCCACTGGTGCACGATGCCATTGCCGATCGCGATGAGGCGGTGCATGAGTATGGTGTCAAGCTGGTTGAGCAAAACGAATTGCATGATCTCGACCACATCATTCTCGCCGTTGCCCACAAAGCTTATAAGCAAATGAACGCCGAACAATATCGGGCAATGCTGAAGCCGCAGGCGCGTATTTCCGATGTCAAATGCTGTTTACCACGTGCCGAGTTTGATAAGGCCGGTATCACGCTCTGGAGGCTGTAAGCGTGACACAAAAAACGTTTTTGGTGACGGGTGCGGCCGGCTTCATCGGTTATCACACCAGCGAGCGTCTGCTTGCTCGTGGTGACAAGGTAGTTGGTCTGGATAACCTGAATAGCTACTACGATGTGCGCTTGAAAGAGTCGCGCCTGGCGCGTTTGCAACAGCACGAGAATTTCCGTTTCATCAAATGTGATTTGGCTGACAAGGCCGGCATGGAGCAGGTGTTTCGTCAGCACCAGTTCGATGTCGTCATCAATCTGGCGGCGCAAGCCGGCGTTCGTTACAGCCTGACCAATCCGCATGCCTATACCGACAGCAACGTCACCGGTTTTCTCAATGTGCTCGAAGGCGTGCGCCACAGCGGTGTGCCGCATCTGGTGTTTGCCTCGACCAGCTCCATTTATGGCGCCAATACCAAGCAGCCATTTAGTGAAACGCAGAACGTTGACCATCCGTTGACGCTGTATGCGGCAACGAAAAAAGCCAATGAAGTAATGGCGCACAGTTATGCGCACCTTTTTGATTTTGCGGTTACCGGTTTGCGCTTTTTTACCGTTTACGGGCCTTGGGGCCGGCCGGATATGGCGCTATTCCTGTTTACCAAAGGTATTCTCGAAGGCAAGCCGATCGATGTGTTCAACCATGGTGACATGGTGCGCGATTTCACCTATGTCGATGACATTGTTACCGGTGTGGTTGCGGCGGCGGATAACCCGCCTGAAGGCGATAAAAATTGGGATGGCGATGAGCCGAACCCAGCCACCAGCTATGCCAAGTATCGGGTTTTCAATATCGGCAATAACAAGCCAGTCAAGTTGATGGAATTTATCGAAGCCATCGAGGAATCTGTCGGTAAAAAAGCAATTAAGAATTTGATGCCAATTCAACCGGGTGATGTGCCGTCAACTTGTGCTGATGTCAGTGCGCTGGAGAAAGCGGTTGGCTTTAAACCGGACACTTCGGTCAAAGTCGGCGTCGAAAACTTCGTTCGTTGGTATCGCGAGTATTATCGGGTTTGATATAGCGTCTCCGATGAAAGAAGACCGGCCATTGCGCCGGTCTTTTTGCTTTTGGGGTTTGGTCATCTCGCTTTATTGTTGCGCAGCAGTAAATTTTCATCGGAGGTTTTGACGGAGGTCTGACTTTGTTGCGCGCAATAAATGCGCTAGGCTTCGGTCTCTGCTGCCTGTCCGGAAAGCCTCATGTATAAACCTCTGATACGTAAACTTTTGTGGTGCTCGGTATTCGCGTCGGCAACGGCCTTCGCGGCCGATGCTGATTACTCGGGTCTGAAATTCCGCAATATCGGTGTTGCCGCCGTTTCCGGTCGGGTCAGCGATATCGCTGTCCATCCGGAAAAACATGCCACCTGGTATGTCGCCGCTGCCTCGGGTGGCATCTGGAAAACCGAAAATGCCGGCACGACCTGGTCGCCCATTTTTGATGGTCAGGCTTCGTATTCCATTGGCGCGTTGGCCATTGACGAATCGCGCCCGAATGTCATTTGGGTGGGTACCGGTGAAAACAATTCCCAGCGTTCGGTATCGTACGGCGATGGCGTTTACAAATCGGAAGATAACGGGGCCAGCTGGCAGCATATGGGGCTGAAAGATTCCGAGCATATCGGCAAGATTCTGATCCATCCTGAAGACAGCAACACCATTTTTGTTGCCTCACAAGGCCCGCTGTGGCGAGACGGCGGTGAACGCGGTCTTTATCGCAGCCGCGATGCCGGCAAAACCTGGCAGCGAGTGCTGCATATTTCCGACAAAACCGGCGTCAATGAAGTGATCATGGACCCGCGTAATCCGGACGTGCTTTATGCCAGCAGCTATCAGCGCCGGCGTCATGTCTGGACGCTGATTAACGGCGGTCCGGAATCCACGATTTATAAATCGGTTGATGGTGGCGATACCTGGAGCAAAGTGGAAAACGGTTTGCCGAAAGAAGACAAAGGCAAAATCGGTTTGGCACTGGCGCCAAGCGATCCGGATATCATTTATGCCATCGTCGAATCGATCAACGATAAAGGCGGTTTCTACCGTTCGACCAATGGCGGACAGAGCTGGGAAAAACGCAGCGGCTACATGAGCCAGAGTCCGCAGTATTACAACGAGATTTTTGTTGACCCGCATAATGCCGAACGCATCTATTCGATGGATACTTTTTTGCACGTCAGTGAGAACGGCGGCAAGAGTTTCGAGCGTCTTGGCTCCGGGGAAAAATGGAAGCACGTCGACAATCATGCGATGTGGATTGACCCGCACAATACCGATCACCTGGTCGTCGGTTGCGACGGCGGCATTTACGTAACCTGGGATCGCGGCGAGACCTGGGATTTTGCCGAGAACCTGCCGCTGGCTCAGTTTTATCGCGGCAGCGTCGATTACGATTTACCGTTCTACAACATCTACGGCGGCACGCAGGACAATGCCAGTTTCGGTGTGCCGAGTCGCACTACGGACAAAGCCGGTATCACCAACGGTGACATGTGGATCACGCAGATGGGCGATGGTTTCAAAACCCAGGTCGATCCGACCGACGCTAATGTGGTGTATTCCCAAGCTCAACATGGCGCGCTGGTTCGTTACGATCGCGCCTCCGGCGATGCGCTGGATATCCAGCCGCAGCCGGGCATCGGTGAATCATTACGCTTCAATTGGGATTCGCCGCTGATCATCAGCCCACACAATCACAAGCGTTTGTATTTTGCCGCCCAGAAGCTGTTTCGTTCCGATGATCGTGGTCATTCCTGGGTCGCGGTCAGCGATGATCTGACCCGGCAGTTGGATCGCAACACGCTGAAAGTCATGGGCCGGATCTGGGCGCCGGAAACGGTGGCGAAAAATGCTTCGACCTCGTTCTACGGCAGTATTGTCAGCCTTAGTGAATCACCGCGGCGTGAAGGCCTGCTGTATATTGGTACCGATGATGGCCTGATCCAGGTTTCCGAAAATGGCGGCCAGAGCTGGCGCAAGATCGACGAATTCAAAGGCGTCGACAAACTGGCCTATGTCAGCGATATCGAAGCCTCACAGCATGATGAAAACACCGTCTATGCCAGCTTCGACAATCATAAAAATGGTGATTTCAAACCCTATGTTTTAGTCAGCCGTGATCGCGGCAAGAGCTGGAAACGCATCGACGAGAGTTTGCCGGCGCGGGGCACCGTTTATGCGCTGGCGCAGGATCATGTCAATGCCAAGCTGCTATTCGCTGGTACCGAATTTGGCGTCTATTTCAGCCAGAATGACGGTGAAAGCTGGCAGCAATTGAAAGGCGGTTTGCCGACCATCGCGATTCGCGATATTGACATCCAGCGTCGCGAAAACGATTTGGTGCTGGCCAGTTTCGGTCGCGGTTTCTACGTGCTTGATGACTACTCGGCACTGCGCAGTGCGCCGAAAGTGGCAACACTGTATCCGCCGCGTCGCACCTGGATGTATCCGGTGAAAGCGCGTTTGGCGCTGGCCGGCAAGAGTATGTCCGGTGATACCTATTACGCTGATGACAATCCGCCACATGGTGCCGTGTTTACCTATTACTTGCCGGAAAGCTTGCAAAGCGAGAAAGACAAACGCCTTGAGCAACAGGGCAAGACAAAAGAGAAAGGTGGCGATACGCCGTATCCAAGCTGGCAGCAACTGGAAGCCGAGGACCGTGAGCAAGCGCCAACTGTGACGCTGACTGTCACCGATCAGGATGGCAATGTCATTCGTCGCGTTAATGGTCCGGTGAAAAAAGGTTTCCATCGTGTCGAATGGGATTTGCGTTTGCCGAGCATGGTACCGGCCGCGCTGAAACCATTTGAACCGAGCAGTGCCTTTGATTCCGAGCCGCAAGGCCCGCTGGTGGTACCAGGTCGGTACACGGTAGCGATCGAACAACGGGTTAATGGCGTGACAACGGCGTTGTCCTCACCGCAGACTTTTGTTGTGGAACACACCAACATACTGAAACTGAAACCGGAAGATCGCGATGCGGTGTTGGCGTTCCAGCGTCAGGTTGCTGATTTGTTCCGGGCTGTGTTGTCAGCGGATCGGATCATCAAGGATACCGATGCCCGCATCAGCCATTTGCACAAAGCTTATGAGCGTACACCGGGTGCCAACGCTGCGCTGTTGAATGATTTGCGCGCGCTGGAACAACGCTTGCTGGATTTGCGTGAAGATTTTTATGGTGATGCGACCGTTGCGAAACGCAATGAACCAACCGCACCCGGCATTCGCAGCCGGGTCAGCAGTATCGTTGGCGGTTCATTCGAATCGCATCAGTCACCGACGGCAACGCATCAGCAGCAGTTCGTGCTGGCCTCGGAATTGTTCAAAACCTTTCTGGGTAATCTGAAGACGCTGGTGCAAAGCGATTTGCAGAAACTGGAAGCGCGCTTTGAGCAACTCGATGCACCGCATACGCCGCAGCGTTTTCCAGAGTGGCCATGAAATCAGCGCCACAAAAAAATCGGCATTAAAAAGGGATGACTTCGGTCATCCTTTTTTTTTGCCGCCACATTTGCCGGAACAGCAAGCCGTAACCGAGGACATTAATCAGCAATAAAATGCCGACCAGCCAATACTGCAAGGCATCGAGATTTTCCGGATAGATAATTGGCACGATATAGTGATCGATAAATCCGCCTTCGTAGCCTTGCTCACCACCGAGCTCGCGCAGCCGCTGTTCCCATGGTGTCAGCGGGCAAATCCATTGATTGATTTCAACGAGAACGCCCCACGTCACCGTTGGAATATGCAGCCACAGCAGCCAGCGCCAGCGCAGCGCCAGGAAGGCACCGAACAGTACGAACACAATGAAAAGCAGATGAATCAGCACTAGCGCATCTGCGGCTAGTCGATAAAGCATGGCGATTTATTGATGGTGAGGGAGTGTCACCAGTGTAGAAAAGAAAACCGCCGATGTGGACAAAACGACCACATCGGCGGAAATGTGGTTTAAACGAACAGGTATTTCAGAATAAAGAAGAACAGAATCGACAGCGCGGCACCGGCAGGAACCGTGATAATCCAGCTGGTGAAAATGGTGCGCACCACACCCAGATTCAACGCGCCAATACCACGCGCCAGGCCAACACCAACGACCGCACCGACCAGCGTGTGTGTCGTAGAAATCGGCATGCCGATACCGGACGCAACAACCACGGCCGAGGCGGTAGCAAATTCCGCTGAGAAACCGCGGGTTGGCGTCAGGTGGGTGATCTGATGGCCTATGGTTTCAATGACGCGGTAGCCATAGGTGGCAAGACCGATAACGATACCAACGCCACCGAGCAATAAAATCCAGGTGGGTAATGCCGCTTTGCTGGCGACCAAACCACCAGAACTCAGCACGCTGTGAATCGCGGCCAATGGTCCGATGGCGTTGGCGACATCGTTGGATCCGTGAGCGAACGCCATGGCGCAAGCCGAGAACACCATCAGAATGGCGAACACGCGCTCGACGTTGGTGAAATGAAATTCGCGATCAGCAGCAGGATCCAATTTGATTCGACGTAACAGCACCATGCCGATACTCATGACGACAACGCCAACGCCAAGCGAATACCAGAACGATTGCATCGTCGTCAGCGGCAAACCCAAATGCTTCAGGCCTTTGGTCAGCGTCACAAATGCCATGATGAAACCGACCGCCAGCATGTAATACGGCACGTATTTTTTCGCCAGACCGAACGGACCTTCCTTATCGAGAATCAGGTACTGCACCGAGCGGAAAATCCAGAATGCGATGAACGCGCTCAGTAAAGGCGAGGTGATCCAGCTGATGACGATGGTGCCGAATTTGCTCCATTGCACCGCGTCCATGCCGACGCCGACGGCGGCAAAACCGGCAATGGCGCCGACGATCGAATGGGTAGTGGAAACCGGCCAGCCGTAAAACGTCGCGATAGCGAGCCAAGTGCCTGCGGCCAGCAGCGAGGCAATCATGCCGAACACCAGCAGATCCGGTTTATCGTTGAACACGGTCGGGTCGACAATGCCGCTGCGTATCGTCGAGGTGACTTCGCCACCTGCCAGGAACGCGCCGGCAAATTCAAAAACCGCCGCAATCAAAATGGCCTGTTTAATCGTGATGGCTTTCGAACCGACCGAGGTGCCCATGGCGTTGGATACGTCATTGGCGCCAATGCCCCAGGCCATGAAGAAACCGACCACGCAGGCAAGGATGAGCAGAATGCTGCCATAGTTTTCGATAATGACATTCATCGGAAAATCTCTAGAAAATTATTGTTGTGCTTAGCGCGCGGCCAGCAATTCGAGTCGGGTGCCTACCGACAACGAGCGGTCGGCCAAATCACCGGTCCAATCGATGATGCGGTACATGAACATCGCATCGATCGGGTTCAGTTTTTTCTCTACGGCGAACAATTGCGCTCGCACTTTCACTTGCAGATCGTCGGTGTCCTGTTCGATGCGGCTCAACTCATCAACCAGTTTTTCCACGACTTTCAATTCGCGGCCGCGGAAGCCGGTTTCGACCAGTTCATCCAGTTCGTTGATCGCTGTCAGCGCTTGCAGCGTGGCATCGATACAACGGGTCAGGAAGATGCGGTAATCGGCCTCCATTTCTTTCGGCAGTGCCATCTGGCGGCCAAGAATCAAGCCGGCGATATCCTTGGCGCGGCTCGCAACGCGGTCTTGCATCGACAGCAGTTCGAGCAAGTCGGAGCGATCCATCGGCAGGAACAGGCTATTGGGCAGGTGCACGCGGATATTGCGTTTGAGTTTGCCGGCATCATCTTCAAGTTTGGCAATCTCGTTGCGCACGGCGGCGGCTTGTGTCCAGTCCTGAGCGAACACGGCATCGAAAAACGGGTCGAGCATCGCGACGCATTGGTTGATTTTCGCCATGTGCTCTTGCATCGGCTTGACTGGCGAACGGCCAAATATGTCGAATAACGGGTTGGATCCGGGCATGGAAAAAGTCCCCAAGGCTTAAGACCGGCGTAGTTTATGTGAAGGACGTCGCAGGACAAAGCCGAAATGACGGTTTGATGACGGAAAGATGACAATGCCGCTCAAAGGCTGTTCGGCGTTTTGCCCTTCAAATAATAGGCAAAGGCGATAATGCGGGCGATGGCCAGGTACAGCTCGCGCGGGATTTCCTGGTTCAGCCGCATCTGCATCAGCGTGTTGGTCAATGCCGCATCTTCATGCAGGTGCACGCCATGGGCTTCGGCAATCGCGATAATCTGCTCGGCCAGTTCGCCCTGGCCTTTGGCGACCAGCTTCGGGGCGTTTTCCCGGTCGTAGTGCAGTGCGGCAGCCTTGCGGGCCGAATGCTCCTGGCTTGAACGATCGTCAGACATGGAGATGGAATCCCTCCGCCAGCACCGGCGCCAGACTCGGTATGTGCCCGACCCGATGGGTGCCGATTTGATTCAGCCTTATCGACTCGCCGGTCAGTGAATGTTCCAACACCGTCAAATGTTCATTGAATAGCTGCTCAGTGCTTTCCCGTTCGCTGTAAAACTGCAACGACAACTCCTCGCCGCGCAGATCGAGCAGGAACTGCATGACTCCGAGCTCAGGAAAATCGAAACGCAGGCGCACGACATGATGGGCTTTGCCCTGTTCGTCAGTCTGCTCACTCGGTTCTTCACGTACGACCAGCTCAATCAGATCCAGGCTTTTGCCTTGCTGCACCGGCAATTCAGCATAAAGACCGGTGGTCGCGACATCGGCTCGGGTGTTATGGGCCCAGCTCAGTTGCTGGCGACCGAGTAACTGCGCCAGATCATCGGCCAACTCCCGGACCAGTTCCGGTGTTGGTAAGGCACGGGTCAGCTCTGGCCGAGCGGCGTCGGTTTCAACCGTTTGTGGAGCCGGCCGAGCGGTTGCGCTACTGGTCTGGGCTTGCGTTTGGGCGGGCAACAGGGCTTCCAGGGTCAAACTGCTGCCGGGACTTGTAGTTGTCGGGGCGTTCAATAGCAGCCGAATCACGGTAGTCAGCAATTCGGTGTAGCTGCCGGGGCGCGTCTGCGCACTGGCAGTAGGCGTATTGGTCGCTGGTGAGGCGGGGCGCTCGACCGACGCCAACAAATGATGGCGTAGCCAGCGCATGGCCCGATCGTTGTCGGCAAGCTGTTCTGGTTTGGGCATTTGCGCCAGCAGCCGGTTGATCGGATGATTGGCCAGCACTTGTTCGTGGTCGGTTTCGACCGGAGCAGGTGAGCCGGTTGGCCTTGACAGAAGCGGCAGCAACTGTTGTAGCTGATTCAGCAACGGCGATCGTGACGGCGGCGGGGTTAGTAGCGAAGGCGCCAGCGACGACAAGGCCTGCACCGCCGGCCGGATCGGCAGGGGCAGTTCGGTCAGCAGCGGTCGTGGCAAACCGGCCGGCAGATTCAATGGCAATGTGCTTCGAGCGATGGCGGGTTTGCTGGCCAGACTCTGTTGCACCGCTTCAGTCACCGCCGGACGCTGGGCCAGGGCTTGCGGCAATAGCGCATCGGCCAATTTGGTAGCGGCGGACACCAATGATGATGGCGTTGGTGTGGCGGGCGCTTGACTCGGTGTTGATGCCGGTGAGGTTACCGGCGCTGGAGTCGTTGCTGGCGGTTTGCTGGCGACCGTTGCCGCCAGCAGCGGCGCCAGGCGCAACTTCAACGCCGGCTGCAATTGCTCGACGGTCAGTTTCAGCGCTTCACCGTTGGCAAATGGCAGCGGTTTGGCTATGGGTAGCTTGAGTGTCCCTTCCGGCGTTTTCAGCCATACATGTTCTGCTGACTGTCGGTTGACGCTCACCTGCAGCACAGTGCCGACCTGCCAGGCTTGGGTCACGGCCTGGGTCAGGCGCGGGTTCAGCGCGCTCCAGTCGGAAACGGTCAAGGAAACAGGCGGGGTATTCGGCAGCAAAGCTTGATCCAATTCAAGGCCCGAAGGCGGTGGCACACTGGTATAGTATGGCCCGTTTTCTGACCCCCAGTTTTCAGGAGCCG
Source organism: Permianibacter aggregans (assembly GCF_009756665.1). Lineage (GTDB taxonomy): Bacteria > Pseudomonadota > Gammaproteobacteria > Enterobacterales > Permianibacteraceae > Permianibacter > Permianibacter aggregans. The sequence goes on from NZ_CP037953.1 coordinate 3,929,046, forward strand.
CAATGACCCTACGCATCGGTGTTGTCACCGTATCCGACCGCGCCAGCCGTGGCGAATACGAGGACAAGGGCGGTCCAGCCATCGTTGCCGAACTGCAGCGGATGCTGAGCACGCCACATCAGGCCGAGTGCCGGGTCATTCCTGACGAGCAACCGTTAATCGAAGCGACTTTACGCGAATTGCGTGATGCCGGTTGCCATTTGATCGTCACCACCGGCGGTACCGGGCCGGCGCCGCGCGATGTCACGCCGGAAGCCACGGCAGCCGTTTGCGATCGGATTCTTGATGGCTTTGGCGAACAGATGCGAGCGGTGTCATTGAAGGTGGTGCCGACCGCGATTCTGTCCCGACAAATCGCCGGAACCAGTGGCAAGAGTTTGATCATCAATTTGCCCGGTAAGCCGAGCGCTATTCGGGATTGCCTGGAGGCAGTCATGCCTGCGATCCCATACTGCATCGATTTGATCGGCGGCTATTACCTGGAAACCCATGACCATGTGGTCAAGGCGTTTCGGCCGAAATCTGCCTGAGTAAAGCTCGAACCCGATGAACCCGATTCTGCTCTCTGCTGAAGCCTTGTCCGTGCAGCGCGGTGACCGGCTGCTGATCGAAGGCCTTGGTTTTACCTTAAGTGCCGGCGAAGGCATGCACCTGACCGGCACCAACGGCGCCGGCAAGACCAGCCTGCTCAGGGTTCTGGCAGGGCTTGGTCATGCACTCGAGGGCTTGGTCAATGTGCGTGCCGGTGCCCGGCTGATTTATCTTGGTCATGCGCTTGGTTTGAAACCGGAACTGACCGTCACGGAGAATCTGAGATTTCTTCTGCAAGTGACTGATTTAAAAGAAAAAACAACCGTAGATGAAGCACTTTCTGAAGTTGGCCTGGCACGCTATTTCGATATCCCGGTCGCCAATCTGTCGGCCGGTCAGAAAAAGCGGGTAGGGCTGGCCCGGCTTTTATTGGAGCCCGCCGATCTATGGCTGCTTGACGAGCCGTTTTCGGCGCTCGATGCCCGGTCCTGTCAGTGGCTCTGTGATCGCATCGACCTGTTTTTGGCCGAAGGCGGCGCCGTGCTGCTGACCAGCCATCAACAGGTACCGGTTCGCCATCCGCTGCGTCGGCTTGAGCTGGGAGCGCGTTGAATGTTCAAAACCCTGCTGCAACGGGAATTGAAACTGGCGCTGCGCCGGCCGGCTGAGCTCGTCAATCCGCTGGTGTTTTTTCTGCTGGTCATTTCCCTTTTCCCGTTCGCGGTGTCACCAGAAAAAGCCGATCTGGCAAAAGTGGCGCCGGGCGTGCTCTGGGTCGCGGCCTTGTTCGCCAGCATGCTGACGCTGGAACTTTTTTACCGCGGCGATTACGAAGACGGCAGCCTGGAGCAGCTGCTGTTGGTGACTCGTGCGCCGTATCTGGTGGCACTGGCCAAGGCCAGTGCGCAATGGCTGCTGTCGGGTTTGCCGCTGGTGCTGATTTCACCGCTGCTGGCCGGCATGATGTATTTGCCGGACGATGGTCTTTTGCCGCTGTTTCTCGGTCTGTTGCTCGGCTCGCCGGTGTTTTGCCTGATTGGTGGCGTCGGCATGAGTTTGACCGTCGGTTTGCGGCGCGGCGCGGTGTTGCTCGGCTTGCTGATTATGCCGTTGTTAATCCCGGTATTGATTTACGGTGCTGGTGCCGTCACAGCGGCACTACAGGGTTTGCCGTACAATGGCCAGCTGGCGCTACTCGGCGCCTTATTGTTGTTTTCACTGGTGCTGACGCCGTGGGCGTCCGGTGCCGCCTTGAAAGTGTCGGTGAGTAGTTAAACCTAAAAGCCACAGTTAGCCGCTTCAGATGAATAGGTAAAGCAACGTAAATGATGAGAGATTGGCTCGGTTCAAGATTCAGCCATCGGGCGAAGCGCTCCGCAGCGCATAGCGCACCCCGACTCGGCGAGACGGCGTTGGACATCCTCGCGAGGAGAATAACCCTCGCTCCGGTATTCGCCTTGTCTCGCTCTCGCCGGCGCGCACTTTGCGCTGCGTCCAACTGTGGGTTTTAGGTTTATGGCAACGTGGACGTGGTTTCATCGGTGGTCGTCGCCGAAATGGTTTTATGAAAAATCTGGGCGCTGGCTGCCCTGGTTGTTCACGATCGCTGGTGTGTTGTTGGCCTATGGTCTGGTGCACGGCCTGTATTTTTCGCCGCCGGATTATCAGCAAGGCCATTCGGTGCGCATCATGTATCTGCATGTGCCGTCGGCATTTCTGTCGATGTCGATTTACGTGATCATGGCGGTCTGTGCTGCAGTCGGTTACATCTGGCGCATCAAGCTCGCTCATGCGGCGGCGGCCGCCGCCGCGCCGATAGGCGCAGCATTCACGTTTCTGGCGCTGTTTACCGGCTCGGTCTGGGGTAAGCCCACCTGGAATACTTACTGGGTCTGGGATGCGCGCATCACCACCGAATTGATTCTTTTTTTTCTCTACGTCGGCTTTATCGCGCTGCGCCACGCTTTTGATGATCAGCAAACCGGTGATCGCGCTGCCGGTATTCTGGCGATGGTCGGCGTCATCAACGTGCCAATCATTCATTTCTCGGTGTACTGGTGGCACACATTGCATCAGGGCGCGACCATTTCCCGGTTCGGTAAACCGAAAATGGACCCGAACATGCTGGAAGCATTGTTGGTCATGATCGCCGCTTATTACGTATTGTTTATCGCGATATTTTTCCTGCGTTTGCGCAATGAATTGTTGTGGCGCGAACGGCAGGCGTCCTGGGTCAGAGAGTTGGCGAAATGAGTTTTAGCGAATTTCTCAATATGGGCGGCCATGGCTTCTATGTCTGGCTCAGCTACGGTGTCGGTCTGGTCGTGACGGTGGCCTTGTTGTGCGAACCCCGCTGGCGCCGGCAGCGGGTAATCGATCGGCTGAAAGCGTTTTATCGGCGCGAACAATTGGACCAAGCGGAGAAACACGATGCATCCTGAACGCAAACGTCGCCTGTGGATTGTTGTCGGCAGCATTGTCGCGTTGAGTCTCGGCATCACGCTGGTGCTGTATGCGATGCGCCAGAACATCAATTATTTTTATACGCCGACGCAAATCTGGAGTGGCGAAGCGCCGAAAGAGCGCACGGTCAACACCGGCGGCATGGTCGTCAATGGCAGCGTCAAGCGCGACCCGGAAAGCTTGAAAGTGCAGTTCGTGCTGACCGATACCGACAAGGACGTAACTGTTTTTTACGAAGGCATCTTGCCGGATCTGTTCCGCGAAGGGCAGGGCATTATCGCGATTGGCAAAATCACGCCGGACAACACCGTGCAGGCGACGCAAATTCTTGCCAAGCACGATGAGAACTACATGGCGCCCGAAGTGAAAGATGCAATAGAGCAGGCGGAAAAGCGGGCCCGTGAGAAAAACGCGGCAGGAGCAGGCGGATGATTATCGAGTTCGGTCATTTTGCGCTGATTCTGGCGCTGCTGGTCGCGCTGGTGCTGGCTGTCGTGCCGATGGCCGGCTCCTACACCGGTCAGCGGCAATGGATGGCGATGGCAAAACCAGCATCCAGTGTGTTGTTCTATCTGGTGCTGATCAGTTTTTGTTGTTTGACCTGGGCCTTCATTCAGAACGATTTCACCGTCGCTTATGTTGCCCAGAACTCCAATTCCCGTTTGCCGATTTACTATCGGATTTCTGCGGTGTGGGGCGCGCATGAAGGTTCACTGCTGCTCTGGGTATTGATCCTGACTTTCTGGAGTTATCTGGTCGCCTGTCGCAGTCGACATCTGCCGTTGCTGCTCAGCTCCCGGGTGTTGTCGATTCTTGGCTTGATTTCCATTGGCTTTCTGGCATTCACGCTGTTCACCTCGAATCCGTTTGAGCGCACCTTGCCGATGTTCCCGGTCGATGGTCGCGACTTGAATCCGCTTTTGCAGGATTTCGGTTTGATCGTGCATCCGCCGATGCTGTACATGGGCTATGTCGGTTTTTCTGTCGCGTTTGCCTTTGCCATTGCCGCGTTGCTAGAAGGCAAACTCGATAGCGCCTGGGCACGTTGGGCACGACCCTGGACATTGGCGGCCTGGGTCTTTTTAACCGCCGGTATTGCACTTGGGTCCTGGTGGGCGTATTACGAACTCGGCTGGGGCGGCTGGTGGTTCTGGGATCCGGTTGAAAATGCGTCGTTCATGCCATGGTTGGTTGGCACCGCGCTGCTGCATTCGCTGGCGGTTTCCGACAAGCGTGGCAACTTCAAAGCCTGGACTGTGTTGTTGTCGATCAGTGCTTTCAGTTTGAGTTTGCTGGGTACTTTCCTGGTGCGTTCTGGCGTGTTGACGTCGGTGCACGCTTTCGCCACCGACCCGGAACGCGGCCTGTTCATTCTGATCTTCTTGCTGATCGTCATCGGCGGCAGCTTGAGTTTGTTTGCGGCGAAATCCAGCCGGCTGACCCAGCGTGCCGACGCCGACTGGTATTCAAAAGATACGGCGCTGCTATTGAACAATGTGCTGTTATCCGTCACGGCGCTGGTCGTCTTGATTGGCACGCTGCAACCGCTGGTCAACGATGCATTGAACCTCGGCAAAATCTCGGTCGGCCCGCCATATTTCGATTTGATGTTCAGCGTATTCATGCTGCCTTTGTTGGTATTGGTCGGCATTGGTCCGATGTTGCGTTGGCGCAAGGATGATTGGCAACAACACCGCAACGTGATCGCGGCGCAATTTATCATCGCTCTCGGTTTAACCGCGTTGATTCTGCTGTTGCTGAACAAAGTTCAAACCTCGGTGGTTGTCGGTTTGTTCCTGGCGCTGTGGTTACTGGGCGGCTTGGTTCGTGATTGGGCGCAACGCCTGAAAAATCGGCCATCGCTGGTTACCGGTATCGCGCAATTGCCGCGTGCTTTCGTTGGCATGTCGCTGGCGCATTTGGGCCTTGCCGTATCGCTACTTGGCATCGTCGTGACCAACGCATTCAGCGTCGAACGCGATATCCGGATGGCGCCGGGACAAACGGTTGAAGTCGGTGATTATCAGTTCAAGCTGCAGCGTCTGCGTGAACTGGAAGGGCCGAACTACCATTCGACCCGGGCGATTATCGAAGTGCGCGATCAAGGTCATGTGGTGACGATGTTACGGCCGGAAAAGCGCACTTACATGGCGTCACGTTCGACAATGACCGAAGCCTCGATCAACCCGGGCCTGACCCGTGACTTATACGTCGCGCTTGGTGAGCCACTCGATGGCGATGCCTGGGCCGTGCGAGTCTATTACAAGCCCTTCGTCCGTTGGATTTGGTTTGGTGCGGTGTTCATGGTGATTGGCGGCATTCTGGCCGGTACCGATCGCCGTTATCGCGCCCAAGTCGCCGAGCAAAAAGCGAAAGCGCTCAGTGGTCAGGAGCTCGGCGCATGAGCAAGAAAGGCATTCCGTGGATCAGCGCCATTCCGCTGGCATTGTTTTTGATTCTGGCCTTGTTCCTGTTGCGTGGTCTGTACATGGACCCGCGCGAATTGCCGTCGGCGCTGGAAGACAAACCCTTACCGGAATTCGCGCTACCGGTTCTGCAGCAGCCGGACCGCATCGTCAGCAAACAGGATTTGCTCGGCAAACCGTTTCTGATCAATATCTGGGCAACCTGGTGTCCGACTTGCTATGTTGAGCATCCTTACCTGCACACGCTAGCGAAAGAAAAAGGCGTGCGTATCATCGGCTTGAATTACAAGGATGAGCGCGAAAAGGCGCTCAATTATCTCGACAAACTTGGTGACCCTTATGAGCTGGTGCTGGTCGATCAAAAAGGTCGGCTCGGTATCGATCTCGGTGTTTACGGTGCGCCGGAAACCTTTCTGGTTTCTGCCGATGGCGTGATTTTGCATCGTCATGCCGGCGACATGAATGAGCGGGTCTGGCAAAAAGAATTTCTGCCACGACTGCAGCCGCAAGGAGCCACTCCATGATTCTGCGTTGGTTTTTGATGCTTGCCTTGCTGCTTGGTGGTGGCAGTGCGCTCGCTGATATCGACGTCTATCCATTTGAGGACCCGAAACAGGAAGAGCGTTTCCGCCGTTTGATTGAAGAGTTTCGTTGTCCGAAGTGCCAGAACCAAACCTTGTCCGATTCCAACGCGCCTTTGGCCAAGGATTTGCGCGAGCTGATTTACGAACAAATCCAGGCCGGTAAAACCGATGCTGAAATTGCTGCCTTTCTGCAGCAGCGCTACGGCGATTTCGTACTCTATAACCCGCCGCTGAAAGCCAATACGGCCTTGTTGTGGTTCGGGCCGTTTATCGCGTTGCTGCTGGTGTTGGTTTTCTTGATTCGACGCAAAATGGCGCGGGCAAAAGAATCGCCATCGGTGTTGACGCCGGAAGAACAGGCGCGTCTGCAAACCTTGCTGAACGAACAGAATAAGGACAAGGCATGAATACGTTTTTGCTGGCGGCGGCGCTGTTATTGCTGCTGGTATTGTTGCGCTTGTGGTGGACACTGTGGCGTCAGCCTCCAGCCGAACGGCAGGTGGAAATTGATGCCAACAAGGCCTTGTATCAGGAGCGTGCCGCCGAAATCGAACGGCAATTCAAAGCCGGTGAAATTGCGGCCGATGACAAAGCCATTCTTGATGCCGAGAACGCCCGTCGTTTATTAGCCGAAGCCGATCAAAGCCATGCGGCGGCGAACACGCACAGCAAGCGCAATACGATTTTGGTGCTGGCCATGGCCTTGTTGCTGCCGTTGCTAGCAGGTGTCCTGTACAGCCAGATTGGTGCCTATCGCGAAGTGCAGCATTGGCAAAATCTGAATGCTGCCGATATGCAGCACGGCGAAAGCAATATGCGTGACGCGTTGTTGCTGTTACGCACTCGCCTGCATCAGGACCCGGACGATGTCGAAGGATGGTACATGCTTGGTCGTTCCTACATGAGCCTGAACCGGCCACAGGAAGCGATGCAGGCGTTTGCCAATGCCTATCGCATCGATCGACAGGAACCGGACTACGTGGTCGCTTATGCGCAATCCATGCGTATGGCTGATCCGGAAGGCAGCCTTGAACAAGTGGATCGCTTGTTGGCGGAAGCCTTGCACCTGCAGCCGGAACACGAAGGCGCGAGAATTTTGTCAGCCTACCGAGCGTTGGAGCGTGGCGAGTATCAGCAAGCGATCAATTCGTTTCGTTGGTTACGTGAACGTCATCAACAGGACAGCAGTGCCACCCAGGCTATCGATCAGTTGATTGCGGAAGCGGAACAAAAACTCAAGGCTGAAACCGCTCCGGCAAATACCAGCGAACCAGCCGCTACGGCCAACGCCATTGAAGTGCGTGTGGAGTTGGCACCTGAACTGCAGGAAAAGTTGCCGCGCGCTGGTCGGGTATTTGTTTATGCCAAAGCCGAGCAGGGGCCACCGATGCCGTTAGCGGTCGCGGTGGTGGAACCGTCATCGTTGCCGACCACAGTGACGTTATCGGATCAGAACGCGATGAACCCGGCGTTCAAACTTTCTGATCATCAGCGCGTGCAATTGATTGCCAGGGTTTCGGCCAGCGGTAAAGTTGAACCCGCGGCTGGAGATCTGCAAGGCGATTCGCAAGCGTTTGACTGGCGCCAGGCACCGAAACAAACCTTGGTGATCAACCGCTCGCTATAACCGCCGCTTCTTTGCCATCGTTTTGTCATACACAGCGGATCGATACTGGTCCGCTGTGCAAATCTTTCCTGTCATTCCTCCCGTATCAAGTCTCGACGGCAGCTCAAACGTGAAAATGTCACATTTTCAGGCTGAACTCTGCAGCAATTAACGCTGAACGCCGGGCATATCATCGCTTGGCGTGCTCCATTGGTCGTATCGGTGGCACGCTTCGGCTGAATCCCGTAACCGTTTCCTGCTATGGTGTAACAGTTGCCGTCGGCCACACTCTAATGTGGCGAACGGCATACTTGTACGCACTGTCGTATGGCAGTGAGGCAACCCAAACGGCCTCTGCACGTTTCGGGCTCTCGTTGTACCCGTGGCCGGATTCACTTAATCAATCTTTCAGGAGATGAAGCAATGAACAAGACCCGCAAACTGACAACGCTTATTGGCGCTTCGGTCGTCGCCTCACTGGCTGCTGCTCAAGTCAGCGCTGATAGCACGCTGTTTGGTTACAACGATCTGAGCAGTGGCTACAACCTCGCGTTGCTCGAAGGTGAAAAAGAAAAAGGCAAAGAAGGCAAATGCGGCGAAGGTAAATGTGGCGAAGACAAGGACAAAAAAGGCAAGGAAGGCAAATGCGGCGAAGGTAAATGTGGTGAAGGAAAAGACAAGAAAGGCAAGGAAGGCAAGTGCGGCGAAGGTAAGTGTGGTGAAGGAAAAGACAAGAAAGGCAAGGAAGGCAAGTGCGGTGAAGGCAAGTGCGGCGAAGGCAAAGACAAGAAAGAAAAAGGTAAAGAAGGCAAGTGCGGCGAAGGCAAATGCGGTGGCCTGAGCTAAGGCTCGCTGATTTACCTTTCACTGTTTGTTAAGGAACCGCCATGCGTTATCCGGTTGAAGGCGTCGGCTTAGGATTGCGCCGCGAGCTGATGCAGCCGCTGCGTGATGAACCCATTCCGGAAATCAGCTTTCTGGAAGTTGCGCCGGAAAACTGGATGCGCATGGGCGGGGCACTCGGTAAACGTTTTCGGGCGTTTACCGAGCGTTACCCGTTTGTCTGTCATGGCCTGTCATTGTCGATAGGTAGTCCGGCACCGCTGGACGAAGCGTTTGTGCTGGAAGTGCGCACGTTTTTGCGCAGTCACAATATCCGCAAATATTCCGAACACTTGAGTTATTGCTCGGATCATGGTCATCTCTATGATCTGATGCCGATTCCGTTTACCGAAGAAGCCGTTGATTATGTGGCGGCTCGTATTCGCCGGGTGCAGGATTTGCTCGGTCAGCGCATCGCGATCGAAAACGTCTCGTATTACGCTGCGCCAGGACAGGAAATGCCCGAGCTGGAATTTTTGTTGGCGGTGCTGAAAGCGGCTGATTGCGAGTTGCTGCTCGACGTCAACAATATCTACGTCAATAGCGTCAATCATCGCTATGATGCGTTGGAATTTTTGCGCGGCTTGCAAGGCGCGCCGGTCAGCTATGTGCATATTGCCGGTCATTACGACGAGGCGCCCGATCTGCTGGTGGATACCCATGGCACCCAAGTCAAGCCATCGGTCTGGGCTTTGCTCGAAGAAGCCTATCGCCTCTTTGGTGTCATGCCGACCTTGCTGGAACGCGATTTCAATATTCCGTCATTACCGGAGCTTCAGCACGAGTTGCAGCAGATTGAGCAGCTACAGGAGCAGGCGCGTGAGTTTTCGCTACGCCAAACAGCAAGCGCAGGATGAGTCGCTGCCGCGCTTTCAGCGGCATCAATACGCGTTCACGGCCCATATGCGCGCGCCGGAGCTGGCGCCGGCACCGAGCGGTATCGAAGACCGTCGCTTGGCGGTCTACCGCGAGCTGCTGTTCAACAACGTCAAAAACTTTCTCGACAATTGCTTTCCGGTATTCAGCGAGTTGCTGGGTGAGCTCACGTGGCTGAATTTGTGCCGGCATTATTTTGCCGAGCACGCCGCGCAAAGTCCGCTGTTCAATGAAATCAATGCCGAGTTTGTCGAATACCTGGCCGAAAGCGATATCATCGAGCGCCTGTCGTTACCGCCATTCAGCAAAGAGTTGGCGCATTACGAGTGGATGGAGCTGGTGGCGTTGATCGTGCCGGAAAGTGTGCCGGACCTGACCGATACGACGCTGACCGAAACCTCACGACTTAGCGTGTCACCTGTGGCCTTTCCACTGGCTTATCAGTTTGATGTGCAACGCATCGGTGAAAGTTATCAGCCGGCACACGCTCCGGCTCAGCCGACGTTTCTGGTCGTTTACCGCAAAGCCGATGATGAGGTGCATTTTCTGCAGCTCAATGCCTTGAGTTTTCAGTTGCTGAATTGGCTGCAGGAACATCCACAGTCGGATCTCGCCGCCATTATTGCGCATTTGCAGAACTTGACGGGGCAGTCAGCGAAAACCCTGGAACAGGCGTTGACGCCGGTGCTGAATGACTGGCTGCAACGACATATCGTCCTCGCGTAGAATAGCGACCCTTTCGTAACAAGGATTTTGTCGATCATGGTTTTGGCGCGTTTGGCCATTGTGCTGTCGTTGCTGGTTTTGGCTGGTTGTGCGACGACCGGCACACACAAGGACGATCCTTACGAGGATTTCAACCGTTCGATGTATACCTTCAACAAAGGGCTCGACACGTATTTTCTCAAGCCGGTCGCCAAGGGCTATGACACGGTGACGCCAACGGTAGTCAGCGATCGAATTTCCGGTGTCTTTGACAATATCGACGAAGTGCCGACATTGGCCAACAGCCTGCTGCAATGGAAATGGGGTTCGGTCGGCGTCACCTTTTCCCGCTTTGTCATCAATTCCACATTGGGATTGGGCGGTATGTTCGATCCGGCCTCCGCGATGGGGCTTGACCGTCGTGACGAAGATTTCGGTCAGACGCTGGCTGCCTGGGGCGCGCCACAGGGTGCATACCTGATGCTGCCGTTTCTCGGGCCATCGACGATGCGTGATGTCTGGGGTAAACCGGTCGATGGTTACCTGTCGCCGATGCAGGAAATTGATCATGTGCGCACCCGCAATGCGGTCCGCGGTATGGACCTGATCGACACCCGCAAACGTTTGCTGGAACTGGACCCTTTGCTGGAAGAGGCGCTCGATGAATACGTATTTGTGCGTGATGCCTATTTGCAGCGGAGAAACTACCTGATCCACGACGGTAATCCGCCGTTGCCGGAGCTGGAAGACGATTGCGATCCAATCGATGACGACTGCTACTAGCAGCCATGGCCACACAGGTCGAAGTTGAAAGGCGGATTCGAATCTTTTCGGGGACAAATTCCCTGCGGCTTTTACGCTAGGTAATAGCCGTTAGAAAAAACGCGCCGGACGGCTCGTTTTCTGGTTCAGCTGACGTTACTCAGCTCACCGGCGATTTCATACATGCCGTCATCCTTCTTGATCACCCGCACGACCTTGAACGAGGCGACCAGCGGCGGCATCCGCGATTGCATCGAAGCGACCGTTACGCGCAGCTCGGCATCAAGGGCTGGCTCGAAGTTTGCTTCGAACATCAAGCCTTTACCACTTAGGTTTTTTGCTTCTCCGTGGTACTCCGCGCCGGAGTCCAAGTCCACGATGCTGACTTTGGCATCGACAAACATGCGGATAAAGTCGCGCTTTTCCGCATAATCGCGCGCAAGATTCATCATGTGTTTTCTCCTGATGGGGCGCTGGTTGCGCCACTACGGATAGTAGTGAGTGAGCAAAAAAGCGTCAATATCTGGTAAAAATAAAGAATGGCACCGAAGTGCCGTCTGAATTTGTCGAATTTGTTCCGTATCGGGCAGAGCTTTGAGAGGCTCTGTGCTATAACTTTTGCAGTCTTGTGTTTCATGCTGTTGATGACAAGTGAATGAGTGATCCGGCCGAACTAATGCATACCCGCATCGTGGTCATTGATGATGATGATTTGGTGCGCGACAGCATGTGCGTTTTTCTTGAGGACTGCGGCTATAACGTGGTGTCGGCCGCGCGCGCGCGCGACGGCCTGAAAATCTGCAAGGAAGATCCGCCGGCCGTGGTGCTTTGCGATTTGCGCATGCCGGATATGGACGGTCTGCAGGTGCTGGAAGTGCTGACCCGAGAGCAACCTGGATTACCGGTTATCGTGGTTTCCGGTGCCGGCGTCATGACCGATGTGGTCGAAGCCCTGCGCCTTGGTGCCAGCGATTACCTGGTCAAACCGATCGCCGATTTGGAAGTGCTGGCGCACGCGATTCGCTCGGTCATTCACAAGGTCAGTCTGGAAAAAGAAAACCGCCAATACCGTGATGAGCTGGAAGCGGCCAATATCGAATTGGAAGAAAACCTGGACTTGTTGCGTCGCGATCACGAGGCCGGCCGTCAGGCACAATTGCAATTGCTGCCAGAACCGTTGGCGCGATTCGGTGACTGGGAATTCAGCCATGCGGTGCTGCCGTCGCTGTATCTGAGCGGCGATTTTCTCGATTATTTTGAAATCGATGCCGATCATGTCGGTTTCTATCTGGCCGATGTCTCCGGCCATGGCGCTGCTTCGGCGTTCGTCACGATGATGCTGAAAAGCCTGATCAACCATCCGCTGCGCCGCTTCCGCAGTTTTGGCGAAACGGTGATTCTCGACCCGGCGGCTTTGCTCAGTTACTTGAATAGCGAAGTGCTGCAGGCCAATCTCGGCAAATACCTGACGCTGTTCTATGGCGTGCTGAATATCCGCACCGGTCATTTGAAATTTGCCAATGGTGGTCATTATCCTCGGCCGTTACTGACCAATGGAAGCAAGCAGCAGTTCCTGGGCGGCAACAGTTTCCCGGTCGGTTTGTTCGATTGGGCCAGTTATGAGAACGAAGAGCGCCGTCTCGAAGCCAAAGCCTCGCTGTTGCTGTGCTCTGATGGTGTGCTGGAAATCCCGAACGGGTCGGCATTGGCAAAGGATGAAACTTTGATATTATCCCTGACAGATTCAGGGGTACCTGGCGTCAATGCCTTGCTGGAACGGGCCACACGCTTGGTACAAGGTGCACCGATAGACGATATCGCCTTGTTTTTGATCCGACATTTATGAGAACAACGACAACCGGACAGGTTTCCTACGCCCTTCACAACGGTGTCTATGTATTGAAGTTTCGTGGCGATATCCGGTTTCAGATCTGCGCTGCCGTTGATCGCTTCATTCAGAAAATTTTCCAGGAGCAGGAGCAGGCGTCGGTGATCATCGATTTGCTTGATGCCACGGCCGTCGACAGCACGGCCTTAGGCGTGCTCGCCCAGGTCGCTATCCACACACGCCGCGCCCAGGACAAACGCCCGACGATACTGGTCAATCAACCCGAGATGCTGGCGGTTTTGAAAGCGGTCAGTTTCGACAAGGTATTTCATCTGTTGCCGGATGCCGGCAGTGAGCCGGAAGCCTACGAAGAACTGGCGGAATTGGCCGAAGACGAAAAAGATTACACCCGCCATGTGCTCAACGCCCATCGCAATTTGATGGCGCTATCGCATGAAAATCGTCAATTGTTTCGTGATGTAACCCAGGCGCTGGAGGCGGCCGCACTCCAATAATTCGGCACGCCTCAATGCTGCCAGTAGTGCAGAGCGCTTACCATTTTTTCTTGATTTGGAACGTCGGGTCGAAATCGTCGTCCGCCCCGGTATCGGCAGCCTGTTCGCCTTCTTCCGTTTTTGGTTCCAGCAAACGCACTTCCTTCATCGCTTCTTCCAGCACCGAAAGTTGTTCCTGGACATAGCTGTCGCTGATGTTTTCTTTGACCAAACGCTCATAGGCGTATTTGTAGTACTGGCGGGCGAGCGGTACTTTTTGCTGCAGCATCGCGAGCTGGCCGAGTTTGATATGGCCCTCGACATCACAACGCAGGCGCAAACGGGCCAAGTACTTGAATGCTTGCAAAACCTTGGGGCCATCAAGACGTGGTTCCCGGCGCAGTTTGGCGACGTATTCGGTCAACCGATGCAATTGAGAACGCAGTGCCGTCAGCTCTTCCGATTGCGCAGGCAGCTTCAAGGCCGAATCGCCGCTGGCATGCTGCGGTTGGCGACGGGTTTCTTCGGCCCATTGCATCGTGGCGGCGATATCGACCCTCGGGTCAATTTGCTTCATCGCCTGCAAGTGCAAACTGATGTAGTCGAGCAGTACATCACGGACATTGATATCCAAGGGCAGCAAGTTGCCCAAGTCGAGCATTTCCTGGGCTTCGCGCACCGCTCCCCGATGCATGGCAACGCGGTGCCGGCGTTCGGCTTCGGCCCGCTCGCGAGCGGCCACCCAGTTGGCGACCGCGAGACCGCCGATGGCGAGGACAATGATCAGAATGACAATAATCGTGGTATTCATGCGCGCACTCGCGGTCTGGTTGTTTTATTGCTATTCATGGCGAAACACGCAGAGAAGGGCGCTTGGCTATGGCAGAACCATGCGAAACGCGCCACCGCTCATTGGTTGGCCATTGGCCAACACTATATGCCCCTGCCGACCGTCCTTGCTGTGAAGTCGGGCAATTTGCCCGGAGAAATACAAACCGAGCCCGGTACTGCCTGAACTCTGGTTTATACCCAACAAATAGTCCTGCTGCTTTTCAATCATCGCTTTTGGGTAGCCGGGGCCGTCATCGGCGACGATCAGTTGCAAGGCATTATCTTGAATGAAGGCATGAAGTTCAATTGCACTTTTACTGTAGCGGATGGTGTTGGTGATGATGTTGCCGAGTGCCGACGCCAGCAAATCGGCATCGAAATACCAGAACAAGCCCTCATCGGCGTGTACGCTCAGTTCAATATGACGGTATTGCAACAATTCACCATAGAGCAGACCCTGTTCTTCGAGAAACTCCGTGACATCGTGATAACCAATGTTCAACGGCAACTGGTCCTGCTCGATTTTGTACAACGCGAGTAGTTGCACCAAATCATGGTTGACCCGTTCCGATTCGTATTTGATGACAGCCAGTTCGCGCAAGTCATCGCGTACCGCTTCCGGAATTCGCTCGATAATGGCGTCCAAGGCCTGCAATAGCATGCCGAGCGAATTTTTCATGTCGTGTACGGTGGAGGCGAGTACGGTAGGAAAGGCAATGCCCACACGTTGACCGCTCATGCGCCATGCTCCGCTTTCAATTGCTGGGTTTGTCGCAACAATGCCTGGAAGCGGGCATAGCGTTTATCTTCCGGCGAAATGTGTCGGATACGTTCCAGGCAGCGCAGGCATTCGTTCAGCAAGTCTTTTTCGGCCGGATTGGCCTGAAAGATATCCAATAGTGTCTGCGCCATGTTGAGCACGATACTGATGTTCTGTGGCGCCAGTTCAATCGCTTTGCGGAAATTGCGCAAGGCGTTCTCGTGATCGCCTTTTTCAAAGAACTTGGCGCCGGCGTTATTGAGTTCAACAGCGCGATCGTTGGCTTCGTCGGCTTTGACTGCCTTGCCGAGAATTTCCTGCCGTTGTTTTTTCAGGTTTTCATCATCACCATGCAGCAATGCACAGGCATCCAGCACTTGCTTGGCGGAATCGGCATCCCCAAGCGCGACAAACTTTTCGGCAACATCGATCGCCGTATCTGGCGGCAGCGCCCGATCCAGCCCCGCCAATAATTTCGCCGCGCCTTTGGCGGCCGACGCGGCATCGTCTGGGCGGTTTTGGGTTTTGTGCAGCTCGGCCTGCGCCAGTAGCGAACGCATCGCGATTTCCTGGTCACCTTTGTAATCGGTTTCCAGTTCATTCAACACTCGATGAAATTCATCGCTGGTGCGTTTGTCCTCAACCGGGCTGCCGCCAAGGCTGCGGGTCAGGCAGTGGGCGAGTTTCAGGTAGGGATCGGATTGTTTGAACACCGAGTGCCGGCCCTGAGAAACCGTTTGTTTGAAAGCTCGGGTAGCGACTGGGTAGTCTTCGTTTTTCAATGCAACTTCACCCAGTTTGCGTTGACGCAGCACTGCTTTGGGTGAGCGCTTGACGGCTTCTTGCAGCACATTCTGCGCGTTTTGACTGTCGCCCAACTGCAACATCGCATCCGCCAGCAAATCTTGCGCATCGAGAAAAGTCGGTAGTTCTTTGGTGGCCGACTCCAGCAGATCTCGCGCGGCGCGTGGATTGCCCTGCTTGATCAAAATGCGAGCAGCACCCGCGATGGCCCAAGAAAGCGGCCGTTCTTTGCACAGCGTCGAATAAAGTGTGTAGGCGGCCGTCAGTTCGCCGCGCTCTTCGAGCAATTCGGCTTTGATGCGCAGGGCCGACAGCGCGTAACGCGAATTGGCCGCGACTTCCTGATCGCAAAGTTTCAGTACCAATGAATGCTTGCCGGCTTCCAGGGCGTTATTGATCGCCTGCATCGCCTGTTTCTTTTCCATCAGTTTATCGAGACGGGTTTTCAGGGCGACCTTGTTGAACGGTTTCGTTAAATAGGCATCCGGCTGGTATTCGAGTGCGCCCATGACCATCGCCGTCGAGTTTTCGGCGGTGACCATGACGAAAATGGCGCTCGGTTTCAGCAGCCGACGGTGAATCAGTTCTTCGAGAATTTGCTGGCCGTCTTTACCATCGCCGAGGTTGTAGTCTGACAGGATGATGTCGTATTTCTTGTTCAGGCATTGGTTGACCGCTTCCTGGCCAGTCGCAGCTTGGTCGATATCGACGGCGCCCAATTGCTGGCACATGGTTTTCACCGACCGGCGGAATTCGCCGAAGTCATCAATGATCAGGAAACTTTTATCACTATAGGTATACACGATCGTGCCACAAGGTTGATCAGTCCAGATTAAGCCTAAGTATAGATAGTCATGGAATTTCTGCTGCGTACGTGCCAAATGCCCAGGAAGGGCACCGGAAATCCACACGTTTACCCACAGCTTGTTGCCTAGCCAAAGCCGGTCAGGGCTGATACTCTCCGCCGCTTACGGAAAAACTGGCGAAAAAAACGACAATGTTGGCGCCTCGAATACTGGTCCTTGATGATGAACCGATTATCCGGATGAGCCTGGCCGCTTATTTGGAGGATGAGGGGTATCAGGTGCTGGAAGCGGCGACGGCCGAACATGCGCTGCAATTGCTGGATCAGCATGACATCGCGCTGGCGATCGTTGATATCCGGTTGCCCGGCATTGATGGCGCCGAGTTCATTCGCTATGCCTGCAACAAGGATGCGGCACTGAAATTCATTATCCATACCGGGTCAATGGAGTTCCGTCTAGACGAGTCGCTGCGGCGGCTCGGTCTGCGTACCAGCGATATTTTCTGCAAACCGGTCAAAGACCTTTCAGGTCTTGCCGCCTCGATAGGTCAGCGCTTGGTTTATAACGTCCAATTTGCCTGATTTTTCGCCAATTTCTGTTCTGAATTGCCGCATGGGGGCGCCTACTGCGCCCATAGGTTTTGTGAAATAATGCGGCGTCGCTTTCGTATATGAACGATAGCCAAGGTCCGTAACCCGCCCCGACACACGCGGCGACGCAAGGCGGTGAATACGGCGAATTTTCCGTGGGAGAAAGTGATGGATGAGAATCGTAAGAAAGCGCTGAGTGCAGCGCTGGCTCAGATTGACCGGCAGTTTGGTAAAGGCACGGTCATGCGTCTGGGCGATCAGCAAACCCCGAAAGATATCCAGGTCATTTCGACCGGGTCGCTGGGTTTGGATATTGCGCTCGGTATTGGTGGTTTGCCGCGTGGCCGTATCGTTGAAATTTATGGTCCGGAATCGTCCGGTAAAACGACATTGACCTTGCAGGCCATTGCCAGCTGTCAGAAAGCTGGTGGCACGGCGGCCTTCGTCGATGCCGAACACGCACTCGACCCGATTTATGCCGAAAAGCTCGGCGTCAATCTTGATGATCTGTTGGTATCGCAACCGGATACCGGCGAGCAGGCGCTGGAAATTGTCGACATGCTGGTGCGCTCCGGCGCGGTCGATCTGGTCGTCGTCGACTCGGTTGCGGCGTTGACGCCGAAAGCGGAAATCGAAGGTGAAATGGGTGACTCGCACGTTGGTCTGCAAGCACGTTTGATGTCGCAGGCATTGCGTAAGCTGACAGCCAATATCAAACGCTCGAACTGCCTGGTTATTTTCATCAACCAGATTCGTATGAAAATCGGCGTCATGTTCGGCAACCCGGAAACCACCACCGGTGGTAACGCGCTGAAATTCTATTCCTCGGTTCGTCTCGATATCCGTCGTATTGGTGCGGTCAAACAAGGCGAGGAGATCATCGGTAACGAAACCCGCGTCAAGGTCGTCAAGAACAAAGTCGCTCCGCCATTCAAAACGGTTGAGTTTGAAATTCTTTACGGTCAGGGCGTATCGGTCGAAGGGGAAATTCTCGATCTCGGCGTCAAGCAGGGTATCGTCGAAAAATCCGGCGCTTGGTACAGCTACGGCGGCAACCGCATCGGTCAGGGCAAGCAGAACTGCGTACAGTTCCTGCGTGAGAATCCGGAAACGCGTGCGGAAATCGAAAAGCAAATCCGCGCGGCGAACATCGACTTGTCCAGCACACCGGATGATGAGTCGGTTTCCGAAGAGGTTGAGGCCTGAAATCCAGCGATTCGGCATTGTCGGTAGCCATGCGCCTGTTGGCGCGCCGCGAACACGCTGAGCGTGAATTGCGGCGCAAGCTGACAGCGCGTGGCTTCGATGCGTCTGAAATCGATGAAACGCTGCGCCAGTTACAACAACGTGATTGGCAAAGCGATGAGCGTTACGCGCAAAGCCTGATTAATACCCGCAAGCAGCGAGGGCAGGGGCCAAGACGTATCGCGATGGCCTTGCAACAGCAAGGCGTTTCCGGTGATGCCGTAGCGGAAGCCGACGTCGATTGGCAGGCGTTGGCGGAATCGGCAATCGAAAAATATTTACGCAATAAAGATACAGCGGATCACGCTGTGCGCATGAAGGCATTGCGCCATCTTGTGCAAAAAGGGTTTACGCCAGCAACCGCCAAGACGGCGCTGGCCAATTATCAACATCGCAACAGGTAAGGTGGGAAAGTGGGTCGTTCCAGCAATGACATTCGGGAAATGTTTCTGAAATTTTTTGAGAGCAAAGGCCATACCCGTGTCGCCTCCAGCTCGTTGATTCCATTGGACGATCCGACTCTGTTGTTCACCAACGCCGGCATGAACCAGTTCAAGGACTGTTTCCTTGGTGTTGAAAAGCGTGCTTATACCCGTGCCGTGTCTTCGCAAAAATGTGTGCGCGCCGGCGGCAAGCACAATGATTTGGAGAACGTCGGTTACACCGCTCGTCACCATACCTTTTTCGAAATGCTCGGCAATTTCAGCTTCGGCGATTATTTCAAGAAAGACGCGATCATTTACGCTTGGGAGTTTCTGACTTCGCCGCTCTGGCTCGGCTTGCCGAAAGAGCGTTTGTGGGTGACCGTTTATGCCACCGATGACGAAGCGTATGAGCTCTGGAACAAGGAAATCGGTATTCCGGCTGAGCGTCTGGTGCGCATTGGTGACAACAAGGGCGCTCCGTATGCGTCCGACAATTTCTGGGCAATGGGTGATACCGGTCCTTGCGGACCTTGTACCGAAATTTTCTACGATCACGGCGAAGGCATAGCTGGTGGTCCTCCAGGTTCACCGGACGAGGATGGTGACCGCTATATCGAGATCTGGAACAACGTGTTCATGCAGTTCAATCGCACCGCTGATGGCGAATTGCATCCCCTGCCGGCGCCATCGGTCGATACCGGTATGGGCCTTGAGCGCATCAGCGCCGTCATGCAGCATGTGCATTCAAACTACGAAATCGATTTATTCCAGCACCTGATCGATGCCGCCGCTCAAGTAACCGGCTGCGCTGACAAAGAGAACAAGTCGCTGCGCGTGATAGCTGATCACATTCGTAGCTGCTCATTTCTGATTGCTGATGGCGCCACGCCATCAAACGAAGGCCGTGGTTATGTCTTGCGCCGAATCATCCGCCGCGCGATTCGTCACGGTTACATGCTCGGTTGCAAGGACGTATTTTTCCATAAGCTGGTGCCAGCACTGGTGAAAGAAATGGGCGCGGCTTATCCGGAACTGGTTAGCGGCCAGGCTCGCATTGAACGTGCTCTGAAACTGGAAGAAGAGCAATTTGCCCGCACGCTGGAGCAAGGCATGAAGTTGCTCGACAACGCCATTGCTGAGTTAAAAGATAAAACGCTGCCGGGCGATGTCGTGTTCAAGCTCTACGACACTTATGGTTTTCCGGTCGATTTGACCAATGACATTGCTCGCGAACGCGGCCTGACGCTGGACATGAAAGGCTATGAAGCCTGCATGAAAGAACAGCGTGAGCGCTCGCAAAGTGCTTCGCAGTTTGGTGTCGATTACACCAAGGCGCTGAAGGTCGATGCCGAAACCCATTTCCATGGTTACGACACGCTTCAGCATCGTGGGCATGTGATGTCCTTGTTGAAGGAAGGCAAAGAAGTCGAACAGGCCAGTGACGAAGAAGAACTGCTGGTCGTGCTCGATCACACGCCGTTCTATGCCGAGTCCGGTGGTCAGGTCGGCGATCATGGTGTGCTGCGTTCTGCGACAGCGGAGCTTCAAGTGGTCGACACCATCAAGATTGGCAACGCCATTGCCCACAGAGCGAAGCTGAAAGGCTCGGTAAAAAAAGGTGAGGTGTTGGATGCCGAAGTCGACCAGCTGCGTCGCCAACGCACCGTGTTGAATCACTCGGCAACCCACTTGATGCATGCGGCGTTACGCGAAGTGCTTGGCAGCCACGTTACGCAAAAAGGCTCGCTGGTTGATCCGGACCGTTTGCGTTTCGATTTTTCCCACAACGAACCGGTCAAGCCGGAAGAACTGCTGCGCATTGAACAAATCGTCAACGAACAGATCCGTGCCAACAATGCTGTCGCGGTCGACTTGATGGCACCGGAGCAGGCGATCAAGGCTGGCGCGATGGCGCTGTTCGGTGAGAAATATGGCGACACTGTACGAGTGTTGTCGATGGGCGAATTTTCCAAAGAATTATGCGGCGGCACTCACGTCAAGCGCACCGGTGATATCGGTCTGTTCAAGATCATCAGTGAAGGCGGTATTGCCGCCGGCATTCGCCGTATTGAAGCCGTCACCGGTGAAGGCGCGCTGGCCTGGTTGCATGAGCGTGAATCGCAATTGAATCAATTGGCCTCTTCGCTAAAAAGCGATGTCAGCAATCTGCCCAATCGTGTGCAGCAAATGGCTGATCGCAACAAGCAATTGGAAAGAGAAATCGAGAAGTTGAAAGCCGCTGCGGCGGCAGGCAAAGCCGAGCAGCTGATCAATCAGGCGAAAAAACTTGGCGGCGTTAACGTCATTGTTGCTGAGCTCGATGGTCTTGATGGCAAAGCCTTGCGCGAAGCGGCCGAACGTTTGCGTGACAAGCTGGGCGAAGCGCTGGTGTTGTTGCTTAGCAGTGATGGCGAAAAACTGTCTTATATCGCGGCAGCCAGCAAATCCGTCAGTGGTCGCATTGGCGCTGGTGAAGTGGTCAGCCATATCGCGCAATTGCTCGGTGGTCGCGGTGGCGGCAAACCGGAAATGGCTCAGGGCGGCGCCGCGGCCGGTAGCGATGTTGCTGCAGCGCTGACGCAAACCGAAAACTTTATCGCCAACAAACTGAGCTGATAAACGGACCATCATGGCGCTTATCGTGCAGAAATTCGGTGGCACATCGGTCGCCGATTTAGAGCGCATTCGACATGCTGCCGACAAAGCGATCGCCGCGCGTGATGCCGGCCATCAAGTTGTCGTGGTGCTGTCGGCGATGTCTGGTGAAACCAATCGTTTGCTGGCAATGGGCCAGCAAATGGCCGCGCAGCCGGACAGCCGCGAAATGGATCAGCTTGCCGCTACTGGCGAACAAGTCACCATAGCGCTGATGGCAATTCATTTAAATGGCCGGGGTTACCCGGCCGTTTCCTTACAAGGCTGGCAAGTACCGATTGCCACCAATGCCGTTCATGGCAAAGCACGCATTGAACAGATCGATAGCGAGCATTTGCACCGACTGCTCAACGACGGCAGGATTGTCGTGGTGGCCGGCTTTCAGGGCGTAAGTTCCGAGGGTAATATCACGACGCTGGGGCGTGGTGGTTCTGATACCACCGCGGTCGCTTTGGCGGCAGCGCTGAACGCCGATGAATGCCAGATCTTTACCGACGTTGACGGCGTTTACACCACTGACCCTCGAATGGTGCCGGAAGCCCATCGGCTCGACAGCATCACATTCAAGGAAATGCTGGAGCTGGCCAGTCAAGGCTCGAAAGTGCTGCAAACTCGCAGTGTTGAGTTCGCTGGTAAATACCGGGTACCGCTGCGGGTGCTTTCCACTTTCGTCGATGGTCCCGGCACGCTGATTTCGGTCGAGCAGGGGATGGAGGCACCGCTGGTTTCTGGCGTCGCCTGTTCGCGTCAGGAGGCCTGGATTACCGTTGCGCATATGCCCGATACGCCGTTCTCGGCATCACGAGTATTTGGCACCTTGGCGCGCGCTCATATTGAAGTCGACATGATTACTCAGACGCCGAATGCGCATCAGCGTACCGACTTCTCGTTTTCAGTATCGCGTACTGACGTCACCCAAGCGATCAGCGTACTGGCCGGGGCGCTGCCGGAGTTGCCGGCTGAAGCGATTAGTGTCAACAATGACGTCGCCAAGGTGTCGGTGATTGGCGTTGCGCTTCGCAGCCATCCGGAGCTGGTCATGAAGCTGTTCGATGCGCTGGCGGCTGAGCAGATTCGGTTGCTGGCGATCACCACATCCGAGTCACGTATTTCCGTGCTGGTGCCCGATACCGAAACGGAACGCTCGGTCCGAACCTTGCACCGAGCGTTTGGTCTGTCGGTAGCGGTAAAGGCAGAGTGAGCAATAGCGAATTGCCCGCCGTAAAAAATGGCTGGTGCTGCTATTGAGCTATGGCAAAGCTCAACTACACTACATTCGTACCGGTAAATTTTTTGACAATTTATCGGTCTGGGACAAGGGTCAGAGGTTTCCAAACGGCCAATGACGGCCCATAATGTGCGGCCTTGTCGTACGAGGCCCGACAGTCCATTACAACAGCTTCGTAGCTCCAATACGGGGCGGCCCGAATTTCATGAAGGAGAGTTCACAGTGTTAATTTTGACGCGCCGCGTTGGTGAAACATTAATGATTGGTGACGAGGTCACGGTGACGGTGCTTGGCGTCAAAGGTAACCAAGTCCGTATCGGTGTCAACGCACCGAAGGAAGTGTCGGTGCACCGTGAGGAAATTTACTTGCGGATTCAGCGGGAAAAAAACCAGGGCTTTTCGTCGCACGACGATGATCAAATGTAAGCACGTAGTGCGGCATTGAATTGTCGGTTCTTTGCGCAATACCGTCTTTGACGACGCTAGCGTTTTTTGATTTCCAAGCTTTCTAGTAATTCTGTCTTGCAATTTCGCAGCGATTCTGTAGCATATGCCGCCGCTGCGAAGGAGAGGTGCCCGAGAGGCCGAAGGGGCTCCCCTGCTAAGGGAGTATATGCCAAAAGCGTATCGAGGGTTCGAATCCCTCCCTCTCCGCCAGCATAATTTAACGAGTTAAAAAAATTGACACGTTAAAAAATGTTGGCATAATAGCGGCCCTTCGCGCCCGTAGCTCAGTTGGATAGAGTACCTGGCTACGAACCAGGCGGTCGGGCGTTCGAATCGCTCCGGGCGCGCCAAACGAAGAAAACCCGCTGAAAAGCGGGTTTTTTTTGTCCGCAATTTCTGTACTTGCTCACATTTGCTGACACGGCCCATGCCAATTTTCTGTCGTCAGAAAAAAACGGACTATGCTTAACAAACGCTTGATTAAGCATGCTGCAAAACACGCAAGTGGGGGAATGATGAGTGCCCGCCTGAAACAGTGGTTAAAAGACGCCTCAGCCGAATTTGCTTCGATAGCCTGCCCTGAACATTCCGACCCAGCCTCGATCGCCAGCCACTTGAATATTCCGCCATCAGCCTTGGCGCGCGTCGTGCCGCTACGAGATAACAATGGTCGTATCGCGGCGATTATTCCCGCTGACCACATGTTGGATTTCAACGCCATCAAACAGCATTGTCTGCGCGATTTGGATGTCATGTCTGCCAGCGACGCCGACAAGTACTTTTCTGGTTGCGTGCCTTCATGTCGGCCGGCATTTGCCATGGCTTACGGATGGCCGTGTATTGCAGATGTGCAGTTACTCGACAACGATGACATTTATATCGAAGCGGGCAATGGCCGGGAGATTCTACGCTTCAGCAAAGCCGAATTCGGGCGTTTGCTGGGTGATGCCTTGCAAAGCACCATTTCAGTCAGTCCGCAAACCTTGACTGGTGTCGCCACGCCGAGTCAGGACAATGAAGTAATTTCCCATTTCCTGCCGATGCGCTTTAAAAACCGCGTGCAGGAAACTTTCGATTTGCCGCCGATGCCGGAAATCGCCCAGGAAATTATGATGTTGCGGGCCGACCCGAATGCCAGTGCCCGGGATTTGGCGACGGTGGTCAGTAAAGATCCGAGCCTGGCTGCGCAAATCATGAGCTGGGCCAATTCACCGTATTACGGTTACGCCGGTCGTATTCCCTCGTTGGAAATGGCGATCATGCGGGTGCTTGGTTTTGAGATGGTACTGAACTTGTCGCTCGGCATCGCGGTCGGTCGTTCCTTGAATGTGCCGCGCGAAGGGCCGTTGGGTTTAAAGGCGTTTTGGACCCAAGCTGTGTTATGCGCTGTGCTGGCCGAACGTCTTTGTCAGCGTATGCCGAGCAAAATCCGACCGCAGCGCGGCATGGTGTATTTGTCGGGTTTATTGCATAACTTTGGCCATCTGCTGCTTGGTCATGTTTTCCCGCCGCAGTTTTATTTGGTCAATCGTTACGTCGAGGCCAACCCCTCTATTGCCGTCGATGTCATCGAAAAATATGTGCTCGGTGTCAGCCATGAAGAGATCGGCGCTTGGCTGATGCAGGCTTGGCAGATGCCAGAAGAATTGGTCACGGCAGTACGCTGGCATCACCAAGAGGAATTCACCAGCCCGTTTGCGATTTATTCCAATATTGTGCTGATTGCCAATCGATTGCTGAAGCGCATAGGGGTCGGTGACGAGGGCAATGGTGCACTACCGGCCGCAGTACTGGCCAGTCTGAAAATTGAAGCGGCGGATGCTGAGGCCGAATTACAGATGCTGCAGGAAAATCAGCACGACCTGACCATGATTTCACAGAAGCTGGTGGCTTGAGCCACACGTTCCGATATTCAGTCCCAATTCATCTGGACATCGGCACAATGGCCCTGTCGAATCATGACAGGAGCGAAAATCATGAAACGCCTGATGTTAATTGGCACCGTACTTCTCAGTAGCGCAGCGATTGCCGATCATGAGCGTTCGTACGAATACGCCAAGGTGCTCAGTGCCGAGCCGATTACCCGCACAGTGACCCGCAGCAACCCACGCGAAGTCTGCGAAGACGTGCCGGTTGAAATTCATCGTGAGCGTTCCTCGCGCGGCGGTAAATTGATTGGCGCGCTGATTGGTGGTGCCATTGGTCATGCTGTCGGCCATCGCCATGATCATCCGACTGCCGGCACGGTCGTTGGCGCCATCGCCGGGGCACATGTCGGTGCCGCCGCCTCGGATTCACGCACGGTTGTCGAGCGGCGCACCGAGCTGCGTTGCCGGACCACTTACGACAGTTGGCAGGAAACCATCGTCGATGGCTACGACGTTCGCTACAAGTACCAAGGCAAGGTTTACCACACGGTGTCGCCATACGACCCGGGTAAACGGATACGCGTCAGTGTCAGCGTGCAGCCCGAGTGGGAAGATTGATCCGGAACATTCGTTCTTGGCTCAGTCATCCTGGTTCATTACACTTGCACGAATGACGAAACGAAATGGTTGTATACATGCGTAGCGTGTTGCTGACATGGTTGTTGCTGTGCGGTGGCCCTGCCTACAGTTGGTCGGCGCCCGAGCCGCTTCATGCGGCCCAACAACGGACCATTACTGAGAGCCAGGCGGCGTCGGCAGCGCTGCGTGCCGTGCCTGGCAAGGTATTGGGTGTGCAGAAAATCCAGAACGGTGAGCGCGTTCTGTACAAAGTAAAAATACTGACCGACGACGGCCGCGTGCGCATTGTCACGGTTGATGGCAGCACTGGCAATGTGCTGAGTCGCTGAACAGGAAAATCATGAGAGCGTTGATCGTTGAAGATGAGCCGGCGTTGCAAGGCCAGTTGGCCGATGCCCTGAAAGCTCGCGGTTATGCCATTGACTGCGCCTCCGACGGTGAAGAGGGTTGGTACTTCGCCAACGAATACGATTACGACGTCGCCATCATGGATCTGGGCCTGCCGAAAATGGATGGCATGACACTGATCAAAAAAGTGCGCGATGCCGGCAAGCGCTACCCGATTCTGATTTTGACCGCACGCGATCATTGGCAGGAAAAAGTCGCAGGCCTGAGCGCCGGTGCTGATGATTATCTGACCAAACCTTTTCACATCGAAGAAATGGTTGCACGCCTGAATGCCTTACAGCGACGTGCAGCCGGATTTGCCAATCCGACGTTACGTTTCCCGCCGATCGAAATCGATACCGTCGCGCAATCGGTCAAGGTAAATGAGCGGTTGCTGGATCTGACCGCTTACGAATATCGTTTGCTGGTTTATCTCGCCCATCATCCGGGTAAAGTGGTGTCGAAAACCGAACTGACCGAACACCTTTACGATCAGGACGAAGATCGCGACTCGAATGTGCTGGAAGTGTTTATCGGTCGTCTGCGCAAGAAGATCGATCCAGACAATCAGTTGCAACCCATCGAAACCTTGCGTGGGCGCGGTTATCGGCTGGTATTATCGCCGGAAGATTCCGGCGCATAGGCATCAGGCCTTGAGTTCTTCCCGTTTTGCCCGCTGGCAAGCCAGTATTCGCCAATTGCCGCAATCACTGCGTGGCCGTTTGTTGATGGCGGCCACGATGTTTCTGGTGTTGTTCAGTCTACTGACGGCGCTGATTCTGGAAGCGGCATTTGCTTCGGCACTGCGCTCACAAATCGAGCTGCGCTTGCAATCTCATATCTACACGCTGTTGTCAGTCGCTGAAGAGGCGCAGCCCGGTGAGTTGTATCTGCCAGCCTATTTACGCGATGAACGTTTCAACCAACTCGACAGCGGCTTTTATGCCATGGTCTTGAACAGCGAAGGTGAACGGATTTGGCGTTCGAATTCGGTCATGCCTCGCCAGTTTCCCGCGATCGCGCCGGGCAAAGTCGGTGAGATTGAAATTCAGGAAATTGACAACGAAGGTGAATCGTTTATTGCCGCCAGTTTTCCGGTGATATGGGAAGGCATCGGCGGCAGCGAGTACCGTTACCAGTTTGTCGCCATTGAATCCGAATCAAACTACGCCGGACCGAAGACGGTCTTTCAACAGACTCTGTGGATCGGCATGTCGGTATTGGTGGTGGTATTGGTGTTCGTGCTGACCACCATCATGCGTTGGGGATTGAAGCCGCTGAAAGCCATTGCCAGAGCGATGAACAGCGTCGAGAAAGGCGAGGCCTCGCAATTGGTTGGTGATTTTCCAGCCGAACTGCAACCGATGATCGATAACATCAATTTATTTATTCGCAGTGAGCATGCGCAGAAAAAACGCTACGCCGATACCATGGCCAATCTGGCGCACAGTCTGAAAACGCCGCTGGCCGTGTTGCGCGGCGCTACCGAATCCGATGCCGATATCGACAAGCTGCGCCGGCAGGTGCATGAGCAAGTCAGTCGTATGCACGATATTGTTCGTTACCAGTTGCACAAAGCCGTGACCAAAGGCCGCCGGCCTTTCGCCAGCATTGTTCGTGTCGACACCGTGACGGTGCCGCTGGTGGACGCACTACGCAAGGTGTATCGAGACAAGCATCTCGAGATAAACGCCCAGGTCGCCAGCGCGTGCCGATTTGCCGGCGAAGAAGGCGATCTGACCGAGATACTCGGCAATCTGATGGACAACGCCTGCAAATGGTCGAAATCGCGCGTAGAACTGCAAGCTAAGCCGCTGCCGGATACGGACGCCTGGACCGAGTTTGTCATTAGCGATGATGGTCCAGGTATTGCCGAAGAAAAGCGCTTGGAAGTGTTGGAGCGCGGCAAACGGCTGGACACTCAGGTTGAAGGGCAGGGGATTGGTCTGTCGGTCATCGTCGAGCTTGTGCATGCCTATGACGGTGAAATGCATATCGGCACCTCGACCTGGGGTGGTGCGGAGGTGAAAGTGGTGTTGCCGGCCCGCAACCTCTATTGAAGACCTGACGGCCAGTCCGAGAAAAAATCTGTTGTTTGTTTTGACAGTGGCTATCTTGCTCAGTAGAATGCGCCGGCCTTCAGACGTTGCGTCGCTCATACGATGCTAACCAACTGAAAATACTGAATTTTTCATGACGCTTCGGCGAAGCGGCATGAACTTGAAACGGTTCAGTCCCCATCGTCTAGAGGCCTAGGACATCGCCCTTTCACGGCGGTAACCGGGGTTCGAATCCCCGTGGGGACGCCAAAAAAACGAAAAAGGCCACTCGCAAGAGTGGCCTTTTTCGTTTTTCGCTTCGCAAGAAGTTTGAGCCCCGGAGGGGTTCGACAAAAATGCCGGGAGCATTTTTGAGCCGTCGCGAGAGCGACGGTCCGTAGGACGCACTACATGGACGTGGTGCGCAATCCCCGTGGGGACGCCAAAAAAACAAAAGAGGCCGCTCGCAAGAGTGGCCTCTTTTGCTTTTCGCTTCGCAAGAGGTTCGAGAGTCGGAGGGGGATTAAAACGGCGAGAAGTCGTTTTAGGTACGGCGAACGACAATGTCGCACTTGTTCCCTACAGGTTGCGACACTTCCCACATCGCTGTGGATCAGATATCGCCGTACAGCAGACTCGGTGGTGAACAACATCGCGCCGATAAAAAATTTCAACACCTTGCCATCCAATGCAGAAATTCCGGTCTTTAATAGCGGCTAAGGACAAAGGACTGCGCCGCAGCGCATCTGCTAGGATCTACTATCGATCAAATTCACCAAGTTCTGTTGCAAGGAGTTCGCATGTCCGAAGTACTGAATTTTTTAATTCATCGTCATTCCTACCCCAAATTGATGGGACCAGCGCCGAGTCACGAACAATTGGATGCGATGTTTTCGGCAGCCATCGCCGCCCCAGATCATGGTCAGTTGCAACCGTATCGCTTTCGGGTTTTTGATATTGATCATTTGAGTGAGCTGGGTGAGCATTTTGAGAACGCGTTGCGGGCGGAGTCTGGCCATGAACAGAAAGCGCTCGATAAAGCGCGTAATTTGCCGACGCGGGCGCCAATGGTTATTGTCGCCATTTGTCACCAAACGCCTGATCACCCGAAAGCACCAGCTCAGGAGCAATTGATAACTGCCGCGCTGGCGACATTCCAAGTTATCAATGCGGCTGAAGCTCTCGGTTTTGGTGCTTACTGGCGCACTGGCGATCTCGCCTACAAAGCATCGTTGGCCAAGCAATTGAAGCTGAAAGAGAATGAGTCCATTATCGGATTTATTTACGTTGGTACTCCTGACGGCGAGCCAAAATCATCAAAGAAATCGTTAACCAGCGCGGATATATGGCGGCTGGGTTAATTTCCAGACAAAAAAAATCCCCGATAACGGGGATTTTTATTTTACGGCAACTTATCGGGTTTTCAGTTTCGCGGCAAAAGCCTTGAATACATCCAGCAGATCATGCTGTTTGAAATCGGTGAATTCGCCGGCATCAAAGAACGAGCCTTCGCAGTTCGGGCAGCTGTCCACTTCGATATGCGGTTGGTCTGGATCTTTGCGGCGATGCAGTTCAACACTATTGCAGCGCGGGCAGAAAATCGGTTCCTGGTTGTTGAATGCCTTACCGATACCGGCAACGCCCAAATCAATCATTTCCGCGTTCTTGATGGTTTTCATGATCTCCGCCTCGCTGGCGTCGAACCACAAACCTTTACAACCACTGCAGCGTTCGATGTCTACCCCTTCAAAATTCAGGGTGTCCATCGGGGCTTTGCATTTCGGGCATTTCATCGTTATCTCCTCGCTCCGTTTTTTACTGCGTCGGGTGCTTGTCGTTGCAGTGTAGCGGTCTGACGCTGTTCATGGAAGGCAATAGTAACGCCATTCATTTGGCGTTAGAAACCACTCCAGATCTTGCTTTCTTTTTCGGCCGCTTGTTCCTTGTCACGCAACCGGTTGACGCGGGCGTACTTGGCTTCCTCGGCGGCGCGGGCCGGCGAGCGGTTGTTCTGCTCGTCGGCTTCCAGTTCGCGCAGGAAATCGGTGGCTTCGCTGCGGTAATTGGTGCGTTGAATTTTCTGACTCATCAAGGGCTCCATTAAAACTCGGCACTTTTCGGGGTGCGCGGAAAGGGAATCACGTCGCGGACGTTCTGCATACCGGTGACATAGGCCACACAGCGCTCGAGTCCAAGACCAAAACCGGAATGTGGCACGGTGCCGTAGCGGCGCAAGTCGCGATACCACCAGTAGTTTTCTACTGGTAGTTGCATTTCTTTCAGGCGCCGATCAAACAATTCCAGGCGTTCTTCACGTTGGCTGCCGCCGATGATCTCACCGATGCCGGGGGCCAGCACGTCCATCGCCGCCACGGTTTTGCCGTCGTCGTTCAGGCGCATGTAAAACGCTTTGATGTCTTTCGGGTAGTTCATCATGACCACCGGCCGGCCGACGTGTTTTTCGGCAATGTAGCGTTCGTGCTCGGACTGCAGATCCATACCCCATTCAACCGGGAACTGGAATGATTGGCCCGAAGCCTGCAGGATTTTCACCGCCTCGGTGTAGTCCATACGCTCGAAGTTGGAGTCGATAATCGTTTGCAAGCGGCTGATTGCGGTTGGCTCGATTCGCTGGGCGAAGAACTCCATGTCGTCCAGTCGCTCTTCCAGCACCGCTTTGAACACGTACTTCAGCATCGCTTCGGCATGGTCGGCGTTGCCGGCCAGATCGGCGAAGGCAATTTCCGGCTCAACCATCCAGAACTCGGCCAAATGCCGGCTGGTGTTGGAGTTTTCGGCGCGGAAAGTAGGGCCAAAGGTGTAGACCTTCGACATCGCCATCGCATAGGTTTCGGCGTTCAACTGACCGGAAACGGTCAGGAATGCTTCGCGGCCGAAAAAGTCCTGGCTGTAGTCCGGTTTGCCATCGGCACCGCGCGGGCAGTTGACCATATCCAAGGTCGACACCCGGAACATTTCGCCGGCGCCTTCGCAGTCACTGGCCGTGATGATCGGGCTGGCAATCCAGACGAAACCCTGTTCGTGGTGGAAGCGATGAATCGCCTGGGCGATGCAGTTGCGCACCCGGGTAACGGCGCCGATGACGTTGGTGCGGGCGCGCAGGTGGCCTTGCTCGCGCAAGAATTCGAGGCTATGCGGTTTCGGGCTGATCGGATAGGTCTCCGGATTTTCAACCCAACCCAGCACCTTGACCTCGATGGCTTTGATTTCGACTGACTGGCCTTTGCCCGGCGATGGCACCACTTCACCGGTGATATCGACCGAGCAACCGGTAGTCAGCTTGGTGATCTCATTCTGAAAATTGTTCAACTTGTCTTCGGCGACCACTTGGATCGGGTGAAATCCCGAACCATCGTGCACATTAATAAAGGCAAACGTCGGTTTCACCTGGGCGGTACGAACCCAGCCCTGAATACGGACGGTGCTGCCTATGGCGGCTTTGCCCTTCAACACATCGGCAATGGCCAGACGGGTCATTTCTTGCTTCCTTAACGGCTGAACGATTGGGGTAGAGGAGGTTTACGCGTCAGCACCGGCCTTTTCGGCTTTCAGGCGTTGGTTGATGGCGCGCTTTTGCTCATCACTGTATTGATGCCAGTTCAGTACCTCATCAAAAGTGCGACCACAACCGCGGCAGATCTCATCACCGAGCACCGTACTGCAAATGCCGATGCATGGGGAGGCGGTGTCACTGCGCTGGCCGGAGGTGGTGATACTCACGGATTCGGATACTCCAGGGGGACGGCATAACTGGGGCGTTATGTTAGCGGTTCGTTGATTGCCATGCCAGCAATCCGCCGCCAAGGTTTGGCCGATTTGGCGATTGCTGGCTATGCTTCGACCAGGAAGTCCGAAATTGGGCAGGGAAGGCAAATGCCGACTAAGCATGAACGACAACACGCTTGAGATATTGGCGGCTGCGATCACCGCCATCGATGAACCGGTGATCATCATTTCAGCACGAGGCCAGGTGCGCTTCGTCAATGCCGCTGCGCGACGGTTGTTGGGCTTTGTCGACATCGAGCTACCTTCCGATATCAATGAATTGCTGCCGGTCGTCGATGAGAATCAGCGCGAGGCCATCCGCATTTCTCCGCGCAAGTTGAGTGATGCCGAGTTTCTGCAGCGGATCAACGAGCAGGCGGTGATTCTGCGCCACAACGGCAGTGAGTTTCCATTTGAAATGCGGGTGACGCCATTGCAGGTAGCGGATGGCGAAGCATTCATGCTGTGCGTGCACGACCTTTATCACACCCGTTCCTTGGCTGATACCCTGCATTTTCATCGCTCTCACGATCAGCTGACCGGGCTCTGTAATCGCGCTGAGTTTGAGCGTCAGGTGCAAGAAGCGTTGAACCAAGCGATGCAGACGCATCAATCCCATTTATTGGTTTATATCGACATCGATCAATTCAAGCTGATCAACGACAGCTGCGGGCACGTTGCCGGTGATGAATTGTTGCGCCAACTAGCTGAGTTATTGCGGGCGGGGCTCACCGGTGAACATGATGTGTTGGCTCGGTTAGGTGGCGATGAATTTGGCATTCTGCTTTGGCAGCAGACCTTGACCGATGCGGAGCCTTGGTTAAAGCAACTGATCACTGATGTGCACGATTTTGAATTCTCCTGGGCCGATCGGGCATTTCCGATCAGCATCAGTGCCGGTGTGTCTGAACTCAAAGATGACGAAATCAGTTGGGCGCAAGCATTGGGGCAGGCTGATGCGGCGTGTTACCAAGCCAAAGAAAACGGGGGCAATCGTTATGTTGTGTTCAGCGGTAGTGATGAGCAATTGGCGCAGCGACAAACGGAAATGCAGTGGGTTTCGCGCATTGTTCAGGCCTTGCAGCAAGATCGCTTCCAATTATGGGCGCAGCGAATTCAACCGATTCACCATGCAGTTGAACAAGAGCATATGGAAATTCTGGTGCGCATGCTCG